>JAJTER010000006.1 GCA_021299835.1 Saprospiraceae bacterium | reverse complement strand
AGGAATTTTTCTTTGGAAGAGGAAATAAAACCCCTCGAAATTCCCAAAGTGGTAGGGAAAGAGGTCACTGTAACCTGGAAACCTTACCAAGATAGCCTTTATCTGGCTTCGGGTTCCCAGTCTTTTTCCGTTTTTAAGTCCGGTTCCTATCTTTTTGATGGTAATTTAATTCTTACCCCCGACGGTGTTGGTGGTAGCGGCTTGTTAAACTGGCCATTG
Source organism: Saprospiraceae bacterium (assembly GCA_021299835.1). Classification (GTDB taxonomy): domain Bacteria; phylum Bacteroidota; class Bacteroidia; order Chitinophagales; family Saprospiraceae; genus BJGN01. The sequence continues at coordinate 96,027 of JAJTER010000006.1, read as the reverse complement.
GCTTCGTTAAAGGCAGATAAACTTAAGTTTGGTGCCAATACAGCCAAAAGTGATACTGCCTGGCTTAAAATTAAAGGGAAAACAGAGGAAGAAGTTTTGTTGGAGGCTCTTAATGTTAAAGCGGACCTTAACTTCAACAATGGCTTGGGTGTCTTCACTGGTAATGACGGAAAGTTATTAACTAACCTTCCTTTTAATCAATATACTACCTCATTAATTGATTTTGATTGGAATATCAAAGATCAAATGGTTTATTTTAAGTCTGATACTGCTTCCGTTGGTGTATTTGCCTCGAAAGTAGCTAATCAGGATTCTTTACGGTTTAATGGTAAAAATGCCAGGTATAATCTAAAAGATTTTAGTCTTGAAATAGGTGGCGTAGATTTTATTCATGCGGCGGATGCCAGAATTTTTCCCGATAAAGGGATGGTCACCATTCGTTCAAATGGATTAATTGACTCCTTTGCTAATGCTATTATTATCTGTGATACCATAAACCAGAATCATAAAATTATAAAGGCAAACGTTAAGGTGAAAGGTAGAAAGGACTATGTAGCTTCTGGCTTTTATGAGTATAACCTGCCTGGCAAGAATCAGGAAATTGCCTTCTCTTCGATTATTGGTCAACGGGTCGGTAAGGGTTTGATGTCTCAAAAGGCCACAGCAACCAGAGCTAAAGGTGAAATTGATGCCCTGGACGATTTTCGAATAGATACGAAAACGAGCTTTTATGGAGAAATTGGCCTTTCCTCGGAAGATATAAATCTTTCTTTTGACGGGTATGCCAGACTTGAATCTTCAGCTATTGAGGAAAATAGTTGGTTCAGGTTGAATACCAGGGCAGATAAAAAAAATCTCGTCATTGAGGCAAACAGGCCAAAAGATCCTGAAGGCCTCTTCCTTGAGACAGGATTCTTTTTGAGTGCGGAAAATGCCTCTATTTATCCAAGGTTCTTACAACCGCTCACCTCATGAAAAGATAGACCCATCTTTCCCGCTAATGGTTTTATTAGGTACGAGAGACTTAAAGATCAATTTCTATTTGGCGATTCACTTTGTGTGTTAAGAGGAAATTGTGTGGGTAACCTACTTGTTTTAGATGATAAAACAGCTAAAATTACTGCAGAAGGTGACTTTACCCTCGCTGCTGGACTAAAAATGGCCGATGTTAAGGCGACCGGGTTTTTGAAAACTACCATGCCCCCAACACAGGAAATGTCAGATACAGGGGAAGTTCAAAAATTAGTGCTCGACTTAGACCTTATTCTTGGGCTTAATCTTAAGATACCTGAAAAATTTCTAAGGATTATTGAAAATGAAATGGCCAGTGCTGCCTTTGGTTCAGAACCTATTGCCTATCTTTCTGATCTGGATTATTACAATCGCTTGCTTACCAGATTATTAGGTAACACAGATGAAACTAAAGAGGTGCTTTCCCAGTTAAGTTCCGGCCTTTTTGAGATTCCCGCTAAACTTAATCCCTATTCTTTTCTTTTTGGTAATGTAAAGCTGAAATGGGATGATGAATATCAGGCATTTATCAATGCAAATACCAATGTGGGTCTTATTAGCGTCGGAGGAAAACCAGTGAGTAAAAAAATTAATACGTTTATTGAAATAAAAATGCCCGCAAATAATGACGATAGAATTTATGTTTATTTGAAATTACCTAATGATATCTACTATTATTTTGGTCTCAGAAAAGGATTCCTGGAAATGAACTCCAATGACTCGAGGTTCCAGGATGAATTGACTAAAACCAAAAAGCCAGATCTTTTATTGAAAATGCCAAATGGTGAGATATTAGAAATTCAGGCCGTTGAATCTAATAGAGCTCAAATGTTTATGCGAAGAGCCATGTCTGCAGGGGGTAAATAATTAATCTGCTAAACTTTGTCTGAAATCATTTATTAAATCACCTATCGCTTCTATACCTACAGAAACCCTGATGAGTCCCTCGCTTATCCCATATTTCTCACGGACCGCAGATGGTACATTTCTATGTGACATGGTGTAAGGATGCATGATCAATGTGTTAACATCGCCCAATGTTGGAGCAATAGTTGCTAATTTTAACTTATCAATACATTTTCTGGCTACTTCAATACCTCCGTTCAGCTCAAAAGACAGCATTCCTCCAAAATATTGCATTTGTTTACTTGCAATGCTGTGTGTTTTGTGTTGAGAAAGCCCGGGATAATACACTTTCTTCACGGATGGGTGAGTGGATAAAAATTTTGCGAGTTCCATTGCATTTAAACTATGCTTCTCCATGCGTAAAGCAAGTGTTTTTAATCCGTTATTCACCAACCAGGCATCCCAGGGATTGGCAGAACAGCCCATTAATTTTACCGTTTGTTTGACTCGTTGCATTACTTCAGCACATTTACCAATTATACATCCCGAAATAGTATTTCCGTGCCCATTCAAATATTTAGTGGTTGAGTGCACGACATAATCTATGCCCCATTTTAAAGGTTGTTGTACTACAGGCGTACAAAAAGTATTATCAATGACGGTTAATTTGTTATATTTTTTTGCCAGCGAAACTAATTTTTCTAAATCAACACAGGTTAAAATTGGATTAGTTGGCGATTCTAAATAGATAAGACGAATGGAAGGATCGTTGGAAAGGATATTTTCAACTTGTTCGACATCATTTAAATCGGCCGTTTCAAATCCTATGTTGTATGAGGCCAGTATTTGATTGAAAAAATCAGTGGTTCCACCATAAATATCTGCCTGGGTCAATATCTTATCACCTGGTTTCAGTAAAGCCATTAAAACAGCAGATATAGCGGCCATGCCTGAGCTAACTAATACACAGTGAGCATTTTCTGGTAAACCATAAGATTCCAGGGCAGCTAATTTTTCAGCTACTGCATCACAGGTAGGATTACCAAAACGGCCATATAAATAACCACTTTCAGCTCCAGAAAAAATATCTATACCTTGTTGTAAATTATCAAAAACAAAGGAAGATGTGGCGTAAATGGGTAAAGTATGCGAAGAAGTGTCCATAGGATCAACCGTTTCCTGAACGCATAATGTAGCTGCTGAAAAAATAGGTTCACTCATTTTATTTGTTTGTTTTGACTATTTATCTGTAAGGTAAGAAAGGTAATCACCAGAAGGTATCTTTTTTAAAGGTAAAACATCCTTTGTATATAAATAAGCGTAGGCATTCATTTCACTTTCCCTACTGTTTACTTTTACTACCGCGCGGATATAGTCATTATCCTCTGGAAACGAATGGTTTATGTCCTCATAATCGTCAAGTAAAGCCAGCGTTTTTTTCGGGGAATGCAGCCGATAAATTTGTCCGAAAACTTTATGCTCATAGGTTATATCTAAAACCATTGCCGGATAATCTCCAAGGTCATACAGCTTTGCAAAAACATATCCGTGCCCTAAAAATTCAGTCTCTTCAAGGAATTGGGTAGAAATGGAAAGATTACATTCTGGTAATAATGTTCCATAAACGAATAGTAAGTCCATTTTCCTTCGATTTAAATACCTTTGCAATATATTTTAAATTTCAGGAAAATTACTATGTTAACTAGAAAGAAATCGACTACTTATTTGGAAGATAATCCTTTTGTTTTATCTGAAAATAGGAAAACGATACCCGTTCGAATTTGGTTGGATAATGTTAGAAGTGCACTAAATGTTGGTTCCGCTTTCCGCACCTCAGATGCGTTGGGTATTGAAAAATTATATCTATCCGGCATTACGCAACAACCTCCTCATAAGGAAATTTTAAAAACAGCGTTGGGTTCAACTCAAACCGTATCCTGGGAATATATAGAAAATGAAGTTTCAATGGTAGAGGAATTGAAAGAAGATGGTTGGGAAATTATTCTGGCTGAACAAGTGGAAGGAAGTATTTGGTTGCAAGATTTTGAATTTATCAAAAATCATAAATATGTGATTATATTTGGGAATGAAGTCGATGGGGTGCAACCTCTTTTTCTTCCTTTAGCTAATGCCGTGGTGGAAATTCCCCAGGTGGGCTCAAAGCACAGCTTAAATGTTTCCGTTTCTATGGGTATGATTCTTTGGGAAGCTTTCAGAAAATTACTTTAAATCAAACTATTTCATCATGAGAATTGATCAGATTAAGGTTATCAGAAAAAATTTGAAACTTCAAAAACCTTATGCCATAGCCGGTAGAATTATTGATGATGTGGAAAATATCTGCTTAACTATTCAATTGGAAAATGGTATCATTGGTTATGGTGCCGCAAATCCAGCGCCTGAAGTAGTAGGGGAGTCGCCCATTGAAGCGGAGGAGGTGCTAAATAAATGGGTTTTACCTCGTTTAAAGGGTAGGGATATCAGAGGATTTTTAGGTTTGATAAGGGAATTTCAACAACTTATTCCAAATAATCCAGGGGCTTTGGCAGCGCTTGATATTGCCTTACATGATGCGTATGGACAATGGGCAAAAATGCCTGTGGTAGATATTTACGGGAAACATTTCGATGAGTTGCCTACTTCAGTAACCATTGGTATCATGAATGTGGAGGATACCCTGAAGGAGGCTGTTAACTTTTATAACGATAAGTTTACTGTTTTTAAGATTAAAACTGGAGATGATCCTGTGTCTGATGTACTCAGGATTAATGCCTTAAGGGAATATTTTGGTGATGGAGTTACCCTTAGAGTGGATGCAAATCAAGGTTATTCTTCAGAGGATCTTTCTTATTTTTTAAATGAAACTGCCCATCAAAACATTGAATTAATCGAACAACCATTTAAGGTTGGCCATGAAAGTGATCTCTTGGTTTATCCTGAAACGATTAGAGGTACTTTTTGTGCTGATGAATCTCTAAAATCTACCCAATCGGTTTTTCCGTGGCTTATTGAAAAGCCTTTTGGTATTTTTAATATCAAATTAATGAAATGTGGGGGTATTTTAAACGCTATGGATATTGGTAGAATCGCTGAACTGGCTGGAATATCTTTATTTTGGGGATGTAATGACGAGAGCTGTATTAGCATTACCGCCGCTTTACACGCCGCTTTTGCTAATAAAAATACAAAATACATTGATTTAGACGGTAGCTTTGATTTGGGCGAAGATTTTGTTAAAGGAGGATTCTATGTAAAAGAAGGTAAAATGGGTATCTATAAAGATAGATTTGGCCTCGGTTTTGCAAATGATGAATTATAAATTACCATAAAAATTTACCCTCCAATTGATCCACCTTATCTATATCTCCTAATCGGAATTTAATGGGTATGCCATTTTTCTTTTCCAGTAATACCTCAATTCTGCAAAAGAATGCCAAAGGTCTGGCCGAAACCCCATTAAAAGGAGATGGTTTTGAATGGGCATTTAACATTTGTTTATGAGAAGAATTTAAAGTAAAATTAGATGAAAAAGAAAGCGTTGTAAAATAAACATTTGTAGTACCGTCTTTTAGTAATTCCGGTATAGACTTATTAATTATGGAAATTTTGTAGGGTAACTGAGCCATTAATGGAAAAAAAACAGAAGGTATAAAAAGCGTTAAAAGAAGAAAGAAACGCAGATTATTTTTCATTTTTCATCTTTTTTGTACCAGAATACATCTCAAATTTCAAAAATTTACAAGCAATGTTGCCATTAAAAAGTGGAATTTTCCTGGAAGTTCTCAAACCAATGGCTTTCGCAGCTTCTGGATTTCCAGTAATCACCCAGGCTTGATAACCTTCATATCCGGATTTAAACTTATCGCCTAATTTTTTATAAAAAAGGGAAGCATCCTCAAGCGACATACGGGCATCATAAGGCGGATTCACCATTAAAATACCTGGAGGCGGCGGAGGAATACTTTTTTCAAAAGATCTGGTTTCGATGGAAATAGTATCTAAAAGACCAGCGGCACGGATATTTGCTTTGGTTGCACGGGTAGCACTTTCGCGAATATCACCTCCGTAAATACCGATATTGAAGGGAATTTCCTTACTTATACTTTCATTTCGTACCTTTTCCAATAACTCCGGTTGGAAATTTGGCCACCGCTGGAAACAAAATCCGTCCTTTCGGTTCTTATTTGGTGCGATATTTCGGGCAAAAAGGGCAGCTTCAATTAACAAAGTACCTGATCCACACATAGGATCTATAAACGGGCAATCTTTATTCCACTGGCTTAACCGAATCATACCCGCTGCCAATACCTCGTTTAAAGGTGCTTCTTCACCTTCCTCTCTATAACCTCTTCTGTGAAGAGAAGTTCCTGATGAATCGAGGGATACGGTAAACGTTTTGTCGTTATTATGGACATTTATCCTTAGGTCGGGAAAATTGATATCAACATTAGGCCTCACATCAAATAAAGATCTGAATCGGTCAACGACTGCATCTTTAGTTTTTAAGGCAATATAATGAGAATGGCGAAATACTTCACCTTGGGCAATAGCATCAACGGCAATGGTTCCTGTAGGAGAAACATACTTTTCCCAGGGAATTTCATTCATACAGTCATAAAGCTCCGTTTCATCTTCAGCTTCAAATCTTACAATGGGAATAAGAATCCTTAGTGCAGTACTAAGACAAATATTCAGGCGATATACGCCTTCAAGATCAGTTTCACAAAACACAGAACGAGTACCTAACTCAATATTTTCAGCACCAAGTAACTGAAGTTCACTGGCCAGGACTTCTTCAAGACCTGCCAGTGTTTTCACTATTAATTTCAAAATTTATGCTTTTTCAAAAACATTTCTCACTAAATCGGCCGCTTCTTCAAGAGCAATAGCCGATTGCACGGCAAGTCCTGATTCGTCAATCATTTTTTTAGCCAAATCTGCATTGGTTCCTTGTAATCTAACAATGAGGGGAACATGAATATTGCCCATATTTTTGTAAGCATCAATGACACCCTGTGCCACTCTGTCACAACGGACGATGCCACCAAAAATATTTATTAAAATGGCTTTAACAGCAGGATCTTTCAGGATAATACGGAAAGCCAGTTCCACCCTTTTGGCATCAGCAGTTCCACCAACATCAAGGAAATTTGCAGGTTCACCACCTGAAAGTTTTATTATATCCATGGTTGCCATCGCTAAACCAGCACCATTTACCATACAACCTACGTTACCGTCTAATTTCACATAATTCAAATCAGACTCTCTGGCTTCAACTTCTGTTGGATCTTCCTCGCTGTTATCGCGTTGAGCTTCTAAATCGGGATGTCTGTATAATGCATTATCGTCTATCGTAACTTTTGCATCAACGGCAATAATTCTATCATCACCTGTTTTCAGGCAAGGATTAATTTCAAATAGCGCGGCATCTGATGCAACGAAAGCAGTATAAAGTTTGGTAATGAAAGAAGTCATTTCTTTGAACGCCTTTCCACTTAATCCTAAATTAAAGGCAATTTTCCTAGTTTGAAAAGCCTGAAGACCCAAGGTAGCGTCAACCCATTCTTTTTGAACCTTTTCCGGCGTTTCCTCGGCTACTTTTTCAATATCCATACCACCTTCTGTGCTATAAATAATGACATTACATTTTTTTTCTCTATCCATAAGAATAGAGACATATAATTCTTTACAAGCATCAAAATCAGGAGCATAAGCATCTTCGGCAACGAGAATTTTACTAACCAGTTTGCCTGGTCCTTCCATCCCTCCAGCGGTTTGGGGCGTTCTCAAATACATGCCCAAAATGTTGTTAGCATGAAGTTCAAAATCAGCGGCATTTTTAGCTAGCTTAACTCCTCCTCCTTTACCACGACCGCCAGCGTGAATCTGAGCTTTTACAATGGCGAATGGAGAATTCGTTTTGGCAGTCAACGCAGTATAGGCTTCCATCGCTTCTTGCATGTTTCCAGCTACAATGCCTTCCTGAATGGCAACACCAAATTTCTTTAACAACTCTTTACCTTGGTATTCGTGTAGATTCATAATTTCCTTTATTCAGATGGTTATTTTCTAAAGTTTCATCTTCGCGGTCAAAAGTACAATTTTAACCCGCTATTTTGAAAGAAAAACCATTAAATTGGAATATTTTTCTGCTACTTTTGTTAAAATTTTATAATCATTTGATTTTAGACTATGGAAAATACGGATACTTTACACCCAATACCTGAGCAACTGGCCTTTACCGAAAAAATTAAAAAACCATTTGCCCTTTTTTTATTTTTTGTTCTTAAGATACCAACCCTTTTTTGGTGGGGTGTTCGACTTGATAAAATCAACTGCTTCGAAGCCACTGTAATCCTTCCTTTTTCGAAACGCACTCAAAATCCATTTAAATCTATTTATTTCGCAGCGCAGTCAGGAGCCGCAGAACTTGCGTCCGGATTACTCGCTACGATGGCAACTGAAGGTATGGGATCAATCTCAACTCTGGTTACTGGGGTTTCGGGCACCTATTTTAAAAAGGCAAACCAGCCTGTTTATTTTACCTGTTTGCAAGGCGAGGACATTAGAAAAGTGGTTTTTGATTCGGTAAAAGATAAAACACCCGGATCTATTCAAACAAAAGTAGTAGGAACCTTTAAAGACGGTACTATTGTCTCTTCTCACCTTATTACCTGGTCATTTAAAAGTCGATAAATTGTTGAACTTTTTTTATTAAATTTGTGTTTATGCCATTTTTGTGATAAATATCATCGAATAATTTAAATCATTACTTATGTTCAGAGGTATTATTGAGAAATCTTTGTTTGGTGTTTGTTCCTATTGGGGCGAATGGCTGGGCGTCCAATCGTCCAGGGTACGTTTATATTTTATATATATCACCTTTGTTACCATGGGTTCTCCCGCCATCGTTTATCTTTTTATGGCCTTTTGGTTGAATATCAAGAAATACCTGAGACAAAGTAAAAATCTGATTTGGAATTAAAATTGAAAGGCATATTTTACTAAGTTGGCCCCCATTTGCAATGCCTTAAGTCTATTTTCTGGAGGATCATTGTGTACCTCCTGATTTTCCCATCCATCACCCAAGTCACATTCAACGGAATAAAAACAAATTAACCTCCCTTTCCATATTAAACCATAACCTCGGGGAGCTTTACCATCGTGTGCATGGATTTTAGGTAAACCGTTTGTGAAATTATATTTTTGCTTATAAATTTCATGTTCAAAGGGTAATTCAACAAGTTCCAATTCTGGAAATACTTTCTTCATGGCAGGTCTGATGTATGGATCCATACCATAGTTATCGTCTATGTGGAGGAAACCGCCACCTGTTAAATATTGTCGTAAATTGGCTGCTTCCCTATCTGAAAAAACTACATTTCCATGTCCTGTCAAATGCAAAAAAGGGTAGTTGAAAATATCTAGACTTCCAACTTCAACCGTGCCATAATTGGGGTCGAAATTTGTACCCATATTTTTATTGCAAAATTGCGCCAGATTTGGTAGGGCCGTCGGATTTGAATACCAATCGCCACCTCCGTTATACTTTAATAGCCCAAGCTTCAAGGTAGGTGGTTCGTTTACTGCAAACAAAGAGAGAACTAAAATGAATAGTATAGGCATTGGATCGTTATTTATTTTTCAAAATTAGGCATTGTGTAGCAAAAATACCAGCAGTTTCGGTTCTTAACCTGTTTTCACCTAAATGCACAGACAAAAAGCCATGCGCTTTGGCCATCTCCACTTCTTTTTCCGTAAAATCTCCCTCAGGCCCAATTAAAATGAGTACATCTTCTCCTTTTGGTATGGCATCAAAAAAATGGCCCTTGCTGGATTGATCTAAGTGGGCTATATATTTATTTTTTTCTATCGAACTATTTATTAATTCCTGAAAACTCATTAATCCGTTTAATTTTGGAAAATTAGGATTCGCAGATTGTTTTCCGGCGGTTCGAATAATTTTCTCTAAACGATCCATTCTTAATTTGTCTCGCTCTCCGTGCGTTGAAGTAAATGGTGTTATTGAATCAATGCCAAGTTCTGTTGCCTTTTCAAGAAACCATTCAAATCTTTCCATTTGTTTAGTTGGCCCAATAGCGACGTGGAGCTGGAAGTCTTTTTTAGGAAATAAAACTGTTTTTTCTACCTTTATAGTTACTCCTTTCTTATCTGTAGCATGCAAAAATCCTTCTACTTTAAGTCCATTTCCATTTAACAAGTGAATTAAATTCCCTGGTTTATGCCTGAGAACCAACTGAAGATGCTTGCTTTCATCTTCGTCAAGTCTTATAAAACCGTTGGAAATTTCAGTAAAATAAAAATAATTCATTGTTGTAAACTATATTATTTCAATTAATCGTTTCTGTAAAAATGCAAAAAAGAGTTTAAAGTTTCATGGTCTTTGTATTTTGGAACTTTAAAGCAAAATAAGTTGTTATTTTTGCATCTTATATTTTTAATCACGCTAACCCAATAAACGGATGAGCATTCTTAGTATGGCAGGTCAATTGATGTTGAGTTTATCGATTCTCATCGTATTGCATGAATTAGGACATTTTATTCCAGCCCGGTTTTTCAAAACCAGAGTAGAAAAATTTTATTTGTTTTTTGACCCCTGGTTTTCATTAATAAAATTCAAAAAAGGAGATACAGAGTATGGAATTGGTTGGCTTCCCTTAGGTGGTTACGTGAAGATTTCAGGAATGATTGACGAGAGTTTTGATGCTGCTCAAATGGCTCAGGAGCCTCAACCTTGGGAGTTTCGTTCCAAACCCGCCTGGCAGAGACTTATTATTATGCTCGGAGGGGTAACCGTGAATTTTATTCTCGGTTTCCTTCTTTTTAGTATGACGCTCTTTGTTTGGGGTGAATCTTATATTCCTGCCTCTCAAGTGAAAAACGGTATTTCTGTCGATTCATTGGGTAGAGATTTAGGTCTTTTAGATGGAGATCAGATTCTGAAAATTGGTGATAAACCTTTTACCGAGTTTAATGATAGATTGGTTATCCGAGGTATTATTATCGATAATGCTCAATCGATTGAGGTGCTGAGAGACGGAAAAGTAACCCAAATTCCAGTAGATGAAAAATGGGTGGATATCCTTTCCAGGTATGAAAATAAAAGTAATTTTTTATTCTCCGCCAGACTTCCCTTTGAGATTAGTAGTGTAACTAAAAATAGTCCTGCTGAAAAGGCTGGTCTAAAGTCTGATGATATTGTTATAGGTCTGAATGACGTTCCAACACCTTATTTTCACGATTTTGTGAAAGCGGTTAAACCTTATGCAAATAAGGAGATTGTTATTAATGTATTAAGAGATAAGGACACGCTTTCTTTGCCAATAACTACTACAAAGGATGCTAAAATTGGCGCTTTTACGTATCCTTTTAATCACTACTTTACATCGGATGTTCGGGAATATAGTTTCTTAGCATCTATTCCCGCTGGTTTTTCACTGGGTAGCCAATTCCTCGGCGACCAGTTCAAAGCCTTTGGACAGATGTTTAAAGGTAAAATTAAAGCGTCGGAAAGCCTTGGTGGATTTGGTTCTATTGCCTCAATGTATGGGGATGTTTGGATCTGGGAACGTTTCTGGAAAATGACGGCTGTCCTGAGCTTAATCCTCGGCTTTATGAATCTTCTGCCTATCCCTGCTTTAGATGGTGGTCATGTTATGTTCTTACTTTACGAGGTGGTAACAGGCAGGAAACCTTCAGATAAATTCATGGAGATAGCTACTATGATTGGATTTATTCTGATTTTATCTTTGGTCATTTTTGCTAATGGTCTGGATATTTTTAGGAATTTTTTCAATAAATAAACCTGATGTTATATTTTGAATGGTTTGATTTGCCGGTGTCCCTGTTTCCCGATACTTCGTTGTTGAAGCAGAGATTTTTGTCGAAGAGTAAATTATTTCACCCCGATAAATTTACATTGGCTTCTGAAGAAGAACAAGCGAAAGCGCTGGAATCTTCAGGTTTCAATAATCAGGCTTATAAAGTTCTCAACGATGTAGATGCGCGTATTCAGTATATTTTAAATGAATACGGACTATTAAAGGACGATAAAGAAGCGATGCCGCCTGAATTTTTAATGAAAATGATGGTATTTAATGAGGCTATTTCCGACTTAGAGGATGATCCTTCTTCTTTTTCTACCTTGCAAAATGATTTGGCAGAATGGGAAAGTGAGCTACAAGCGGAGTTAGATTATTGTGCTTCTTTACTTCCTTTGGATAAAGAAAATGCAAGGCATTTAAAAACTTATTTTTTTAAAAGAAAATATTATTTGAGAATTCAAGATAATTTTTCTAAATTCGCACATCCTTTAAAATAAGGTTATCCGTGCTCGCCGGAGTGGCGGAATTGGTAGACGCGCTGGACTCAAAATCCAGTAACAGCAATGTTGTGCGGGTTCGATTCCCGCCTCCGGTACAGAATAAAATAATTAAAGAGGTTATCCAAAAAGGTAGCCTCTTTTTTTTATTTTGTCTGAAATTAAAAAGAGATAAGTTCCCTGAAGATTATCTTTTTATCTTTTTTACTTCGGAATATTATCTCATAATTTCCGCTCTCGCTAAATAGAATTCCAATCAATCTATCATTATACTTCTTCATTTTCGTCTGGGTTGAAGTAATAATTTCCGTATCTGAATTTATCAGGTAATTATTGATGTCGAAAGTTATCCATTCATTAGACTTTATTTCTTCTTGTCTTGATAAGTATGGCTCCTTTTCTAGTATAAATGTTTCCATAGGATTTACCGTAGGTTCGCTGTCATCCAGAGAAGTCAGACTTAAGAAAAAACCTGCTCCGCCAATAAGGAAGAATAAAAAAAGCAAAAAGAATTCAATACGAAAGGCTTTTGCCTTCGTTTCATTAGAACGCTGCATCTGGTGTAGATTTAAGTGGTGAAGTTGTTTGCGCCTCTAATTTTTTAGAGGACCAGGAGTTTGTATTATTAAATTAACATATATGTTAAAATAATATGTAATTGAGCGCGATTTTCCGCTGCCTCAAATATAACTTTAGATTAGCACATAAAGAAAATATATATAAGAAAAATATATGTGTAAACTGTAATTAATTTGTTTATTTAATTGAATTATAATTACTTATACATTAAAAATAATTTTACTACATTCTTTTGAAGCCTTTTTATTGCTTAAATGCATACCTATTTCATCATATCCTTGACAAAGTTGTTCTTGATGCTCCATTTTCAGTAAATTGCTAAATGCTTCTCCTAGTATTTTACCTTGGTTTATAGGATAAATTACCTCTGTGACTAAGGGCTTTTGAAGAATTAAGTTTACCAGGGAGATATATTTAATCTTTACCAGCACTTTGGCAATAAGATAATTGACAAGGTTAGTTCGGTAAAAGACGATTTGCGGAACATTAAACAGCGCTGTTTCTAGGGTGGCTGTCCCTGAACACACTACGGCGCATTTTGCCTTGCTTAGTAAGTGGTAGGTATTATCGGTGATTGAAAAATTATTTGGAAAAGCATTGAGGAGATAATGCCTCAATATGTCGGGTAACCCGGGGGCAAGCGCCAGTTCAAAATGTAGCGATGGATTTTTTTGTACCAATGGGATGAGTAAGGGAACATGCTTTTTAATTTCCTGTATTCTACTTCCCGGTAATAAGGCTATGATGGTTTTTGATTCTGATGGATTTTCATTACTTACAAATACTCTGGCGTTTAGTTTTTTAAAATTTTCTATGTGCTCTACTAAGGGGTGACCTACATAATGTACTGATACATTTTTATTTCTATAATAAGCTTGTTCAAAGGGTAAAATGGCTAATCTGGTCTGCGTATATTTTTCTATATATTTAATTCGTCGCTCATTCCAGGCCCAAATCTGTGGGAGAATGTAATAAATGACGGGTATTTTATTTTTATGTGCCCATTTGGCCATTCTAAGATTAAATCCTGGGTAATCGATAAGAATTAAATAGTCTGGAGCGAAAGAAAGAATATCCTTTTTGGCAAACTTAAAATTTTTTAGAATGGGTATTAAATTTTTAAAAACTTCGACAAAGCCCATGAAGGCTAAATCATGAAAGTATTTAACTACGGTGGCGCCTGCTTTTTCCATTTTACTTCCGCCCCATGCTCGCAGTTCAATATCTGGCTCGTGCTGCTTTAAGGCAGAAATCAGGTTGCTTCCGTGTAAATCGCCAGACGCTTCTCCCGCGATAATATATATTTTCATGAAAGGGTGATCGCTTCTTTACCAAACAAGAATATCCATAGCATGGCCAATAAAAATGTTGAGATGAGAACACCCCTCATAGCTCTGGTCTGTTTCTTTTTATCTAATAAATGGAAGGGCAAAAGATTGAAGCAAATAGCTAGAATAGCTACGGTTTTGTTATCTAGAATTAACTCATCTTTCATTATTTCCTTAAAAATGAGCGCTGAGATTTTTTCATTTAACAATAACAAAACGGCATAACTTACAAACGGAACCAGTAAACCGGCAAGAATTCCTTTGGCCAGTTCGGTTTTGTGATTTTCTTTTAATCTGTTCATTATTTTTCCAGTACTTTTAGAGAAGAAAGGGATTTATAATTGGTTAAATCATGGTGAGAAGGCACAACAGAGATATAGCCCGCCTGTAAAGCCTTGATATCGGTGTCTCTATCTTCGTCCTCATTTACAAATTTCCCAGTCAACCAATAATATTTTTGTCCTCGTGGGTCAATACCTGTTACGTATTCTTCTACCCATCGGGAATTGGCTTGTTTACAAACTTTCACCCCTTGAATAGGGAAATCTTTTTTAGCGGGAATATTAACGTTTAATAAATTTCCCATGGGAATTCCCTGGGTCAGAACAAATTCCATGATATACGAAACCCACTCCTTACAGGGTTCAAAATCGGCATCCCAATTAAAATCTAGCAGCGAAAAACCTATGGACGGAATTTTTTCCAACGACGCTTCCATGGCTGCGGAAAGTGTGCCGGAGTAGAGAATATTGATAGCTGCGTTGGATCCATGATTAATTCCAGAAACGCAAAGGGAGACTTCTCTATCTTTCAACAAAATATTTTTTGCCAGTTTAACACAATCTACCGGAGTTCCTGAACATTCCCAGGCTTGAATTCCTGGATACAAATTTACGGGATGCAGTCTCAATGGTTGTTCCAATGTTATGGCATGACCCTGTCCCGATTGGGGGGAATCGGGGGCAACCACCACAACTTCCCCTAATTTCTTTGCCACTTCAATAAGTGCTTTTATACCTGGGGCGCTAATGCCGTCGTCATTTGTTACCAGTATTAAAGGTTTTTTCATTTCGCTTTTATTTTTGGCAAAGTTATATGTTTTCCAATTCATTTAAACACATTGACACTTTTTCGGGTTAAAGAGGTAATTTTGTCATTAAATAAAAAGAATATGGCTAATTCGCCGAAAAATGGATTGTTGCTTGTAAATCTGGGTACACCTGATTCACCTACCAGGTGGGATGTGTATAGGTATCTGCGTGAATTTTTAACTGATGCCAGAGTTATCGATTATCCCTGGTTAGCCAGACAGGCATTGGTTCAAGGAATAATTGCTCCTTTGAGGTCCGGTTCTTCTGCCAAATTATATAAGCAATTATGGACTCCAACAGGTTCTCCGTTAAAGGCTTATGGTATTAAAGTGGCTGATGGACTAAAAGAAATTTTAGATGATACCTGGCATGTCGAATTAGCTATGAGGTATCAAAATCCGTCTATTTCAGATGCCTGGAAAAGGTTAAAAAAACAAAATATTACCCATCTATATGTTCTTCCTCTTTTTCCTCAATATGCATCGGCCACCACAGGATCTGTTCACGATGAGGTCATGCGTATTTTAAGAAAAGAACAATCCATACCCGGGGTTACATTTATAAATT
Source organism: Saprospiraceae bacterium (assembly GCA_021299835.1). GTDB lineage: Bacteria > Bacteroidota > Bacteroidia > Chitinophagales > Saprospiraceae > BJGN01. The sequence goes on along the minus strand of JAJTER010000006.1, from coordinate 80,263 downwards.
CCTACTGCGATTATGAACCTATGATTCAAATTTTCGCAGACAATGCAAGGAAGTTTGATATCCCTTCTTACGACCACATTTTGTTCAGTTATCATGGATTACCTCAACGTCAGCTAAAAAAGGCCGATGAATGTAATCACTGCTTAAAAGTAAAAGATTGCTGTCTGGATAGATCAGAAGTTAATCAGTTTTGTTACTCGGCTCAGTGTCATGCTACTACCAAAGCCATTGCTAAGGAACTTGACCTGAAGGAGGGATCTTACACCACCACTTTTCAAAGTCGTTTGGGACCCGATAAATGGGCACAACCTTATACAAGTGTAGTGCTTGACCATAGCGCTGAAGCAGGAGCGAAAAAATTATTGGTGTTTTCCCCCGCTTTCGTGGCAGATTGTCTGGAGACGCTTATTGAAATCAGCGTAGAATATCAGGAAGAATTTGTTGAAAAGGGCGGGGAAAGGGTAGATCTGGTTCCTAGCTTAAATGATGATCCTCGCTGGATTTCTGCTCTAAAGGATTTGGTACTTTCTTACGCAAAATAGTTTTTTATGGTTCTTTCCTTCTCAGATTTAATGAATAAGCTTAAAAAGAAAACTTTTGAGCCTGTCTATTTTTTACATGGAGAAGAATCTTATTTCATCGATGTTGTTTGTGATTACATAGAGGATCATCTTCTTTCAGATTCAGAAAAGGCATTTAACTTTTCCCTTTTTTACGGTAAAGATTCTGATCATAGAATGGTAACCGATACGTCAAGGAAATACCCTATGATGGCTGAAAAGCAATTGGTTATACTCAAAGAAGCACAGGATATGAAGACCCTAAAGGACCTTCAGGCTTATATTGAGTCACCAACTCCCTCGACGGTTTTAGTGGTTGCCTATAAAAATGGGAAGTTGAATATGAATACTTCCCTCGGGAAGGTGCTAAAAGATAAAGCGGTCGTTCTTGAAAGTAAACCGTTGTATGATAATCAAGTGGGGCCATGGATAGAAGAGTATTTGTCTGGGTTGCAAAGAAAAATAGACCAGGAATCGGCTTCTTTAATTGCGGCAAATATTGGTAGCGATCTGCAAAAGATTGTAAATGAATTAGATAAGCTTTTGCTCAATGTTCCTCAAGGTCAAATTATTTCAAAAGGAGATATTGAAAAACATATCGGTATAAGTAGAGAGTTTAATGTGTTTGAATTGCAAAAAGCGCTGGCAGTTAAGGATATTCTTTTGTCCAATAAGATTGTTTCCTATTTTTCAGATAGTGGTAAAAATCAAAATATTCCTGTCATTTCCTCTGTTTTTTCCTTTTTCAGTAAGGTGTATAAATATCAATTTGTAGCTCATCTTTCTGAAAAAGAACAACTTGAAGCTTTAGATCTGAAGAATAATTATTTTCTCCGCGATTATAAGCTGGCTGCCTCTAAATTTAACCAGGCTAAACTCATTTCCATTTTCCATCATCTGAAAGAAGCAGATTTGCATTCAAAGGGCGTCAATTATCAAGCTACTTCTAAACCAAATGATGATATCCTCAGACAATTAGTTTGGCAAATTTTACATTAATTTTAAATTTTTAGCTTGATTATTATAATTTTTCATTTAAATTTGTCGAAGAATTAAACATTCTCTAATTATGAACCTATTTATTACTTGGCGTTGGCGTTTTTCTTCCTCGAAAGGGTGATTAGGCATGCCATGTATTTTAATATAAAAGCGGTTTGTCGGGTCTCCTGACAAACCGCTTTACTTTTAAATGAAAATTTATGAAACAGGAAAAAGTACGTTTAAGAACCGTTGTATCAAGGCAACTTGCAGATTTTCTGACGCCAGTATCTCTTTATTTAAAAGTGAGGGACTCGTTTACTGATCCCGTTTTATTAGAATCTAATGATTTCAGCAGCGCTTCCGATTGTTTTTCATACATTGGTCTTCAATCTATTGCGGGTATTACCGTCGATAATGGTTTAATTACACTGACGCATCCTTCCAATGGGACCGAAGAAATTCGGGTAAGCAATGAACAATCTGTCCCGGCCGTGTTAAAAGACTTTATTTCCTCTTTTGAGGTGGATAATATCGCGCATTTACCCGTTTTTAATGGTTTTTTTGGCCATGTAGGCTTCGAAGGAGTTCAGTATTTTGATACATTTACGTTTGATCCGCAAAAGAAAAAACAGGATATACCCGATATTAGATTCGCACTTTACAAATATATCATTGCCATTAATCATTACAAAAATGAGTTGTTTATTCTTGAAAATCTTCTCCCGGGGGAGCTTCCATCAGATGATAAACTTAAATCTCTTTTAAGTAATCAAAAAGTTCCTGAATATCCATTCTACTTAGAAGGGGGAGAAGAGAGCAATTTAACAGATGACGATTTCTTAGAATTAGTGCGTCTTGGAAAACATCATTGTCAGGTAGGCGATGTATTTCAAATTGTTTTTAGCAGACAGTTTAGTCAAAAGTTCAAAGGAGATGAATTTAATGTTTACAGGGTGCTCCGTTCCATAAATCCTTCTCCTTACTTGTTTTTCTTTGATTATGGTAGCTATAAAATCTTTGGTTCCTCGCCTGAAGCTCAAATCATTGTGAAAGAAAATAAGGCGATACTTTTCCTGCTGGTACCCTTTCCGGTGCACCAAAATATAACGCGATTGAATTGATTAGTCAATATGAAAATCAGGCGAGGGGCTTTTATGGAGGTGCTATCGGTTGCTTAGGATTTAATGGTGAAATTAATCAAGCCATCGTTATCAGATCATTTCTAAGCCTGAATCACACCCTTTATTATCAGGCAGGGGCGGGCATAGTGCAGGTAAGTGATGCCGAAAGTGAGTTACAGGAGGTCAATAACAAATTGGGCGCCCTAAAAAAGGCATTGACAGAAGCGGAAAATATTGGAAAATCAGCAAAATTATTATGAAAATTTTAGTTATCGATAATTACGATTCTTTTACTTTTAATGTAGTCCAGTATTTGTGGAGCATTACTGGCATAATGCCTGATGTAGTCAGGAATGACGCTATTACCCTAGAGGAAGTTAATCAATGGGATGTCATAATTCTTTCCCCCGGTCCTGGTTTACCCTCAGATGCAGGAATTATGCCCGCTGTGATTAAGGAATATTTTGACAAAAAACCTATTTTAGGTATCTGTCTGGGTCACCAGGCCATTGGAGAAGCTTTTGGCGCTGAATTAGCCAATTTATCTAAGGTTTTTCATGGCGTTTCATCTTCTATTTCTGCTATTCAAGGAACGGATAGACTTTTTGAGGGATTACCTCCCTCTTTTGAAGTAGGTCGTTACCATAGTTGGGTGGTGAAAAATGAGGCGCTTCCTAACGTCTTGGAAGTTCTTTCTTTTGATGAGGAGGGACAGATAATGGCTATGAAACATAAGCATTTTCCAGTGTATGGGGTTCAGTTTCACCCGGAATCTATCATGACTCCCCATGGAAAGAAAATATTGGAAAATTTTTTGAATCTGATTTAATCTTAATCTTTTACGTATGAAAGAAATATTGAATAGGTTATTTGAACACGATAAATTGTCCAGGGCAGAGGCTAAGGAGGTCTTGATGAATATCGGTGCAGGAGTGTATAATGAGGTGCAAATAACCGCTTTTACTACCGCATTCAATATGAGACCTTTAACTTTAGAGGAATTACAGGGATTTAGAGATGCCCTGTTAGCTCTTTGTGTTAAGGTAGATCTTCAAGGTATGCCAACCATGGATATTGTAGGAACGGGAGGCGATAATAAAAATACATTTAATATTTCCACTTTGTCTTGTCTGGTCGTTGCCGGTGCAGGTTATAAAGTTACAAAACACGGCAGTTACGGTGTTTCTTCTGCGGTGGGTTCCTCCGATGTACTCATTCAATTAGGCTATCCCTTTTCAAATGAGCAAGATGTTTTGTTAAGACAGTTGGAAAAAGCAAACATCTGTTTTCTGCATGCCCCGCTTTTTCACCCAGCGCTGAAAACGGTCGTTCCCGTTAGAAAACAGTTAGGCACTAAAACGTTTTTTAATATTATGGGGCCTTTAGTAAATCCGGTTCAGCCTACCCATCAAATGTATGGTACCTTTAGTCTGGAACTTCTTCGTTCCTATCAATATATCATGGAACAATCGGGAAGAAAATTTTCTATTGTCTATGCATTAGATGGTTATGACGAAATTTCTTTAACTGGTGACATCAAATGGGTGTCCAACCACAGTGAAAAACTATTGAATCCTCAACATTTTAATCTTCAAAAAATTAATGGTCAGGATCTACATGGGGGTGAAACGCCTGAAGATGCCGCCACTATCTTTTTGTCTGTACTGGAAAATAAAGCAACCATTTCTCAGAGGAATGTCGTTTTGGCTAATGCTGGATTAGCTATTCATACCATTCATCCAGAAAAATCCTTAAACGATTGTGTGGCAGAAGCTTTGGAGAGTATTGAAAGTGGAAATGCCTTATTGACCTTAAAAAAATTACTTTCATAAATGGAAGATATTCTGACTAAAATCGTTGCTGCTAAAAAACTGGAAGTAGAAAACTTCAAAAAAAATGAAAATGAGGCTTCCCTTGCTAAATATCCTCTTTTTAATAGGTCGCCTTATTCTTTGAAGAATTTTATCCTTGATGAGGATAAAACAGGCATTATTGCGGAGTTTAAAAGGAAGTCTCCTTCGAAGGGCATCATAAAAGATAAGGCAAGCCCCAAATTAATTACCCGCGCCTATTTTGAAAATGGTGCGTCGGCTCTTTCTGTTTTAACAGATTTTTCCTTTTTTGGTGGTTCCGTTGAAGATTTGGCTGAAGCCAGATTATTTAATCCGCTACCCATTTTGAGAAAGGATTTTATTGTCGATGCCATTCAGATTATTGAGGCAAAAGCCATTGGTGCCGATGCCATTTTACTCATTGCAGAATGTTTGACCTCTTCTGAAATTAATTTTTTTTCCAATATCGCAGCAGATTTAGGTCTGGAGGTGTTGTTGGAGGTTCACGAAAAGGAACAACTCGATAAATGGAACCCTGCCATTCATTTAGTGGGGGTTAATAATCGGAATCTTAAAACTTTTGAGGTCTCTGTTCAACATAGCTTCGACTTATTACCCTTAATGCCTAAAGAAGCAATTAAAATTGCGGAATCAGGTATAAATAATCCTGATACTTTGGTCGATTTAAAAAAGGCCGGGTTTAATGGCTTTTTAATTGGCGAATATTTTATGGCTCAGGAAGATACTCCTCTGGCCGCAGCTACTTTTATGCATGATTTTTCTGACAAATGGCAACGTTTTAAGGTGAATAATGAAAACTAACGATTATCTTATTAAAGTTTGTGGCCTTACAGATCCTCATAATATTGTGGAACTTATAAAGTTAGAACCAGATATGATTGGGCTGATTTTTTATAAGAAATCACCTCGATTTGTCGATATTCTCCCTCTATCTACCTGGTTTAAGGCAAAAGGTAATGATCTTTTGGGGAATGTGAAAAAGGTTGGCGTTTTTGTGAATGAGGAACCCGCTGAAATCATTGCGAGGTGTGTTGATTTTGATTTACAGTTTATACAACTTCATGGAAATGAAGATACTAATTATTTAAAATCGCTAATTACTCTGTTGAATGAGAATAATCTTGGGCACACTAAAATAATTAAGGCTTTTGGCGTGTCGGAATCTTTCGATTTTAAAACTTTGTCAGATTTTAACATCTTTATTTCTTATTTTTTGTTCGATACTAAGACAGAGAAAAAAGGGGGAAGTGGCTTGAAATTTCCCTGGTCAAAATTGGAGGAATATGCCTTTTCAACGCCTTTTTTATTGAGTGGTGGCATTGGACCTCTTGATGTTGAAGAACTTAAGCGTTTAGATCATCCCCAATTAGCTGGTTTCGATGTAAATAGTAAATTTGAAATGTCTCCGGGCATGAAAAATATTTCTCTTTTACAAGTTTTTTTTAATAGTTTAAATGAATTTAGGTTAAACTCAAAATTTTTAATATGATACAATTGAGTGAAAATGGATATTATGGCTCTTTTGGAGGCGCCTATATTCCCGAAATGCTTTATCCTAACGTAAAGGAATTACAAGAAAATTATCTGAGCATGATTTATGCCGACGATTTTCAACGTGAGTTTTATTACCTGTTAAAAGATTATGTGGGAAGACCAACCCCTTTGTATTTAGCTGAAAATCTGTCGGCAAAACATAATGCAACCATCTATCTGAAAAGGGAAGATCTTTGCCATACTGGTGCGCATAAAATTAATAATACCATTGGGCAGATTTTACTGGCTAAGAAGTTAAATAAAAAAAGAATCATAGCTGAAACCGGAGCAGGTCAACATGGTGTTGCCACTGCTACCGTTTGTGCCAGAATGGGTCTAGAGTGTATTATTTATATGGGTGCCGTCGATATTAAAAGACAGGCACCAAATGTTGCCCGCATGAAAATGCTGGGTGCCACTGTAATTTCTGCCACCTCAGGTAGTCAGACTCTTAAGGATGCTACGAATGAAGCTATCAGAGACTGGATCAATAATCCTGTTGATACGCATTATATTATTGGTTCTGTAGTCGGTCCTCATCCTTATCCTGATTTGGTGGCACGATTCCAATCGGTCATTTCTGAGGAAATGAAAAGTCAGCTACTCGAAGCTACAGGAAGAGAGAATCCCGATTTGATTATTGCCTGTGTAGGTGGTGGTAGCAATGCCGCAGGTGCCTATTATCATTATTTAAATGACCTTGATGTCAGACTTATTGCCGTTGAAGCAGCAGGTGAGGGGGTTTATTCAGGAAAATCTGCGGCTACAAGTATTCTGGGCACTGAAGGTATTATTCACGGAAGCCGTACCTTATTGATGCAAACAACGGATGGTCAAATTGTTGAGCCTCATTCCATCTCAGCAGGTTTGGATTACCCGGGTATTGGTCCCCTCCATGCTCATCTTATTACGACTGGTAGGGCAGAGGCGGTAAGTGTTACAGATGAAAACGCGTTGAAGGCTGCCTTTGAATTGTCAAGAATTGAAGGCATCATTCCCGCATTGGAAACAGCCCATGCCATTCATGCATTAGAGGATATTTCGTTTAAATCTTCCGACGTTATCGTTATCAATCTTTCTGGTAGAGGCGATAAAGATTTGAATACTTACATGGAATATCTGGATAAATATTAAAATCGGAAAAAGTGTTGAACAGATTAACAAAATTGTTTGAAAATAATCGGGAAAATTTATTAACCGTTTATTTTACAGCTGGTTATCCTAAATTAGACGATACTGAAACTATTATTTGTTCCCTGGCAGAATCAGGGGCAAATATTATTGAAATAGGCATTCCATATAGTGATCCCTTAGCTGACGGACCTGTGATTCAGGAGAGTGGAATGGCTGCCATTGAAGGGGGCATGACGCTACAAGTCCTTTTTAATCAGCTTACTGACATACGAACTAAAACGCAGGTTCCCCTTATTTTAATGGGTTACTTTAATCAGTTGTTACAATATGGGGTAGATAAATTTTTAGATGATTGTGTTAAAACGGGTATTGATGGCTTAATTATTCCTGATCTGCCCCTTATGGAATACGAACAGTTTTATAAAGATAAATTAACGCAAAGAAATATTTCAATTAGTTTTCTTATTACACCTCAAACGGAGGAGTCAAGGATTCATAAGGTAGATGCCCTTTCAACTGGATTTATTTATGTGGTATCTGATTCTTCCATTACGGGTATGAAAACAGGTATTTCAAGCCAACAGATAAGTTATTTTGAACGAATAAAGTCTCTTCAGTTAAGTACCCCTCAATTAATTGGCTTTGGTATAAGTGATAGAGAAAGTTATCTTACGGCTAGTAAATATGCTAATGGGGCCATTATTGGAAGTGCGTTCATCAAACATCTGAAGGGTAAAAATGAAGTTGATAAAGCTACTGCAGACTTTATCAACCTTATCTTAAATCCTTGATTTTTTAATTGAATCTGAAAAGATATTTATTCTTTTTACCGTTTTCAAGAATTATATACTTATCCCTAATAAGCTGATTTAAGCTTATTAGGTCGTCTCCGGAGGTAATTTTTTCCTTGTTAAGCTTCAACGCATTGTTTTGAATGGCTCGTCGAACTTCGCCTTTAGATGATAATATCTGACTTTCAGTGGTTAGTAAATCATTGATAGTCATATTTTTGTTAATTGCCTCAGATGAAATATCAAAAGTTGGTATTTCATTAGCAATCATCTCAAGTTCTGTCTCAGAAAGATCGATTTGATCGTCGGAGGGCTTATTGAAAAGTAAGTCGGTAACTTTCAGAACAGCTTGATAGGCATCTTTCCCATGTATTCGAACGGTTAATTCCTCTGCTAATAATAGTTTTTGTTCCCTTATGTCGAGGTCTTTTTCTCTTTTTAGAATGGTATCCTGGTCAAAAAAGGTAAAATATCTAACAAAAGTAGGAATATCTGCATCGGCGGCATTTATCCAAAATTGATAAAACCGATAAGGGCTGGTCAGCTTACTATCTAACCAGATATTACCTTCTGCCGATTTTCCAAATTTTGTCCCATCTGCTTTGGTTAAAAGTGGGGTAGTCAAAGCGTAGGCCTTGCCACCGATATTTCTGCGTATAAATTCAGTTCCGGAGGTTATATTTCCCCATTGGTCTGAACCGCCCATTTGTAATTTACATCCGTAATCGTTATACAAACATTGAAAATCATAAGCTTGTAATAACTGGTAACTAAATTCTGTAAAAGAAAGGCCGTTTTCCAATCTGTTTTGAACAGAATCTTTAGAAAGCATATAATTAACGGTCAATGTTTTTCCGGCTACTCTTAAAAAATCAAGAATATTTAAATCTTTATAAAAATCCAGGTTATTGATAAACATTGCAGGATTTTCAGCATCGTTAAAATCTATCAATTGTTTGAACTGCTCTTTTTGAAAATTTAAATTAGAATCCAATTCATCATAACTTTTCAACTGTCTTTCCTTATCTTTTCCTGAAGGATCTCCAATTCTACCGGTGGCACCACCCAATAAAACAATGGGTTTGTGACCGTATTTTTGTAATAAGGTAAGAAGCATAATCTGAACATAATTCCCGATAGTCAGGGAGGGAGCAGTGGGGTCAAAACCTATATAAGCGGTAACTTTTTCTGTTTTCAAATAGTCTTCCAAACCAGGGGTTACATCTTGTAACATTCCTCTCCATCGCAATTCTGATAAAAAATCCATTTTCCAATTATTTATGGTAAAAATAGTTATTTTGTAGGTATTTTATGGATTATTGTGAATGGTATTTTTAAAATATGGATGTTTTAATTATTGAGGACGATTTACTTTTTGCCACCCGATTGGAGGCAATTATATCTGAAACTGCCCACCTTTTTGTTGGGCATTGTAATTCAGCAGCAGAGGTACCACATTGGTTAACCAATAATAGTTGTGACGTTGCGCTCATCGATATTCACCTGGGTATAGGTTTAAATGGCATCGACATTTCAAAAAACTTTAAAGAATTAAATATTCCAGTCATATTTATTACTGCTTTTCCAAGTGATGAAATTTATAATGAATCTCTTCATAACGATGAAAGTTATTTTTTAGTTAAACCCTTTGATAAGTATACTCTGAGTAGTGTGTTAGATAAAATTGATAGAAACAGAGTAAGTCCAACTTTTATCTTAAAAGATAATAATCAATTGATTAAAATGGAGTGGATTCACTTATTATATATTGAGGTTGAAGGTAATTATTGTGTGTATCATTTTAATAATAAAAGAATTGCCATTAAAAACTCTCTGGTGAAAATAATAAATGAATATAAGACAAATAGCCCCTTAATTCAAATACATAGAAGCTTTGCTGTAAATAAAAATAAGATTAGTAAGGTTAATACAAAGGAATCTTGGCTTGAATTAAATGAAGTTAGGATTCCCATTGGTGCTAAATATTTAAATGAGGTAGCTATTCAATATAAATTTTTATCAAAATGAATAAATTTTTATTTTTCTTATTCCTAAGTTTTGTCTCTTTTTTTTCCTCCTTTGCACAAATTATTAATAATAAACCGACATATTCTTCTCAATTTATTAAAGATGAAATATCCATTCGTCTTAATAATATGGTGGATTTTGAATTTGATGAATTCGGCAGAGCATGGATTTTATTGACAAATAGCCTTGTTTTATATGATGGGAATAAATTTGAATCCATACCATTTTCACAACTTGGTATTCCAGATTATTCCTTTAAAGAAATTTATAAAAATTCATCAGGAGGTATTTATTTAGTTGGATATAGGAATTTTACCTTTCAGCAAGGTTTAAAATTAAATTTAAATGTTGTTATCCTTAATTCATTATTAAGAACTTGGTCTCCAATAAAAAGTGAATTGTTAAATAATGATAATCTAATTAATTTTTATGGTTTTGAGAATCATACCGCATTAATAAATAAAAAAGGAATTTTTTATATTAAAAATAAAGATAAATGGATTGAAAAATTTAAGATACCTAATGATCGAATAACGACTATTTTTCCTGCAAACCAAGGCGATTGGCATGCTTATTCTGAAGATACTTATTTTAAATTAGGTAAAAACGGAAATATCATTGATTCAACAAGAATTAAGGCATCGAAAATTAGGAATTTCATTGAATTCAAAGGACAAAATGAAAAATGTTTTTTAAAACTTGAAAATGAAGAAATTATATTAATAGACAATGATTATAAAGCAAAAAATAAAATTAGTTTTCCAAATAATAGTATTAATCTGAAAGTAGTAAATCATATTTTCGTTGATAAAAATTTAAGATTATGGATTAAATATCAAAATAAAGTATCTGTTTATAATGAGAATGGGGTGATTTTTCAAGATTTTCCTGAAATTAATAATCAAGATATATATTGGATTCCTCGATTTCCAATAAAAGAAGATAATGTAGGTAAGGTTTGGATTCATCTTGGATTTGGGTTTTTTTATAACTCATTGATTGAAAATGATATAAAATTCTATTTCAAGAATGAAGGTTATAGTTTTAGAGGCTTGCAACAGATTAATGATTCTATTATTTATTTTAATTCATATAAGGGAAATGGACTATTAAATCTTAATACGGGTTTAAGTACCTATTTTTCATCTAAAAATAATTATTTCCTGGGTGCTTTTCTAAACGAAAAAAAGCATTGTATTTACCTGGGAACAAATAATTCAAACTATGAAATTTTAAACCTGGATAACTTTCAAGTTTATAAAAAGAACAATATAGATAATCGATTTTATCATTTTGTTTTTTTAGAAAAGGGATTGAACAATCAATATTTTTGGTTAGGTGATTTTGGCTTTCAATCTTTTGATATGGCTAATGATTCTTTAGGAACTTTCATCCCATTACCTTCCGGGCATTCATCCATTTCATCGTTTTTGGATATGGATTCCTATTATTTGGTCGGTACTGATAGAGGATTGTTAAGGTATTCACCTGAAAATAAAGAATGGTTGAGTATGACTGTTATTCCTAAAGTAAGAGTTACCGGATTAAAATACTTTAAAAACAGGTTTATAATTTCAACAGCTGCGAATGGCTTATTTGTTTTAAACAATAAATTCGAGACGATAGGGGATATTCGAAAAAGATTAGAGCCTGTTAATAAGGTTATTTTCTCCATGCTAATTGGTTCCGATGATATGATTTGGCTTGGTACTGAGAAAAGGCTATATAAAGTTAATCCTTTGAATGGGAAATATTATATGTATGCTATTTCTGACGGTATTTTTGAAGAGGAATTTAACTGGCTTTCCATGCTAAATTTAAAAAATGGAGAAATCCTGATGGGAACCATTAATGGTTTGGTCAGGTTTAATCCTCGAAATATGTCTGATTCTTTTACTGATTTTGGAAAGGGAAAATTTTACTTTTCATCCATAGAAATAAATAATAATAGCAATACCAGTAATAGGAATGGACTGTTTGAATATATAAACAAAGGTAAAATAACCTTAAATCCTAATGAATATAGCTTGACCCTTTATCCAGGTTTTTCAAATAATTATATTGGGAAATCATTACTTTTCTTTTTTAAAACGCCCTATTTGGATGATTGGCAATTAGTTGAAAATTTTAATTCGATTACCTTAAGTCCTACCGCCGGCAGATCTACTATTCAAATTAGAATATCTCAGGATTCACCAGATCATTTTATAAAGGAAATTAATATTCCCATTTATAAACTTCAGCATATTTTAGAAAATAAAAGCTTTTTGTGGTTTGCCTCCATTTTATTTTTGCTTTTGATTGGTATAATCTTTTTTTTAAGGTACAGATTACTTACTGGAAAAAACAAGGAACTTGAAAAAAATCTCGCCATAAGAGTAAAAGATTTAGAATTAAATGAGCAGTCGTTAATTGATAAAAATTATAAGTTAGCCATTTTAAATGAGGAAAGAAGAAGGTTTTTTGATATTCTGGGTCATGAAGTGAATACACCTCTTGCTGGTATGAAACAACTAAGTCATACGTTTAAATACTTATTAAAGAGAGGAGAATATGAAAAGGCATTGAAAATTGCTCAATCTCTGGAACATAGTGGAACGGAAATTTCCCATTTAGTTGATAATTTATTGACTTGGTCAAATCTTGAGAAGAATACGCAATTCTCAAGGAATCTATCTTTTAGCATAACAGATAAATTTAACTCGACCGTAGATTTATTTATTTTTCAGATTGATAGAAAAAATATTCAATTCCAATTATCATTATCTGAGGGATTTGATGGTGAAATTAATTCTGACCCCAATATCATTTCCTTCATTTTAAGAAATATTCTTAGTAATGCTATAAAATATTGTCCTGATAATGGTGATATTATTTGCACTCTCCATAGAGAAAATGACCTTATTACTTTATCCGTTTATAATTCTTCTGAAGTATTGACGGTCGATAATTTTTCTACATTGATTGGTTTTTCTCCCGTTTCAAGTAGGCCGGGGACGCTTCAAGAAAAGGGACTAGGTATTGGGTTGTTTATGGTATGTCAATTAATTTTGATAATTAAGGGTTCAATTACTTATGACATTCATCCAAATGGGGGGGTTACTGCCATAATTAAATTCAAAAGTTAAACTTATCACCCATTTAATGACTTTGGTCACCTTTGCCTTCCTCAACTTGTTTTGACCTTTAATTAATTAACTATAATTGTGTGTTACAAATTAATAATCATTTATTTGTTTGTAAACATAAAAATTTATTTTGGGAGTAATATTTAATGTCCCGCTTGTACTTTACAGGCGGGTCATTTTTTTTTGTCTGTATTCCTGCCTATATTGTCGGATTATACAATCAATCAGAATGAGGTGGGAGTTTAAATTAGCTATGCGTATTTCAAACGGTAAGGAAAAGTCGTTTGCCAGTATTATTATTCGCATAGCTTCGCTTGCCGTGGCTTTGAGTATTGCGGTAATGATTGTCACTACCGCTTTAATTACAGGTTTTAAATCAGAAATTAGTAGTAAAATATTTGGCTTTTGGGGACATTTACACATCAACGCTGCCAATGTTTATCAAAATTTATTGGAGATAGATCCCATTGAGGATAACCAGGATTTTTACCCTGTGCTTAAAAACATAAAAGGTGTAAAGGCGGTTCAGGTGTATGCCATTCAACCTGGTATTGTTAAAGGCAAAAATGACTTAGATGGCATTTTTTTAAAGGGTATTGGTTCCGATTTTAATTGGCAGTTTTTTAAAGCTTACCTTCAAGAGGGAGATATTATTACTTTTCCAATAAAAGAAGCGTCTAACCAAATCATCATTTCCAAGCAAACAGCGAGCAGGCTTTCATTAAAAACAGGGGATAATTTCAGGCTATTTTTTGTGAAAAATGGGACCATGCTAAAAAGGAATTTTAAAATTTCTGGCATTTATAAGACAGGTCTGGAAGAATACGATAGTAAATTTGCTTTAGTCGATATAAGAAAAGTTCAACAATTGCAAGGTTGGGCGGATAACCAAATAGGGGGTTATGAAGTGTTTATTGACGATATTAGCAAGATAGATTATTGGGCCGAAGTGATTTATAGTAATGTGTTACCTCCTGATTTAAATGTGCAATCCATACGGGACAAACTTCCTGAAATCTTTGAATGGCTTTCTTTACAAGATATTAATGAAGTGGTCATATTGTCACTCATGATTGTTGTTGCTATAATTAATATGGTTACGGCCCTCCTAATTTTAATGTTGGAAAGAACCAGAATGATAGGGATTTTAAAAAGTCTGGGTAGCTCTAATTGGAGTATCCGCAGGATCTTTATGTTCTATGCTGGTATTATTGCAAGTAAAGGTATGTTTTGGGGAAATATTATTGGGGTGAGCATTTGTTTACTTCAAAAATATGGTCATTTTATAAAGCTTTCTGAAGAAAATTATTATTTAAACGAGGCACCCATTCTCATAAATTTTAGTCATATCTTATTACTTAACCTGGGTACCATTTTGGTTATCGTCTTGTTTCTAATTCTTCCAACCTGGCTGATTACCCGCATTTCTCCTGTAAGAACTTTGAGGATGGATTAAAGTTATTGTTATCGTTATTTAATCTAAAATAGCTAAGTTTGCATATCTGTTTTCATTTCGTTCAATTAGAATTATCAATTTCCTGCTATGGTTCATTTTTACGTAAAGGTTGATGGTCTCCTTACTGAAATTCAACACCCGGAACCAGGTTGTTGGGTAAATATAAAACCCCCTTTTTCTACCGATGAAATGGAAAAAACGTCGGTACAGTTTGAGATACCATTAGATTTTTTGGTAGATTCCCTTGACGTAGATGAAAGATCCAGGTTTGAAGTGGAAGATGACTGCAGGCTCATTTTAATAAATGCACCTATTCTTAATACGTCGGAGGAAGAAAATGACGCTATTTATATCACTGTTCCGATTGGTATAATCATCTCCCCTGAACACGTTTTTACTATTACCACAGCAGATAATCCTGTCTTAGATAAATTTATTGAAAACAAAGTAAGAAATTTTGATCCTTCCGATGCCATGTTTTTTATTATTCAACTCCTGGAGCAAAATGTGTATCGATTTCTTACCTGTTTGAAAAAATTAGATCTTAGAAGAAATTTAATTGAAAGGGAGCTTTATCATGCCAGTAGAAATAAAGAGTTAAAACAACTCTTAAGTATTGAAAAATCCTTGGTTTATATCCTCAATTCATTGAGCGCTAATGATTTGCTTATGATGAAAATGAAAAGGGTAGATTTTTTATCTATTCGAACCGAAGAGGAAAAAATGGATTTGTTCGAAGATATAATTATCGATAATGGTCAGGCCCTGGAAATGGCCAATGTGTATTCCAATATCCTCTCTGGAACCATGGATACTTATGCTTCTATTATTTCAAATAATATGAATGTTACTATTCACCGACTTACTTTAGTCACTATTTTTCTCGCCGTTCCTACCTTAATCGCTTCTTTTTTTGGAATGAATGTGCCCCTTCCATTATCAAAAAGTCCCTTTGCCCTGCCGGTTATCATTGTATTTGCCACGTCGGTTTCTTTTCTTCTAAGCTGGATTATCCAGCGAAAAAGATTCTTTTAACCTATTTGGAATAAGACGCAATAATTTTTTCAAATAGGCTCTCAGAAACAATTCTTTTTATCCATAAGGATAATTTTTGGAGGGGTTTGCCAACTACATAAGAAATGGGTAATTTTTCATGGCTTAATAAACGATAGATTTCTAAGGCTACCGCCTGCGCGCTCATGCCTTTATTTACTTCTTCGTCAATGTGCTGGTTCGTCCTTTTCACAATGTCAGCATAAAATGGATCTTCTAAATCCTTAACTTTTAATCTGTTTTCGTTGATTGATGTTCTAATGTCGCCGGCTTGAATGGAACAACAGCTTATATTTGTTTGGGATAATTCCATCCTTAAAGATTGAATAATCTTATCACCAGCGGCTTTACTTGCGCAATAAACACCTCTGAAAGGTAGAGCAATGACTGAAGCAATAGAACTTATGCTTATTATTTTACCGACATTATGATGTCTCATGGAAGGGAGAACAGCTTGTAAAACATGCAATAACCCATTCACATTAGTATGCCAAACTTTATTAACATCGGCAACATCAAGATATTCGATGGGACCAATGATACCTAAACCTGCATTATTTATAACTACATCTATTTTACCTTCCTTCTCTAAAATATAATTTACGGCAATTTGAACACTCTGCTGATCGGTAACATCTACTTTAAGTTCTTTAAAAGAAGGGTTTTCTGCCGGTGGATTTCTTGAACTTCCGTAAACAATATGTCCATTTTCATTACATAATTCTGCAATGGCCTTTCCCAGTCCTGAGGAAGTTCCGGTAATAAAAATGACCTGTTTTTTCATAATGGAGTACTTGTTTTATTTAAATATGAAGGCAAATTTAGGTAAAATTGTTGTTTTGTTACACTCGTATTTTCCAACATCGCCAAACCATCGATTTTAGTCGAAAAAATGAAACATATTTGAACTTTAAATTGTATTTATGCGAAATAATACTAAACTATAAAACGATATCATGGAAAAATTTCTAAGCGCTTTGCTTTTACTTGTATCTTCTACTGTTTTCGGGCAAACACAAATTCAGTTTGACCGATTTACTTTAGATAATGGTTTGAAAGTTATTTTACACGAAGACCATACTACACCCAATGTTGTGATTTCAGTACTTTATCATGTAGGCTCAAAAAATGAAAAGCCTGAAAGAACTGGATTTGCTCACTTTTTTGAACATTTGATGTTCGAAGGTTCAGAGAATATTGCAAGAGGAGAGTACGATAAATACGTTTCTCGTGCAGGTGGAGCATTAAATGCCTATACAAGTCAGGATAGAACGTATTATTACGAGTTTTTACCTTCTAATTATCTCGAATTAGGATTATGGCTTGAATCTGAAAGAATGAAGCATGCCGTGGTTGATTCAAAGGGAATTGAAACGCAAAGAGCGGTAGTAAAAGAAGAGAGGAAACAAAGAATGGATAACCAGCCTTACGGTACATTAATGGAGCAGGTTTTTGTGAGACTTTTTGATAATCACCCATATCGTTGGATGCCAATTGGTTCTATGGAACACCTCGATGCTGCCTCTGATGAGGATTATCAGCAGTTTTATAAAGATTTTTATCTTCCTGATAATGCTGTTCTTACCATTGCGGGGGATATAAATAAGAGTGCGGCTAAAGCATTGGTTGAAAAATATTTCTCAACGATTCCTAAATCGTCAAAACCTATTTATCGTCCAACCATTACCGAAGCTCCTTTAAATGGACCAAAAAGAGATACAGTGTATGATCGTGTTCAGTTGCCAGCTTTAATTATTGGTCATAGAACGCCTGCTCAGGGAAGTAAAGATTATTATGCTATGGAAATGCTAAATACTTTGTTATCAAATGGTAACAGTTCTCGTATTTATCGTTCTCTTGTCGATGAAAAACAGTTGGCCATTCAGGCAGGTTCTTTTCAATTTCCACTCGAAGATCCGGGTTTGGGTATTTCCTACGGCATTGCCAATATGGGCGTTGAATTAAGTGATATTGAAAAGGCGATTTTGGGGGAAATTGAAAAAGTGCAAAATCAACCCATTTCTGATCAGGAGTTAAAAAAACTACAAAATCAAATTGAAAACCAGTTTGTTAGCAAGCTTTCATCTGTAGAAGGTATCGCTGAAAATTTGGCTGTGTATGAAACGCATTATGGAGACGCTTCCTTAATCAATACAGAGATCAATCGTTATTTGGCTGTGACTAAAGAGGATATCCAAAGAGTGGCTAATCTTTATTTTGATGAAAAAAATCGTCTCGTCTTATTTTGGTTGCCAAAAGCAAATTAAGATTGTTTTTAACCTTTTACATACTCAAATACTACATCACCATGCAGCAGCATAAATTTTTAATTCTTTCTCTATTTTTATTTCTTTCTATCTTCTCGGTGCAAGGTCAGGAGGATTTTAGGAAATCAGCCCCGGTAGCTGGTCCAGCACCAAAAATTGAAATTGGAAATTATAACTTATCTAAACTAAGTAATGGTCTTCAAATTATTGTGGTTGAAAATCACAAGCTTCCACGGGTTTCTTTTCAGCTTTTTGTGGATGTCCCTTTGCATTTAGAAAATGATAAAGCGGGTATTTCATCTATAGCAGGACCACTATTGAGCGCAGGTACCAGCTCTAAGTCGAAAGCACAAATTGATGAATCTGTTGATTTTATAGGTGCATCACTGAATACATCAGGAAATGGTATTTCTGCCTCATCCTTAACAAAACACGCAGATGTTGTTTTAGAATTAATGTCTGATATTCTTTTTAACGCTTCTTTTCCAAAAGAAGAATTTGATAAACTGATTAAGCAAACCCTTTCTGGTTTGTCCAGTCAAAAAGATGACCCGGGGGCTATCAGTTCTGAAATTTCAAGCAGATTGAGATATGGAACAAAACACCCTTACGGCGAAACAACTACGGAGCAATCTATTCAAAATATTACGGTCCTGGATTGTAAAAATTATAAGGATGAATATTTCAAACCAGGTAATTCTTACCTTATTGTGGTAGGTGATATTACGAATGCAGACGCTATTGCCAAGGCTGAAAAGTATTTTGGGGCTTGGAAAAAAGGTAAGGTTAAAGCTCAAAAATTTGTTGACCCAACACCACCAGCGGCAAATCAGGTATATTTTTACGATAAAAATGATGCAGTTCAAACTGTTTTATCCCTGACATATCCTCTTAATTTAGAGCCAGGTGCTGCAGACATTACTGCAGTGACAGTGATGAATCAAATATTCGGAGGGGGAAGTTCCAGTCGTTTATTTAAAAACATTAGAGAAGATAAAGGTTATACTTACGGGGCTTATTCAAGTATTTCTCCCAATGAGAATATTGGTTTCTTTACGGCTGGCGCCAATGTAAGAAATCTGGTAACTGATTCAGCGTTAACTGAATTTATCGTTGAAATGAAATCAATCAGAGAAGGTACCGTTACCGTTGAAGAGCTAAATGCCGCAAAAGCAGAACTTCTTGGTCGTTTTGGACGTAGTTTGGAGCAACCCTCTACCATTGCAGGTTTTGCCCTCAATATTGTTCGGTATAAATTACCTGCAGATTATTACAATACTTATTTGCAACGATTGAGTGCCGTCGATGCTGCACAGGTTAAAGCCATGGCTTTGAAATATGTTAATCCTGATAAGATTTTTATTTCAGCAGTGGGTAAAGGTTCAGAAATTGCTTCAAAATTAGCTCGATTCGATGCCGAAAATAAGGTTAGATACGTAGATAATTATGGAAATCCTTTGGTTCCAAAATTGAAAATGGAAACGAAATCAGAGGTAAAAATAGATCCTTCTACGATTATTGAAAAATATATAAAAGCCATTGGCGGTAAGGAGGTTCTTTCCAATGTAAAAGATGTAACCATAGAAATGTCAGCATCTATTCAGGGAATGCAGCTTTCAATGAAAAATATCCAAAAGGATAATATTAAGCTCATTTCTTCGGTTACGATGAATAGTATGATTTTAAGTGAGCAGATATTTGATGGCACTAAGGGTAAAATTACGGCCATGGGTCAGCCTGAAAAAATAGTGGAAGGTGATGAGGCTAATGAATTGCGTGAAGAAGCAAGTATCTTTCCTGAATTATTCTACACAGAAAAAGGTACAACTTTGGAATTAGCTGAAAATGAACTGGTTAATGGCGTTGATTGCTACAAAGTTTTGATTAAAGATGCTAAAGGAAAAATTAAATCTGATTATTTTGCCGTAGATTCTGGTCTGAAAATGAGAACGTCTATGGTGGAGAAATCAGGTGAACAGGAAGTAACCATCATTCGTGATTACGGTGATTATAAGCCAGTGGCTAATATTTTGTTTCCGCACAAATTGGTTATTAAAGGAGCTATGCCAGCACCTTTAGATGCTAATGTGAAATCTATTAATGTAAATAGTCAGGTATCTGACGATGTATTTAAAGTAGGAAAATAAGGTTAATCTATAGGTTTATCAGGAGTGGGTGCTGAAGCATGAAATTTTTCTTGAATGATGGGCGTAATATTTTCCATCATTGAGATAATGTCCTCGAAATACTCACTCCTGAAAACCATACCAACATGGTAATCTTTTTTTAATGTCCAGATGATCTTTTCGTCACTGAAAATGGATATATCCGGCTCTTTCATTTTTGCCAGAGAAACAATAAGACCCGCGAAGAAATTTTTCTTATCAGGCATCGTATAGGGCTTATTTTCAAAAACACAATGCTCCAGGTTGGCCCATTCTTTCCACATATTTATTCCTGTGGCAGCTTCTAATAATTCTGTAATATGTGCCCCTCCAACCCGTGCAGAAGTTTCAAGAAAGTAGATTTTTCCATCACTTTCTGCCTTAATAAATTCAGTATGACTTGCGCCGTTCTGTAGATTGAAGCTGTGAAGGAGTTGCCTGTTTAGACTTAAAATATCTTTATTATCAGTGGTATAATCGGGCAGTGTAATGGTTTTAAAAATACCTCCTTCATGAGCTACCTTTAAGGGTGTTTCTAAATACCTCGAGGTTTTTTCAAAAACAATGTCGCCTTTATAAGATAAAGAATCACAGTGAAAAACACTTCCAGGGATAAATTTCTCTAAGAGGTAATCAGTTCTATTTTCACCCACATCTTGAAGAAATTGAGCTACTTCATTGTATGAGGCTACTTTTTTTATACCTGTAGTTGATGCCTGACTTCGCGGCTTAATAATCCAGGGCCCCTCCACTTCTCTCATAAACTGATGAACGGCCATATCATTAAATAGAGGACAAAATGGAGGAATGGATATTTCAAATTCCTTTGCAGCTATTCTCATGGCTAATTTATCCCTAAAAAGTTGTGCAGTATGAACATTCATGCCCTTTATTTGAAAGGCAGATCTAAGAAAAGCTGCTTTTTCAACGTCAAAGTCGTCCAAAGCAACCAAAACGTCTATTTTTTCCGTTTGTAGTAACCAGCCAAACCCTTTTTTAAGTAAAGCCATATTTTCCGAGGAATTATCCTCGTTGGGCAAATAATAGGTTTCGGTAATATGTTGCCATGGCCAATTTTCCTGCTTTCTACTTTCACAGGTAATTAAAAATACGCGATGACCTAAAATAGATTGTTGAATTAAAAATTCGGTCCCTTTAAAATAGCTGCAAATGCATAATATATTCATATTTAATAATTTATAAGATGAATTCCATGGATTGAAAAAATTCTTCTCCCCAGTAAGATTCATGATGCTCCCCTTGAGAATTAATTTTCAAAGTGATTTCATTTTCTTTGTTTAGTGCTCTCAACCCATGGTACAAAGCCACAACTTGACCTACCATTTCGTTGCTCTCCCTTCCACCACAATAAATATAAGTTTTTGTTTTTATTGTATCTGCGGAATTAGATTGTAACCAATCGAAAAGATTAGGAAGGAGCCATAGAGAAGGAGAAAAAATAAGGCCCTTTCCAAATACAGCTGGAAAAGCCAGGTGAGCATATAAACTTATCAGTCCGCCCATTGAACTCCCTCCAATGATGGTATTCTGAGGATTGCCTATCGTTCTGTAATTTTGATCAACGTAGGGAATAATATCATTTTTTAAAAAATCTATATATTCTTTACCATAAGCTTCCGCACGATCGGGCACGTGAGGAGGGGTGTATTCTGCCAATCTATTCTCATGGGTATGGTCGACGGCCAGAATGATAACCCTTTTATCTTTCTGAGCGGATAATCTGGCTACTTTTCTATCGATATGCCAATTTCCATAAGGCGATTTGTCTTGAAAAAGATTTTGCCCATCTTGTAAATAAACAATGGGGTATCTTTCCGTCGAGGAATAATAATCCCAGGGTAAAAGTATAGATATTCTCCTCGTTTTAATCGGGTCAGGGACTTTGAATTTGGAGGATAAGTCATGGATGATAGGGTAAAATTTAGTGTAGTTTAAATCTTCGTCTTTCAACCATTGATTTACGGTGTCTTTTGGTTCAGGCATTCCCATTGCCCACTTTCTATTGGGTGTGTGTTTTCCAGAACTATTAAGTTCGACGGAATGCCAATCTCCCCGGGTATATTTGTAATCCAGGGTTTCATCGGGAATTAAAGACAGGGGAATGTCAATAAAATAATAGTTATCTGATGCATTAATCATTTGATACCTTTCATCGGCGGGTTTCCAACCGTTAAAGTTACCCGTCAAATAAATACTACCTTTTTCATTGGAATCATCCAATAAGGAAATTTTCAAGTAATTATTTTTTGTCATATTTTAAAAAGGACGTTTTTAATCTTTTAATTGCAGCGGTTTATCGAAAAATAAATAGAGCAATTTACTAAATTCCCTTAAATTGCAGTGTTTTTCGAATGGCTTTAATAATATATGAAATGATGGATAAATCATCGACCAACTTATTTGGTAATTTAGATGGCTTAGATGATAAAAGTTGTAAATCGCTGACCGATGCATTGCTTCGAAATAATTTGAAGGGCTTTGATTATCTTGAGTTTAGAGCGTCTCTTCGCGCATTGGCTAGTTTAAAGATGGAGTCTTCCCAGGTTTTTCAATCTGCTTTTGCCACAGCTTCCGTTATTGGATTAACTAAAGAGCATTTGGTTAGTTCCGCCGAACATTATAAATCTGTTTTACAAAAGGAGAAAAATTCATTTGATGTTGCGTTGCAAAATCAGGTGAATCAACATGTTGTGGTTAAAAACAATGAAATTCTGGCGCTGGAACAACAAATATCTTTGTTTAAACAGCAAATGTCTGAGCTTGAAGCTAAAATTATCAAGAATGAAGCCTTGATAAAATCTAAAAACGAACAGATTATTGAATCTGATTCGAAAATTAATGCTACAAAACAAAATTTTGAAGTTACCTTGCACGCTATCAATAGTGAAATAGATCGTGATATCGATGCAATCAACCTTTATCTGTAAATACTTAAATTATGGCTGATATATCTCAATTTAATAGTGGAAATATGAAACCCAAGTCCTTTTGGTCAAGACCTGAAGGGATTGCTGGCCTTGTTTTTTTGATGACTATCGTCGGGGGCGTTGGTTTCTTGATTTTTTCAAATATTGCCTTCCTTTTAGCGCTGGCTCAAAATGTGTTCTATTTGACTTTAATGATTATCGCCATTGGAGCCTTAGTTTACATGGTGGCGGATCCTCGTATGAGAACGCTTGTATGGTATATGTATAAAAGTTTAATGCGTACCATCACCGGCGCTTTTGTTACCATTGATCCAGTGGGTATTCTAAAAAATTATGTAGAGGATCTGGAGAAAAATTTAGGTAAAATGCGTACCCAAATTGGCTTGTTACGTGGTCAAATAAGGAAACTTCACACGGTTTATGAAGACAATGAAAAAGAGGTGAATGCCAGTATGAAACTAGCGCAGGCTGCCAGAGATGCTGGAAATGAAAATCAAATGTTGCTCAGTTCCAGAAAAGCAGCAAGATTGAAAGAAAGTAATGAAAAATATACTGTTCTCCTCCAGAAAATGGAGATTCTTTATCGTATTTTAACAAAAATGCATGATAATTCTGAAGTGCTTTTGGAGGATACAAGAGATCAGGTAAAATTAAAAGAACAAGAGAGAAAGGCAATTCGTACCTCTCACTCTGCTATGAAATCAGCCATGAGCATTATTAGTGGAGATCCCGATAAAAGAGCTATGTTCGATATGGCCATGGAAACTATTGCCGATGATGTGGCCAATAAGGTAGGTGAAATGGAGCGTTTTATGGAAATGTCTTCCAATTTTATGGATTCAGTGGATCTACAAAATGGTGTTTTTGAAGAACAGGGCTTAAAAATGCTGGAAGAATGGGAGAAAAAATCATCCTTGATGTTGCTCGATGGCTCTTCCTCCTCTTTATCCTCTCCATCCATGCTTGACCTTAACCAGAAGGGTTTTTCAAAAGGTGAAACACCAAAAATTTCTGGTTCTTCTTCTTATGATAATCTCTTTAATAGCTAATTTTATGAAAAATACGGTTGTAACGGCTATATTTCTGACCATAATTTCGATTTTCAATCTGTCAGGGCAGGATAATAAAAAGGTTATGGATTGGGCTAATCTAACAAGATATAAAGAGGCGAATAATGCTTTATTAAAAGAGAAACCATCAACTTCTACGGTCGTACTGATGGGTAATTCCATTACCGAAGGTTGGGTAAGAGAGCGTCCCGATTTTTTTAAAGCGAATACCAATCTGGTGGGTAGGGGTATAAGTGGACAAACTACGCCTCAGATGTTATTGAGGTTTAAGCAAGATGTTGTTCATCTTAAGCCAAAATTAGTGGTGTTGCTCTGCGGAATTAATGATATCGCTCAAAATACAGGTCCAATTTCTCAAGCTGAAATAATGGATAATATTATTTCTATGTGTGAATTGGCTGTTGCCAATAAAATTGGGGTGATTTTAAGTTCGGTTCTACCCGCAAGTGATTTTCCCTGGCGTCCAGGAATGAACCCTGGCCCAAAGGTAGTTAGTTTAAATGAGGACATTAAAAAGTATGCTAAATTAAAGGGACATATCTATCTGGACTATTATTCTTCCATGGAAGATGGTAATTTAGGACTTAAACCTGGGTTGAGTACAGATAAGGTTCATCCAACGCCCGCAGGATACGCCATCATGGAACCTTTATTATTAGCGGCGATTCAGAAAGGGCTGAAGAAACTATAAAGTCTTTATTTTTCTGGCCTTTTCCTGTACTTCTTCATTTAATTGGTTCTTATAGTCAATAAGCCTGTTCTGAAGGTCGCTATCGCTGGTGCTCAATATTTGAAGAGCCAGAATACCAGCGTTTTTTGCACCGTTCAATGCTACTGTAGCCACAGGAACGCCCCCGGGCATTTGTAAAATAGACAGAATTGAATCCCAACCGTCAATGGAATTAGTCGATTTAATGGGTACCCCAATGATTGGTAAAGGGGAAATTGCTGCTACCATGCCTGGTAAATGTGCTGCCCCTCCTGCTCCGGCAATAATCACTTTTACCCCTCTTACATGTGCGTTTTTTGCATAAGAATACAATTTTTCAGGCGTTCTGTGCGCTGAAACAATATCTATCTCATAAGAAATGTTAAAAGACTTGATGATATGAACTGCTTCTTCCATTATCTTCATATCCGAATCGGATCCCATTATTATGCTCACTAAAATAGCTTCTTCTTTCATTTGTTTTTTTTCGTAAAACTACTATTTTATGTATCGATTCATACTTCTTTTTGGTCTGTCACTTATTTTTTTTTCGATGAATGCACAGCAAAGTCCTGAAATAAAGCTTGATTGGTTCAAGTTTAAGTCAGATAATGGCAAATTTGTTGTTACCGTGCCAGGGGAACTTCGTGAAAAAATAGATAGTTCCAATACGCCTTTAGGCCCTCTCGTTATGCATACTTTTTATTTCCAACCTTCCGCTAATAGTGGACAGTCAAACTTTATGTACATGGTTCAGTATTGCGATTACCCAGAGGGGGCACTCGATGCCAAAGATGAATCTTTTGTCAGTGATTTTTTTGAGTCAACAAGGAATGAAGCCGCTTTTAGCATCAATGGAAAGGTTATTTATTTCTCTCCAATCAAGTTAAATACTTTACCAGGCCAGTTTTGGCGGATACATTATAAAAATGATACGGCGGTCATAAAGACAAAGGCCTATTTAATGAAAAACAGGTATTTTGCTATCCAAACCATCACCTTTAAATCATTGGCTTCAAATATGGATACAGATAAATTTTTCGATTCCTTCCAAATACTTGAAAATTAGATACCTTGGTTTATCTTTGGTATTCATAAATCTGTCATGGAAAAAATTGCTGTATTTCCAGGGTCATTTGATCCTATCACTGTTGGGCATGTTGATATTGTCATGAGGGCTTTGCCATTTTTCGATAAGATTATCGTTGCGGTGGGGGTTAATGATCAAAAGAAAACATTATTTCCCCTTCCCGACCGATTGAAATGGTTGGATCAGGTTTTTAGGGACGAACCTAAGATTGAAATTGGGAGTTTTGAAAATCTTACCGCCCACTACTGTTCCAGAATTGGAGCTAAATACCTGATCAGAGGTTTAAGAAATGCCTCCGATTTCGATTATGAAAAAACCATTTCTCAACTTAATCATATCGTTGGGAATGGTCTTGAAACCATTTTTTTGATTAGCCAACCAGCATTCAGTCATATCAGCTCAACCATTGTTCGCGAAATTATAAAGGGTGGGGGAGACGCAATTTCTTTTTTACCTGAAAAAATAGTTATTCAACCTTTTTTAAGATAAAACCTTATACTTTAAAACCAAATATTATGGCCAATGCCCTTTTTACCCTTCCAGAAATAAAAAATGAACCGGTTCTAAATTATGCAACGGGTTCATCGGAAAGGAAAGCGTTAGATTCGGCGCTTACCGAGTTACTTTCAAAAAAAATAGATATCCCTCAATTTATTGGTGGCGAGGAGGTTTTTGATGGGGATAAATTAGCTATTTGTCCTCCACATGATCATAAACTTACTATCGGTTATTACTATAAAGGAAATAGAAGCCATGTTGAAAAGGCTATACAGTCAGCGCTGAAGGCCAAACATTCCTGGGAATCTACGCCTTGGGAACAAAGGGCAGCTATCTTTTTAAAAGCGGCAGATTTATTAAGCGGGCCTTTTAGAGCAAAAATGAATGCGGCGACCATGCTCTGTCAATCTAAAAATATTTATCAGGCGGAAATAGATGCTGTGGCTGAATTGGCTGATTTTTTCCGATTTAATGTGAAATTTATGACCCAGATTTATATGGAACAGCCTATTTCTGCTCCGTTAGTCTGGAATAAATTGGAATTCAGAGCTTTAGAAGGATTTATCTTTGCTCTAACTCCTTTCAACTTTACCTCCATTGCAGGTAATTTACCCGCTGCCCCAGCTCTTATGGGAAATGTGGTGGTTTGG
This sequence comes from Saprospiraceae bacterium, assembly GCA_021299835.1. Taxonomy (GTDB): domain Bacteria; phylum Bacteroidota; class Bacteroidia; order Chitinophagales; family Saprospiraceae; genus BJGN01. Next base: position 53,228 of record JAJTER010000006.1, on the reverse strand, counting down.
AAACCCGCTGAAAATCAGGTGTATTCTGCCGCAGTGATTATGGAAGTGCTTAAAATGGCAGGTCTTCCCGATGGCGTAATTAATATGGTGGTGGTTTCTGGTCCTGTTGCTGGTGAAGTTATTTTTGAACATAGAGATTTTGCCGGATTGCATTTTACAGGCAGTACTTCTGTTTTCAATAATCTATGGCAAAAAATAGCAGGAAATCTGCCAAAATATAAATCCTACCCAAGAATAGTTGGTGAAACAGGAGGAAAGGATTTTGTGATAGCACATTCCAGTGCTTCCGTTCAGGCATTGGCCGTGGCCCTGGCAAGAGGTGCTTTTGAGTTTCAAGGTCAAAAATGTTCAGCAGCTTCCAGAGCTTATATACCCCAATCCATTTGGAATGAACTGAAAGACATTCTTGTTCCTATGGTGCAATCCTTTAAAATGGGCTCTCCACTCGATTATAGTCATTTTATCAATGCGGTGATTGACGAAAAATCCTTTGATAAAATTGTCGGATATATAGATAAAGGTAAAAGTGACAAAACAGTCAGTTTAATCGCGGGTGGAAATTATGATAAATCTGTAGGTTATTTTATTGATCCTACCATATTCGTAGTTGAAAATCCTCACCATTTTTTAATGGAGGAAGAAATCTTTGGGCCGGTACTGACTATGTATGTTTATCCCGATAGCGAATATGAGGAAACACTTAAATTAGTGGATGAAACATCTCCGTATGCTTTGACAGGAGCCGTTTTCGCTTCAGATCAGCAGGCTTTGACCCTGGCAAATAACTTACTTAGAAATGCAGCGGGTAATTTCTATATCAATGATAAACCTACCGGTGCTGTCGTTGGGCAACAACCATTTGGTGGCGCACGTTCCTCAGGAACGAATGATAAAGCAGGTTCGATTATTAATCTTTGGCGTTGGGTTTCTCCAAGAACCATTAAAGAGAACTTTAATCCTCCTACAGATTATAGATATCCTTTTATGGGGTAAATTAAAGTTTGAATTTTAGCGAAAATTCGCTATTTTTACAAATAAAAACACTATGGCGGCTTATTTTAATATGGAAACGCTTAAGTTTCTGATGTTCAATGTTCATAAATTAGAGGAACTGCTTTTAAATGAGCGATATAATGCTTTCGATAAAGAATCTATCCTCCTTTTTTTACAATCCGTAGCTGATTTTTCAGACCAGGACTTATATCCAATCTTTAAAGAGATGGATGAAAAACCTGCTAAATTTTCAGAGGGTAAAATCCATGTGCATCCAAAAATCAAAGATATTTTAATAAAACAAGGGGAACTGGGTATTATTGGTGCTTCTTTTGATGAAGCCATGGGTGGGCTTCAATTACCTGCCACCGTGATGCATGCGGCTTATTTTATTATGGAAGCAGCAAATAATCATATTCCTGGTTATGCAGGTTTGACCGCTGGGGCTGCCCACCTGATTTCCTCCTTTGCTGATAAAAAATATCATGACCAATATGTGCCCAACATGTTATCCGGAGAATGGAGTGGCACCATGTGTAGTGGCACCATGTGTCTTTCTGAACCTCAGGCAGGTAGCGGCCTTTCGGATATAAAGTGTTCGGCAAAACTCACAGACGATGGCACTTATCGTATAAAGGGACATAAAATTTTTATTTCGGGTGGTGACCACGAATTTGCGGGCAATATTATTCATCTTTTATTGGCAAGAATTGAAGGTGCACCTGCTGGAACTAAAGGAATTTCGCTGTTTATAGTGCCAAAATATAAAATTTCACCCGATCAGACCTTAGTAGATAATGACGTTATTACCGCAGGAGATTTTCAGAAAATGGGTCAACGAGGATATTGTACCGCCCATTTAGTCTTTGGCGATAATGATCAATGTACTGGTTATCTGGTTGGAGAAGAAAATAAGGGCCTCTTGTATATGTTCCAAATGATGAATGATGCAAGAATTGCTGTTGGAAGAGGTGGGGCAGCCATTGCTTCTGCTGCCTATTATGCCTCTCTGCAATATGCTCAGGAAAGACAGCAAGGAAGAAGGTTGCTAAGTGGTGGACGGAAAGATGAAGCCGCAGGGCCTACTTTAATCATTAATCATCCCGATGTAAGAAGAATGCTCTTTTTGCAAAAAGCTATTTATGAGGGTTCTCTTTCTCTTATACTGCAATCTTCTATTTATCACGACCGGGAAATTTCTGAAAAAGAAAATAATAATCACTGGAATCTGTTATTGGAATTCTTAACTCCAATCACAAAAACCTATCCGTCGGAAAAGGGCAAATTGGCCGTAGATAATGGTCTTCAGATTTTAGGCGGTTACGGTTTCTGTGCCGATTTCATCCTCCAGCAATACTACAGAGACATTCGTATCATGTCTATTTATGAGGGAACAACGGGTATTCAATCCTTAGATCTTTTAGGTAGAAAAGTCCTGATGGAAAATGGCCTGGTACTTAAAACGATGTTGGCAGAAATGCAAAATACTATCTCAGAGGGTAAAATGGATGAGCGTTTGATGGCAACAGCAAAAGAACTGGAGGATCAATTACCTTTGGTTGAAGCTACGCTGGCTCACCTCATTCCGATAGCCATGAAAGGGGAAACGGAGAAATTTGTTTCCGATGCCACCTTGTTTATGGAGGCGATTGGTACTATTGTGGTTGCCTGGCAATGGTTGAAAATAGGTATTACAGCATCGAATGCGTTAAAATCGTCCGATGCAGCCTTTTCAGCATCTATGTTGAAAAATAAACTTCATACCATGCGCTTTTTCTATAAATATGAATTAGCCAGAAACAAAAGTATTTTTAAAATTATTCAATCTGATGAGGTTTTAACCCTCGCAGAGGATGAGGCTTTCCCAGACTAATTATAGGTATGCAAAAGTTTATAGACAGTTGGTATAGCCCTTCTCTCCACAAACAGATGAATATAGCGGTTTATGGTCATTACGGGTTTTCTCTGTTAATGCTTCCAACCGCTGCGGCTGATTTTCTTGAATATGAACGATTTAGTCTCATTCATTCTATAGCTTCACTTATCAATGCCGGAAAGGTAAAAGTCTTTTCTATAAATAGCATTAATAATGAAAGCTGGTTGAATCATTCTATGCCTCCAAGAGATAAATCTATTCGGCACAATCAATTTAATGATTATGTCTTTAATGAGGTTCTTCCCTATATAAAGAGTAAAACTTCTCCTGAAACACCGATTGTTGTTTCAGGAGCATCTTTTGGTGCACTCCATGCCGTAAATTTGTTCTTGAAAAGACCCGATCTGATAAACGGGGTTATTGGTATGTCCGGCGATTATAATCTTCAATCATATACTAAGGGGTATTATGATCAGGATGTTTATTTTAATAATCCAATGGCTTATTTACCAAATTTAAACGATGATTATACTTTATCTCTATTAAGAAATAGAAAAAATATACATATTATTTCAGGATCAGGTAGTTATGAAATGCCTGAGGCAAGCCGACGCTTATCAGAGGTATTTAATGCAAAAGGAATTAACCACGAATTAGCTATATGGGGTAATGACATGCCTCATGATTGGCCAACATGGCATAAGGTTTTACCCTTTTATCTCGAAAATAGGTTTTGATTGCGTTGAATTGCCTATTTTTGTTTTTTATTCGTAATAATTTTGCTACTTTGATTGAAACCGAAAATGAGGACGATTTTTTCCAACGCCTCTCCCTGCAGATTGATCCTAAACAGGAGGCTGTTAGAATAGATAAATATCTTTCAGATAGACTCGGAAAAATTTCGAGAAATAGAATTCAACAAGCTATTAAAGCGGAATCTGTATTGGTTAATGATTTGCCTGTTAAGTCAAATTATAAAATTAGACCAGGTAATTTAATTTCTGCCGTTTTTCCCAGACACTTTTCAGAGGAAGATGCAGGTAAAATTCAGCCGCAATATATTCCTCTTCAAATAATTTATGAGGATGATGATATTCTGATTATAAATAAACAGCCTGGTCTGGTTGTTCATCCCGGGGTTGGAAATTGGGATGGGACCCTGGTAAATGGTCTGGCTTTCTATTTGGGCGTAGATCATTTAACGGAAGATGCTGAATCATTTCAAAATAGAGTAGGATTAGTTCATCGCATTGATAAAAATACCTCAGGCTTGTTGGTCATTGCCAAAAATGATTATGCCCTAACTTTTTTAGCTAAACAATTCTCCGATCATACCATTGAAAGAACTTATTATGCCTTAGTATGGGGCGCGCCCGAACCTGCAAAAGGTAAAATAGAAGGGAATATTGGCAGGCATCCCAGAGATAGGAAAAGTTACCAGGTTTATCCTGAAGGAGATGAGGGTAAATGGGCGTTGACTCATTATGAGACACTGGAAGATTATTATTATGTTTCTTTGGTGAAATGTAATCTGGAAACGGGAAGAACACACCAAATTAGAGTCCATTTTAATTATATAGGTCATCCGCTCTTTAATGATGAAAAATATGGTGGATCCCGGATTGTAAAAGGAACTCCCTTTTCAAAGTATAAAGATTTTGTGAACAACACCTTTAATGTTTTACCCAGACAGGCTTTGCATGCTAAAACTTTAGGTTTTATTCACCCCACAACGAAAGAATTCGTTCGTTTTGAAAGTGATCTGCCGGCTGATTTTGAAGAATGTTTGCAGCGTTGGAGAAAATATTATTTGTCAAGAAGGGACTAATCTATTTTAATTATGGAAAATGAAAAGGAGTTAGTAAAAGATTGGATCGAAAAGGTGGTCATAGGTTTGAACTTTTGTCCCTTCGCTGCTAAACCCTTCAATACTGATAAAATAGCCTATCTGGTGCAAGTAGATGCTGATATTTCTGTTCTTTTAAAACAATTTTTTGCTGTTTTGAGGGAACTTCAAGAGGAGCCTGCTGAAGTTTTGGAAACGGCCTTTATTATTTATCCACATTCTTTTCAGGATTTTGACGATTATCTTTCTTTTGTAGCCTTGCTTCAATCTTTTTTGGAAAAAAATCAATTTGAGGAAGAGTTTCAATTGGCTTCTTTTCATCCTGCCTACCAATTTGAAGGAAGTCAACCCAATGATTTGTCTAATGTTACCAATCGATCTCCTTTTCCATTAATCCACATTATCAGGTCAGAGAGTATTCAAAAGGCAGGGCTACATTACGGTGATACGCTGAAAATTCCTGGCATAAACATAGCTAATCTTAATGCATTAGGTGTCGATGGTTGGAACTCTTTTTGTGAAGATAACCAGCTTCCTTATCTTTTGAAAAAATAAATCCAGTCGTTTTATGAACTTAGCATATCGAGTACAAGCTTTTGTTTCTTTAGGTAAAATCTTACAAAATAACCTTGAACGTTATGACAGTATACTAACCAAAGTCTATCAGCATAATCCTTGGTTTACTATTGAAAATCAAAAACTTGCAATAAGTAACGTCGTAGAATTTTTTTTAAATGAGCAAAAATTAAATGAGTGGATGGATTTGTATCCACATTTAAAGGAGTCAGATAAACCAAAGGAGATTGGATTAATTCTTGCTGGAAATATTCCTTTGGTCGGCTTTCATGATTTTTTATGCGTACTTATCTCTGGTAATATTGCTTTAATAAAATGTTCTGATAAAGATCCTTTTTTACTACCTTTTTTAGCTGAGCTTTTGATCGAATTAGCTCCTGGTTTTAAAAATTATATTCATTTTGTAGATAGGCTCGTGGATTATGATGCCGTAATTGCCACAGGTAGTAATAATTCAGCAAGGTATTTTGAACAATATTTCTCTTCAAAACCTCATATTATCCGAAAAAACAGGCAAGCGGTGGCTATTTTGAATGGAAATGAATCTCCTGAGGACTTAATGAACCTTGGAAAGGATATTTTTACCTATTTCGGACTGGGGTGTAGAAATGTATCTAAAATCTATGTTCCTCAACACTATGATTTTACCTTGCTTTTAGACCAATTGCATTCTTTTAAAGAAATCATACTTCATAATAGCTATAAAAATAACTTCGATTATCAATCCGCTATTTGGTTGCTAAACAAAGTGCCTCATTTTATGACGGGCAGTGTTTTGGTAACAGAAGAAAAATCTATTTCTTCTAAAATTGCTACCCTACACTATGAATACTATTCTTCTTTATCTAAGTTAACTGAAGATTTAATGGCGTCTTTAGACGAAATTCAATGCGTTGTGGGTATGGAAAAGCTTCCTGATATGAATGTCATTCCTTTTGGTCAAGCACAAAACCCTACCTTAGCAGAGTATGCTGATGGGGTAGATACGATGGCTTTCTTAGTCAGATTGTCTTTTAATAGTAATACCCAAATATAATATTCATTTCGTCTTCACTGGTGAAACCAAAGGTTATGGTCCGATTGGTTGTGTTCATGTAAGTTACCTCTGAAGTCAAACCTTCTCCCGGGTTAAGGATGATAGGATTTGAAAATAATTTAGTGAGAGGATGTTCCCAATCTGTATTTTCATATAGCACCTCCCCATTTCTAGGTCCGCCGAATATTTTAATGACAAACTTTTCACCTAATTTATGATTGTGTGAAGTCAAAAGTAAAATATGCGTTTTTTCCTGAAAGGTAAAGTTTTTGGTGATGGTTTTCCGTTGATTGGGTGGCAAATTAATACTTGTGTTATTTAGGTCCAGCATTTTAACTTCATTTTTAACGGATGAAGCAGGTACTGTATGGAAATTCACATAGTTTTCGCCCTGGAGCGTTAACTTGGTTTTATTAAAATAATGGGCATTTAAATCTACCGGGGTATTTGGTGCTATCTTTATGGCAGCTCCTTCCGGAAGGGTAACGGTAGCGTTCACATCTGAACCTCCACCAATAAAATAGTGGTTTTGCATCTCCGCGAAAGTGGTCAAATTTAGGGAGCCGTCCAGGTTTCTCAGATCTCTTACCTTATTTTCTGCTGGTATAAATGACGGATTATTAAATCCGTATACGAGGAAATGATGACTATTGGAACGACCTTTCAACTCAATTTTATTAACATAAACGGCTGAGGTATTAGGTGTTACTTTCCTTATAAATATTTCCCGTTCAAAATTTGAAGGGATATCAAATTTGTCAAGTTCATTTTATGAAACAAAAAGCTTTTTTCTGCATCATTGGGTTTAACCAACATCATCTTTGCATTGGCCGCAGCGATATTTACAGGTATCTTATTTATCAGATTCTGATAGGAATTACCCTCAGATAAAATGAGTTTATGTTGCTGGAAACTTCCGTCAGTAGCCGATTGGTGGCAGCCAGATAATGCGCAACTTGGCGTAAGGATTTGATCCTGGATAACCTTAAAGGTTACTTCGTTTTTAGGTTCTCCTAAATTTTCTTGTTTACAAGACGGTAAAAAATAAACAAGGACAAACAAAAGGGCTAAAGAGGAATATTTTAACATTAAATATATTTTTTTTTAGAACGAAGTTATAATAATAAAGTCTAATCCATAAACAGCCAGAACAAGAAATAGATTAAAACCATAACACCCTTTGATATTCCAAGGGTCAAACCACCTATGCTAAAAAAGAAAACGACGAATAAGACCCTTAAAAGTACAACGGAAATTCCTGTACTATTTGCAATACCGGCCAGTACTCCGCCAAACATACCACTTCTACTTCTTTTCATGAAGATAAATATTGATTTAAATAATTTCTTGCTGTTTTAATCGCTGTTAAAACATCTTTTTCATTGGCTTCGAACGCTTTATCTTCTACTTCAATACATACTGGACCCCGGTATCCAATATCAGTTAATGCCGAGAAAAATTTTCCCCAGTGAACATCTCCATATCCGGGTATTTTGGGAGAACTGTAATAATTTGGTGGTGACATAATGCCTACCTTATCCAGTTTATTTTTATATAATTTAACATCTTTCAGATGGATATGATGCAGTCTATCCTTAAAATCATATAAAGGTTGAATATAATCCATTTGTTGCCATATAAAATGGGAGGGATCGAAATTTAATCCAAATAACGGAGTTGGAAAGCAATCGAACATTTTCTCCCAGATTTGAGGATTTATAGCCATATTTTTTCCTCCAGGCCATTCATCGTATGTAAAAATCATCGGGCAATTTTCAATCCCAATTTTTATACCATTTGCCTGGGCAACATCTATAATAGATGCCCATTCGGTGGCGAATAATTTAAAATTTTCGTCTAAGTTTAAATATTGATTTCTCCCAATAAAGGTATTCACTACAGGAATATCAAGTGCAGCAGCAGCTTTAATAATCTTTTTTATATGTTCCTGGAAATACTTGCGTTTTTCTACATCCTCATCCAATGGATTAGGATAATAACCTAAACCTGATATGCTTACGTTGTGGTCTTTTAATAAGGCCTTAATCTCTATTATTTTTGTCGAATTCAGCGTGTCTATATCTATATGTGTTACACCGGCATATCTTCTTTCTGATTTACCCAGGGGCCAGCACATAATTTCTATACAGGAAAATTTTTCCTCGGCGGCAAAAAGGACTAATTTTTCCAAAGAGTAATCAGGTAATATAGCAGAAACAAAACCTAAATCTAACATAAGGTAAAAGACGTTTTAGAGATTAAAATCAAATTTTTTCCTGTTTGAAAAAAAACATAAATAATAAGAGGACGAGGGAAGCGATGCCGGCGGGAACTAACCAAACATTTGTCCAATTGGTTACATTGGATAAAGTATTCATGTCTTTTACATAACCTGCAATTAAATTGCCTAATAACATACCAATACCATAAGTTGCCAGAGTAATTAAACCCTGGGCCTGTGCTTTTATAGCCGTTCCGGCTTTCTTATCGATATAAATTTGTCCGCTTACAAAGAAAAAATCGTAACAAACGCCATGAAGTAAAATAGCTAAATATAGCATCCAGGGAGTGTTATCAGCTGTTCCGTACCCAAAAAAGAGGAATCGAATAACCCAGGCCAATAAACCGATGATAAATATATTTTTTAATCCCCATTTGCGATAGGCAAACGGTAACATTAGTAGAAAAACTATTTCAGAAACCTGCCCGAGAGACATTTTATTTTCAATAGCAAAACTATCGGCATTGATACTTGGAAATGCCAGTATATAAGCATCTGTTAAAGAAGGATTTGCCCAGGTATAGTAAAAAGCCAATGGAATACAAATAAGTACGGAGGAAATAAAAAATAGCGAAAATGATTTTGATTTAAACAAAACAAAGGCATCTTTTCCTATCAATTGAGCATAAGAAAATGGTTCCTTTGATTTGCCAGGAGGGGTATGAGGCAGAAAAAATGAAAAAACGCCCAACACCAAAGATAATAATAAGGCTAATTGGAAAATGGTAGCTTTATCCCCCCATCCATACCAACCTACTACGTTTACAATGACAATCCAGGCTATGGTTCCAAATACTCTGATTGGAGGGAACTCAATTTCTGGATTGGCCATCTGCCTCATCGCAATGGAGGTAGTCAGTGATATCGCTGGAGTGAAGGTTAAACAATAAAGTAACAGCACCCAAATAAAAGTGCTTGGTTCTTCTACATTTATTAGCCAGAATAAAATGGCTGCCCCCATCAAACTTAATATCCCAAGTAACCTTTGCGCCGCTATGTATCTATCGGCTAATAGACCTACCAAAAAAGGAGAGGCAATCATGGCAATGGAAAACATGGCATAAGCGTTTCCCACTTGTACGCCACTCGCTTCTAATTGATTGCTGAGATATTTACTCATTTGCCCATACCAGGATCCCCAAATACAGTACAGTAAAAACATCATTATGGAGAGTGCTATTTTTGTTTTCCAGGACATTTCTTTTTACTTTAGGGTGTTTTTTGTTAATTTCCTTTCAATATAGGTAATTTTTCAAAAAAAGAATTGAAACTTTTTAAAGTTATATTGAATTTAAATACACATTTTTTAAACAAAAGAGCTAAATCTTTCATTTATAATAAAAAAAACTCATGAAATTAACCTCATTTTTTCATCTCTTCCTCTTTCTTTGTATAGGAACAGTGGGAACAGCTCAAACCAGCATGTCCAATTCAATTCATTCTTTTACAGTAAACTCATTGGAAGGTGAACCCATCCCATTGTCCAATTATAAGGGTAAAATGATTCTGGTCGTTAATACGGCATCTAAGTGCGGCTATACGCCTCAGTTTGCTGGATTGCAGGAACTTTACAGTAAATATCAGGATAAATTGGTTATCCTTGGTTTTCCATGTAACCAGTTTATGAGTCAGGATCCAGGGTCAGCGACAGAAATCAAAGAATTTTGTCAGAAAAATTACGGAGTGAGTTTTCCAATGGCTGAAAAAATTGATGTTAAAGGAGATAATGTTGCTCCTATCTATGCCTGGCTTACACAGAAAGAGAAAAATGGGGTGTTAGATGCTAAAGTTGCCTGGAATTTTAATAAATTCTTAATTGATGAAGATGGTAAATTAGTAGCTTATTTCCCAAGTAGTGTGAAACCTCTGAGCGAAGATATTCTGAAATATATCAATAAATAAGAAATAAAAGGGGGCCAGCAAGCCCCCTTTTATTTTAGAACGGCAAAGTAGGGTAGGGTACAAAATGAGAGGCTACCCGGGTAATTGCGGGAGCCAATACAAAACTTAGCACCAATATAATAATAGCGTGTACTAAAGCAATTTCTATATTATTCTTCCTCAACTCATTTAGTTCAGATTCAGGAGTTAAGAAACCTGTAATAAAAAAGGTAATTCTAAAGAGAACATAAGAAAAAACCCACATTCCAGCAAAGAAAAGCAGGGCAAAACCTATGGCTTTTGCCCATTCGTTTTGACTAATTAAAAATCGCATGGCATCAGAACTTGTGTCCGATATATGATTTAAGTTAATACCAGCAGCGAGTAGAGAAGAGCCAAAAACAATGAGTATGGCAGCATTTTTTTCTTCCAGGTATTTATCGAAGAAATTCGATTGTACTCGGGCAAAGGTAAAAAGGTAAAAAATTGATAGTATGGTCAAGGTGCCTAAGTCCATCCATTCGTTTAGCATAATTCTTTATTTTAAGGTAATACAATATCCCATTTATTCAAATTTACGTCTGGGTTTACGCCAAGACCCCAGTCCTTTCCCGTAAGTTCCCACACATAATATTTTTTCCCCCTCTGGTCTTTTATATGAGCTGACCCCGCCTCCGGGCTTTTGGGCAGATGAACAGCGAGCATAGAATGTTCTTCTCCATTTATGACTACCGCGTCAAAGCCTAAATTTTTTAACACAGCATAAGCAAAAACGGTTCTTGTATCGCAATCACCTGCTTCGTGGTATAAAAACTCCATGGGGGAATAAACGCCAAAGGGCTGAATATTTCCACAGCATCCCTGTCCACTTTCCAGTGGGGCACAGTTGTTTATATATTTGACACCGTTTAGGACATAAGGACAATTCTCATTGATAATTAATGTGTAGGGGATAGCCTGAATACTTGATATAATCAAATTTAGGGCGCCCATATAATCAAGATTAGCCTCATCAATGATATTTTTATAACCTGATGCAAGTTCATTGGTTGGAAATTCAACGGCACTTAAAAGTTGTTCATAAATAAATTTGCAATATTCAATATCTGAAAGTTCATATTCCGGATAGCCAATATTTTCGCGGGTAGAAACACTTTCATCGTATAATTCCTGACAAACAGGAAAAGACATTTCATAATTATTCCCATCTAAAGAATTCCATGCCCATTGTTTATCCAATGATTTACAACCTGTTGTCTCATTATAGGGAATATCCTCAGGAATGGGTGGTCTCACAACCGTTTCATCAACCTCCTCTTCCCCACTCAAAAGGAAGTAGATGAGGTAACCTAAGAAAATCCAGAAAGATAACTTTTTCATTTAATTTTTTTAACATTCTTACACAACCAATCTAAAGGTCAAATTGATTCTTGGGTCCTTAATTTTAGCTGACTTTGGTAAGGCATGCACCCAGTGAGATTGCGTATTTGACTTCATTAGTAGTACACTTCCACTTTCTAAAATGATGGATATTACTTCTTTAGTAATTTTATGTCGGAAGCTAAAGGTTCTTTCGGCGCCAAAACTAAGAGAAGCAATCGTTGGATTTAATCCAAATTCTTTGTCATCGTCACTATGCCAGGTCATTCCCTCGTTTCCATGGTGATAGAAATTACATAAACAAGCATTAAATGAAGCGTCTGACACTGTTTCGGTTTTTTCCCTAATAGGAAGTAACAAAGGATGCCAGAGTAAAGCTGTTTTAGTTGTGCGGGAATAGGTGTAGGTATATGTTTTATCACCATACCAGGCCACTTTTCTGTTAGTCGTTATTTTTTTTCCAAACATCATCAGCTCATCATGTTGCCATTGCAAATGTTGTTGCATTTCACGGAAAAGATTTTCAGCCTTGAGGTTATCCCAAATGCATTTTTCATAATAAACTTCCCCATCGTAAGGTAAAATATTCTGACTATCGAGCATTTAATTCTTCTTTTGGTAAAGATTTATGGCACCAACCCCATTTTCCAATAACCATTTATTAAGAGCGGGTAATTCGATGTCCATGATATTTAGTGCTTCTTTATAAGCGGCAGACCAAAGCGCATCGAGCCTTTTTTGTTCATCCAGGACAGCCCTAGTTACTACCGGAATATCGCTTTCTGCCTGATTTACTAAAAACAGATAATTACCTGTCATTTTATTTTCAAAATTGTCAACGTCATCATACGCTTTTGATTTTCGCTGTACCATGTTCTTGTCCCAATTTTCAATATCCTCAATTAATTTATTAGAGGTACTTAAGTCTAGCTTAACGTTAGATTCTTTTTTTATAAGGTAAAGTATGCTTCGATCCAATTGTTCCTTATATTCACTCATCTGGTTTACCGTATTTACCATAGTGGTATAGGTACTTGATAATTGAGTCAACAATGTATTATATTCCTGGTAAACCTCTGTGGGAACATTAATATGAGGATTTGATAAGATATTCACCTCTTTTGACCATTTTTCCCCGGCAAATTCCAATTCAACGATATATTTCCCTGGCATCACCTTATGACCTCGATAACTTCCTTCTATATAAACATTTGGCACGCCGGGTCTTGAAAAGGTCCTCATATCCCATACAAAACGGTTTAAGCCTTTAGAAACACTTAAAACAGGTTCTTTTGAGGGTCCTCCATCATACCTTTGGAAATGTGATTTTTGATCACTGGAAAATGTTCTTACCAATGTATTGTTTGAATCATAAATATTCATTTTCAATTTTTCCAATGGATTATTACTTTGATCTTTTGGCAAATGATAGTAAATCACCACACCGGTAGAAGGATTGACGCCTTCCTTAAGGTCGGTTCCACTGGCATCATTTCCAGGTTCATTTAACTTACTTCCACCATTCACCTGATAGGTATCTTCTATAGGATAAAGAAGTGTTTTAGTTGAATCACTGACATTATAATTTCTAATTACCTCCAGATCATCTAAAATCCAGAAAGAACGACCGGAGGTTGCTGCGATCAAATCACCATGTTTAACCATTAAATCAGTGACAGGTACAACGGGGAAATTCAATGTAAAAGGTTTCCAGGTTGTTCCCCCATTTCTTGAAATATAAAGGCCCGTTTCTGTTCCTGCAAAGAGTAATCCAGGTAACTTATCATCTTCCCTGACCACCCGGGTATAGGCACCTTCCGGAATACCACTGGAAATATTTGTCCAGGTTTTACCATAATTTGTGGTCTTAAACAGATACGGTTTAAAATCATTAAATTTATATCGGGTTGCTGCTATATATGCAATGGCCTTATTGTGAGGGGATACCTCAATAGCGTTTATTAGACATTCAGGAAGAACAGGTGGGGTAACATTTTTCCATGTTTTGCCTCCGTCCATGGTCAGATGAACCAATCCGTCATCACTACCTGTCCAAATCACCCCTTTTTCATGTTGAGATTCAAGGACATAACTTAAGGTGCCATAATTTTCTGCGCCCACAATCTCATTGGTATAAGGTCCACCTCCTTTACCTTGTTTGTCTTTATCATTTCTGGTTAAATCTGGAGATACTTCCTCCCAGGATAGCCCCATATCCTTGGTTTTAAGTAAAACCTGAGCTCCATGATAGAAGGTATTGGCCTCATGTTTTGACCAGATAATAGGAGCGTTCCAATTGTACCTGTATTTCATGTATTTTGGTTCCAGCGCCAGATATTGAATAGGCGAAGGCATAATATTGGAACTGGCCTCAGCTTTTGTATCTAATATATCAATAGTACCCAGGTAACTTCCTCCCATGACAAAACGAGGATTATCAGGATCGAAGGCTAAAAATGCACTTTCACCTCCTGCTGAACTGACCCAATCTTTTGTGCTAATTCCATAATTGCCTAAAGATCGTGAGGCAATTGAAACGGAGGTATTGTCTTGTTGTCCACCATAAATTCTATATGGAAACTGATTATCAACATTGATGCGATACATCTGCGCAGTAGGCATATTTTGTTGCTCCGTCCAGTTTGCTCCTCTATCAAATGTAATAGAAGCACCACCATCGTCTGCGATGACCATATTCTTTGAATTTTTAGGATTAATCCAAAGATCATGATGATCACCATGTGAGGTGTTTAATATTTCCCATGTTTTGCCGCCATCAATAGATCTTAGTGCAGGTGGCCCTAAAACGTACACCGTGTGTTCATCATTTGGATCAGCGAAAACCTCTATGTAGTACCAGGCACGTTGAACGAGCCGGTGATCACTGCTTATCTTAGACCAGTTTGCCCCTGCATTTGTTGATACAAAAAGCCCTCCTTCCTCTTTTTCAGTGTCACCTTCGATGAGGGCATAAACAACATCTGAATTTGCTCCACTGACAGAAATTCCCATTTTACCTTTCCCATCAGGAAGGCCTTTGTGTATCTTAAACCAGGAGTCGCCCCCATCGACCGATTTATAAAGACCGCTTCCTGGACCGCCACTGGTAACTTTCCATGGTGAACGGTTGTGTTCCCACATGGACGCATACATAATCAATGCATTATTTGGATCGATGGAAAGGTCATTGCAACCAGTCCCATTATCTACAAAAAGGGTGTTTTTCCAGGTTTTACCACCATCGGTACTTTTATAAATGCCTCTTTCAGGGGTTGGACCATTTAAAGCGCCCTGAGCTGCCACATATACAATATCTGGATTTGTTGGATGAATGATTATTCTGGCAATTTGCCTTGTTTTATCTAATCCTATTTTTGTCCAGGTTCTACCTGCATCGGTTGATTTATAAACGCCATCACCATAAGAAGTCATGACACCCCTTGGCGCATGTTCGCCCATTCCACAATACACAATGTTTGGATCAGAGGAAGAAACTGCCACAGCGCCGACGGACCCGGTTTTAAAAAATCCATCAGAAATATTAAACCAATTATGACCTGCATCACTGGTTTTCCATAACCCTCCGCCCGTTGTGCCCATGTAATAGGTGAGTGGGTCATTTGAAACACCTGTTGCTGTAACAGATCGTCCTCCTCTGAATGGGCCTATGTTCCGCCATTTGACAGGGTGAAAATAGTCTTCCTCAACGGTAATAGAAGGTTGCTTTCCATTTTCCTGTGCAGTAAGAGATGAACCACAAAATGCGATGATTAGGAATAAAAAGTTAATTTTAAATGACATGAATATAAATTTTGGTTTGGTGCATTCAAAAAAATCAAATTAATCACCAATTTAGCGAAAATAAAAATGTAAGTTATTCTTTCAGTTCAAAAATATTATTTAATAGTTAGGATAAGTTAATTAAAATACTAGATTTGCATAATTAAGCTTTTATATGTATATTATTAGGCGTTTTATTTTTCTTCTTGCTTGCTTCTTGCTCCTTGGCAAAGATGTAACCTACGCCTATTCGCTATCTCACAAACTAGAGATTCAATTAAAACAAAAGCATCTCAAAAATGGAGGGGATTTTATAAATCCTTTTTCCATAAATGATTCAGTTAAACTTTTAATAGTTGAAAACGAAGAAATAGAAGATGATTTGTTATTTGGTTTTACCGAATCATATACATTTCTCCCACCTCCTACCCAACCAAATGGCAGCTTAGTAGCAAATTCCAGTTTGCTTTTTCCCCTTATCATCAATAGGGTAATCCTTTTTTGTTCCTTAAAGATTGATTGTTAAATAAACAGCACGTAGGTTTCACCAGGAAACATCATTTAGTGGTTTATTTATTAACAACTCTTAAAAAGAGTTTTAATCTTTGATACAATGGATTCCAATAAAAATTCATCCAACGGTAACACAGTAAAGGGAAAAGAATCTATTCAAAGTTCAGATATTATATCTGGGCTGATTGTTTCCTTACTTGCTCTTCCTCTAAGTTTAGGTATAGCTAAAGCATCTGATTTTCCTCCGCTAATGGGCCTTATTTCAGCTATTATTGGTGGTATGGTCGTTTCCTTTTTTGCTGGATCCAAATTAACTATAAAAGGACCTGCGGCAGGTCTGATTGTTATTGCTGCCAGTGCAGTGGCCGATTTTGGTGGTGGGGAGAAAGGTTGGCATCTGGCCATGGGCACCATCATAGTGGCTGGTGTCATTCAAATTCTCTTTGGCGTATTTAAACTTGGAAATTGGGCAAACTTTTTTCCTTTATCTGCCATTCATGGAATGCTTGCTGCCATAGGATTGATAATCATAGCAAAACAAATCCCCGTTTTGTTAAATGTAGATCCACTATTTACAAAAGGTAAAGATCCATTGGAGTTACTGGCTTCCATCCCGGAATTTATCTTCAATATGAATCCGAAAGTTGCAGTGATTGGTGTAATTTCTCTTATTATTTTATTTGTTTGGCAAACCTTAAAAAATCCAATCTTAAGGAAAATTCCTGCACCGCTCATCATTTTAGCATTTTCTATTCCTGCCGGAATCTTCCTGGATTTTAAGAATACTGCTCCAACTTATACCTTAGTTCATATTGGCAATTTTATAGATAGTTTACAGATGAATGCCGATTTTTCAGGATTAAGCCAAACCGGTATTTTTATTAAATACGTTATAATGTTTGCTTTAGTTGGAACTTTAGAATCTTTGTTAACGGTTAAAGCGATTGATATTCTTGATCCCGCAAAACAAAAATCAAATACAAATAAGGATTTGATAGCTATTGGTATAGGAAATATAATCAGTGGAATTTTGGGCGGTCTTCCGATGATTTCAGAGGTGGCTAGAAGTTCAAATAATCTTTACAATGGCGGAAAAACAAGATGGGCTAATTTTTTCCATGGCTTTTTTATTTTGATATTTCTTTTACTTGCCGTTCCGCTACTTGAGATGATTCCCAACACTGCCTTAGCTGCTATGTTGATTACCGTAGGATTTAAACTGGCTCATCCAATGGAATTCGTTCACATATTTAAAATTGGTAAAGAACAATTAGCTATTTTCCTGGTAACTATATTTTTTACTTTATTCGAAGATTTATTGGTAGGTATCGCAGCAGGCATAGTGTTAAAATTAATCATTCACTTGTTTAATGGTGCAAAATTTAAAAGTTTATTTAAAGCAACCATCAGAGTGGTTGATGAAGAATTTGGCCCCAGATTAATTATTGAACAATGTGCTATTTTTTCAAATTGGCTTGGATTAAAAAAGATCCTGGATGAACTCCCTCAAAAGGAAGTTATTTCGATTGATTTTTCTGAACTAAGTTTAGTTGACCATTCCGTATTGGAAAATCTTCATCATTTTAAAAATGATTATGAAAGTTCAGGCGGTAAGGTAGAATTTCAGGGATTAGATCAGTTAAATCAAATCTCTAATCATCCTTTGGCCGCCAGAAGACTAAAATCCTAATTTAAACCGGAGAAAATGACAAAACATATCGCTTTTGATGAAGATCATGTTTTACATGAGTTAAAACATTATTTGCCATCCCAAACACCTCTTAAGGATTTTATTCATCACAATTCATTGCACGCCTTTCAACACAATGAATTTTTTGAGGGTATCTTTAAAGCTTCATCTTTATTTGGTTGTAAGGTCACCCTGTCCTTAAATGAATTCAGAAAATTGCATACGTTAGGGCGAATCCGGACAGAAATTTTGACTAAAACTATTTTGGACAAATTTGGAGAGGCTGATTTTCCAGGTTGGTTAGATAAGGTATTAAATAAATCTTATGATTTTAATATACTACCTGAGGTTGGCTTGTTTAGAAAAAATTGGCAGCGATTTTATCACATTGATTTGGATAACGCAATCCAACCTTTATTATTTAGAATCATTGGAAGTTATCTTGATCAAGGCATTGCACTTTGGCATTTCCCATTTGAGGATAAAGGCTTAATAGCCGCCGTTAAATTATTGGAAGAGAAAAGTTTTTCCAGTTTTTTTAAAACACAGAGAGCCAAAAACTTACTTTTCGAACAGAATTTAAGTATTACTGGATTGTTAAAATTATTGGTTGGAAAAGAAACTCTTTTTCAGGAATATATTTTCGACCAGCAATTTACTCATCGTGGCTGGAGTGGTATTGTTGGTGCCATTGAGGATAACCCCAATTCAATTCTTTATCCTAAGTCTGTTACCTTAAAGGATTTTATTATCCTCGAATTGTTACTTGAAATTGATGCATTAACGGTAGAGTTTGGTGATAATTGGCAGCCTTTGGGACAACTTGTACCTAAGGAGCCCGCTGATTTATTTGCACCTATTCGCAGAACAGAATTAAAAGAGGTACTCATTCTATGGCAAATGGCTTTTGAATGGAGTTATTATGATGAAGTTTTTGCAGGTATAATTTCTTTACAAAAACAGAAAAAATCTTTACCTGTAAAGGACAGTTCTCAAATTAATTCACAGACGGAGTTTATAGGTATTTTCTGTATTGATGAAAGAGAGTGTTCCATTAGGAGACATCTTGAACATGTTCAACCACATTGCGAAACAATGGGTTGTCCGGGTTTTTTTGGGGTTGAATTCTTCTTCCATCCCGCCAATGGAAAATTTTATGAAAAATTATGTCCAGCTCCCGTTACGCCTAAATATTTAATCAGGGAAATTGAATCAAAAGGGGTTCGTGGTCATGAAATTCTTTTTAGTAAAAAGGCAAATACCATGTTTAGAGGTTTTGTGATCACCCTCTCTCTTGGCTTTTGGGCTGCCATTCAAATGGTTCTGGATATTTTCAGACCTAAAATGAGTGCTGCAATATCAGATGCTTTCGCTCACATGAATCTAACCTCAACCCTTCAAATTGAGGTTTCCACTCCTATTGTGGTTGAAAATGGGTTGCAGGTAGGTTTTACAATTACTGAGATGGCTGATAGAGTGGAAAATTTACTTTGCGGAATTGGTTTAAGCCAAAACTTTCCGCCCATTGTCTATGCGGTTGCTCATGGAAGCAGTAGTGCAAATAATCCACATCACGGAGCACATGATTGTGGTGCCTGTAGTGGTCGTCCGGGTTCTGTAAATTCCAGGGTTTTTTCCTTTATGGCAAATCATATTGAAGTCCGGAAGATACTTAAAAGTAGGGGATTGATTATTCCAGAGAAAACACAGTTTATTGGTGCTTTACATGATACTGCAAGTGATGAAATGGCTTTTTATGACCTTGATTTGCTATCTCCGGAAAATAAATTAAAACATAACTTAAATGTCGTGAATTTTGAAGAGGCCTTAGATTTAAATGCAAAGGAACGATCCAGAAGGTTTGCTTCCATCAAGACTAATAAGGACATAAAACACGTTCGTAAATCAATTCAGAAGAGATCAGTTTCTTATTTTGAGCCTCGACCTGAATTGGGGCATGGAACAAATGCCCTTTGTTTCGTTGGTCATCGGCAGCTTACTAAAGGTCTTTTCCTGGACCGTCGGGCATTCATGAATTCTTATGATTACCGAACTGATCCGAATGGTGATCGTTTATTGGGTGTTATGAAGCCGCTTCCCATTGTTTGTGGGGGAATTAATCTCGAATATTATTTTTCCAGGGTTGATAATTATAAAATGGGGGCAGGAACAAAATTACCTCACAATGTAATGGGGTTAATTGGAGTGGCAAACAGTTCAGATGGTGATTTAAGACCTGGCCTACCTTTACAAATGATTGAGGTACATGATCCGGTAAGATTAATGTTGATTGTAGAGCATTTCCCTGAGGTTGTTTTGAAAACAATTCAATCGAGTCCTGAATATTATGAATGGTTTAAAAATGGGTGGGTTTTAATTACAGCTATTCATCCGGAATCTAATCAATTGTACTTTTTCAAAAATGATCAGTTTTACCCTTATACCCCTTTACTAAAAAAAGTGAATGAAAGTAATGATGTTCATGTGTTAATCGATTTGGCAACAGAGATGAAAACAAACGAAATATACCATGCTACGCAAGAGCACATTCCTGTTCATATTTTAAACTAAAAAAGAATGAATCCATATATTCCTTTGTTTGTCATAATTCCATTTATTGGTTTTCTGATTTCACTACTACCGAGTAATCATCAGGAGAAAATAATTTACAGAACCGTTTTCATTACCCTTTTATCTCATTTTTTATTGCTTATTTGGGTAAGTATCCAGTTGTACTTTCATCATAATGGTGCTATTTTTTTTGAGGGTCCTGCATTGTATAAAGCCAATAATGAAAATTTTTCTTTCCATTTATACATGGATAATCAGACTATTATTTTTGCAGTTATCACAGATTTTATTCTATTACTTGTTTCAACCTTCAGTAAAACCTATCTGCATAGGGAAAAAGGATTTAAACGTTTTTTTAACAATATGCTTTTTTTCTTTTTAGGGTTAACTATCATTGAGTTTTCAGGTAATTTCGAAACCTTGTTTGCAGGTTGGGAAATCATAGGTATAGCCTCTTTTTTATTGGTAGCTTTTTATAAGGACAGGTATCTCCCGGCAAAAAATGCAATGAAATTGTTTTCAGTTTATCGGGTGGCAGATATTTCATTGCTTTTAGGCATTTGGTTAAGTCACCATTATTTCAAAAGGTCGATTAATTTCCAGGAGTTAAAATCTTTGGATATTATCTATTTGGGGAATGATCACGATATTTATATTCAGGCTATTCCCTTTTTATTCCTCTTAGCAGCTTTGGTCAAATCGGCTCAATATCCATTTTCGTCTATGTTACCTAGGGCGATGGAAGGTCCAACAACCTCTTCTGCCATCTTCTATGGCTCGTTGAGTGTTCACATGGGTGTATTCTTGCTTTTGAGAACCTTTCCTTTATGGGATGATTTGGTTATTTTTAAAGGGGTGGTGATTGTTTTTGGCATTACTACTAGTTTGTTTGCCACTTTAATTGCCAGAGTTCAATCTTCTGTAAAGACCCAAATTGCCTATTCCTCCATTGCTCAAATCGGTATTATTTTTATTGAAGTAGCCCTGGGTTTTCATACGCTGGCCATTTTTCATTTTGCTGGAAATGCATTTTTAAGAACTTACCAGTTATTAGTTTCGCCTGCTGTGCTGAGTTATTTGATTCATGATCAGTTTTTTCATTTTGTTAAACCCAATAATCAGATAACCGACAATTTTTGGGGAAGATTAAAAATTTCCATTTATCAATTAAGTATCAAAGAGTTTAATATGGATACGAATATGTATCGATATTTGTGGAATCCATTAAAATGGATAGGCAGAAAACTCAGGTTTTTTCAAACTCGAAAGGCCCTCATTCTATGTGGGTTATATTTATTGGTAGGATTCTATTTTATTTTTATAAAAAAATACTACGCTGAGTCCTGGCTGCACACCTTTTCTTTTATTGGAGGTCTTTTAAGTTTAGGGTTCATTTTTTCAGCTTTCGAGTCCCGAATTAATGCAAAAAATGCCTGGTTGCAAATTGTTTTTAGCCAATTTTTACTTGGGCAATGCATTGCTTTAAACGAGCAATTTGAAATTGGTCAACTTTATCTTTTTCTAAGTGGTATTGTTTTCGCAGCTATTTTAGGTCTTATAGTACTTAATCGCCTGGAGTATTTCGGTCAATCTATTTTACTAAACAAATTTCATGGCTATTCTTTTATTCGTCCAAGGTTAGGAGTAGCATTTTTAATAGCCTGCCTTGGCTTATCAGGCTTTCCTATTACCCCCACCTTTATTGGTGAGGACTTGATTTTAGGACATTTGCACGAAAATCAAATTGGATTAACCCTTTTGATCTCTTTAATTTTAGTCCTTGATGGATTAGCTATATACAGAATATATGCCAGACTATTTTTAGGAACTTTTGAGAACGGTTATAACCCAACAGCTTATAGATCATCTTAGTAGAAATAAAAAAAGAGCCATTTTTTTAAAATGGCTCTTTTTTCTATGTAAGTTTGACATAGAGAATTAATCCTCTACCTCTCTTTTTTTATCTTCCATGTAAACAGCCTTTAAAACCTCTGCTCTACGAGTGATAGAGGGTTTAACGAACTCTTGTCTTCTGCGCAATTCTTTCATCACTTGGGAATCTCTATATTTCCTTTTGTACCTTTTTAAAGCACGGTCGATACTTTCGTTATCTTTTACATCAATAATCAGCATAAGGTTTTGAAGATTTAATCGTTTAAGTTAAAAAATAGAGCGGATGACAAGATTCGAACCTGCGACCTCAACCTTGGCAAGGTTGCGCTCTACCAACTGAGCTACATCCGCGAAATATTATTTGTTCAGTACTTTTCCTGAACGCGTGCGCAAATATAGTGGTTTATTTACTTTTTACAATATTTTCTTTAAAAAAAATGTTTTTTATCTAATAAATAGCATTTTATGGGTTTCTCCTTATTTTTGTGAAAATATTGTCTCAATGTCATGTAAACTGCAATTCCAAATTCATTATTATACCAAAACGGGAGAAAATTTATATCTAAAAATCGGTGGAAGCTTTAATGAGGAAATAAAATATCTGCCACTAAACTATTTAGGAGGCGGTTTTTGGGGAAATTCATTCGATTTTTCAGAGGAGAATCTTGATTTTCAGTATAGTTATGTTGTAAGAGATAACCTTCTTCACAACAAAAAAGATGAAGGTGTTTTGCAACGATCTTTTTTAAGAAGAGATGTATCTTCTGATTATTTTTTTATCAGAGATTTTTGGATGGATAAAGGGCGTGCTGAAAATGCTTTTTTTACCGATGCCTTTGCAGGTTTAGTTTTACCTCAAACCAGTCAATTTTCTGAAACGTTAAATGAAAAAGGTTTTATTCAACTGACATTTCATCTGAAAGTTCCTTTTTGTTACGAGGGTGCCCAACTCATGGTGTTAGGAAATCATGAAAAACTTGGAGATTGGCAACCTGTAAACGGACTTAAATTATCCAATAAGATAAATAATAATGAATGGGTGGGAACGGTTTCTTTCAGCATTTTTCCGCATAATCTGGAGTATAAATATGTGTGGTTACATCCTGATAATAATGTCACCTTTGAGGATGGCGAAAACAGGCATTTGAGAGATTTAAAATCAATTCATTCAAGGGTTAATGTTTTATTAAATGATATACATTTTAATTACACAACACCTTATTGGAAGGGAGCTGGCGTGGCCATTCCCGTATTTTCCCTTAGAAGTAATCAAAGTCTTGGCGTAGGGGAATTTAATGATTTAATTCTGTTTTCAGATTGGGCCGCTCAATCTGGCCTCAAAATGATTCAAATCCTTCCCATCAATGATACCCAATCTTCTCACACCTGGACTGATTCTTATCCTTATGCTGCCATCTCCGTTTTTGCCCTTCATCCACTTTATTTGCATATAGAAGGTATTTCAGGTTGGGCAAATATCGTAACGCCAGAGGAATTAGATAATATTAGAAGAGATTTAAATGAGTTGGATGCCGTAGATTACGAGCGGGTACTTACCTGTAAGCTTGATCTGGCAAAGAAAATATTTATCAATCAATGGGATCAATTAAAAGACGACCCCGATTATATCCAATTTTTCAAGGAAAATGAAAATTGGTTATCGTCTTACGCTCTTTTTTCCTTTTTCAGGGACAAGTATAAGACCGTTGATTTTACAAAATGGGGTGATTACGCCCAATTTAATCCTACATTTCTTACAGATTTTATTCATCCAGACAATGACCATTTCTTAGATATTGCTTTTTATTTCTTCTTGCAATTTAATTTAGATAAGCAATTATTAAATGCCTCCAAATATGCTAAAAGCAAAGGGGTAATTCTAAAAGGCGATTTGCCTATCGGGATTTTTAAACATAGCACCGATGCCTGGATTTCTCCACATCTTTTTAACATGGATGGTCAGGCAGGCGCTCCGCCGGACCCTTTTTCGGCTACAGGGCAAAATTGGGGTTTCCCAACATATAACTGGTCCGAAATGGCGAAAGATGATTACGCCTGGTGGAAAAATAGAATGATTATTTTAGCAAAATATTTTAGTGCGTATAGAATAGATCACATCTTAGGTTTTTTTAGAATTTGGGAAATTCCTGCTAATCAGGTAGACGGTTTATTGGGTGTATTTAATCCAGCCATTCCTTTGGTCATTCAAGATTTTAATAACTATGGCATACCTTTCGATGAAAATAGATTTTGTAAACCCTATTTAACCATTGAATTATTAACCTCTTTGTTTTCTAAAGAAATAGATGAAATGCTGTCTGTTTTTTTTGACGTAGAGGAAAATGGTTTGTATTCTTTTAAGTCACATTTAGCTTGTCAAAAAGATTTAGATGATTTTTTGAATTCAACGACAGGAAGAAATTACGTCTCACACAAAAATATACTTTTTAGCCTCGTTTGTGATGTTTTATTTATAAAAGATAAATATCAGGCGAATGCGTTTCATCCAAGGATAAATTTAATGGATACTTATTCCTTTGCTTTTTTAAATGAACATACTCAATACAATATAAGACGCCTCCATGATTATTATTTTTATCAAATGCAAGATGAATTTTGGAGAGATAAGGCGATGGAAAAATTGCCGGCCATTAAAGAAGCCACTAACATGTTAATCTGTGGGGAAGATTTAGGTATGGTGCCAGCTTGTGTTTCAGGTGTAATGAAAGAATTGGGTTTACTCACTCTTGAGATACAAAGAATGAGTAAAAATCCTTCAACGCCCTA
The DNA here is from genome assembly GCA_021299835.1 of Saprospiraceae bacterium. Classification (GTDB taxonomy): domain Bacteria; phylum Bacteroidota; class Bacteroidia; order Chitinophagales; family Saprospiraceae; genus BJGN01. The sequence continues at coordinate 28,125 of JAJTER010000006.1, read as the reverse complement.
TTTGCAAGAAAGAGATATTCCTTTTTTATCCGTAGTAAGTCCTTCAACGCATGATATGTCACCGATAAGATGTTGGTGGGACGAATCAGAAAGAGATCAAATTCAATACTTTTATCAGTCTCAACTCGGTGGGGAGAATGAAGCTCCAGCAACCTGTACACCAGCATTAGTTGAGAAGGTAATCGATTTACATTTAAGTTGGCCATCCCTTTGGGCCGTTTTTCCTCTTCAGGATTTGCTGGGAATGGACGAATTACTTAGAAATCCTAATCCTGCAATGGAGCGAATTAACGTTCCCGCAAATCCAAAAAATTACTGGCATTATAGGATGCATTTGAAAATGGAGGATTTATTAAAGAGAACTGATTTTTCCGAGAAATTGAAAAGTAAAATTAGTTTTTTCAGAGAATTATAGGTAAATTGATTTTAATATTATCGTTATACCAATGAAAAGTAAAATTTATTGCTTGTTTATGATGCTTGGATATTTTATTGATCTTGTAGGTCAGGTCAATCCATGTAATCAAGTAATTATTCCCGCTGATTCTACGGGCATTTTTGCGTTTTCAGGGTATAATGTTAAAAAGGGAATGGTTGACAGCCTTTGTTTACATATTCCGGTGGAATATTCCTTTGCAGTTAAAATTCCCAAAGGGATGCCTGTCTTACCTATTGGTAAATCATTGCAACATTTACCTGTTACACTTAAATATTCTTGTTATCCCGTTGACTGCCAATTCAAACAAAATGAAACGGGATGTATAACATTAAAAGGAAAGTTAGATGAATCTTATGGTTATGATGCACTAAAATTGAGGTTAGATGTACCTGATAGTATGAAATTGGGCTTAAATGAATTTGGATTTTTTGTAAGACCCATTTCAAGCACGGCATGCAAGACGTCCTCTACTCAAAGTTTAGGTGCCACAAGACTAAAGATAAATGCGTTCCCAAATCCATTTACCGATTATCTTCAAATTCATATTTTGACTGAGTTAAGTGGCATTTTTGATCTTCAATTATTTGATATAAACGGTAGATTAGTAGAAAGGAGAAGAATCAACTTAAATCCAGGCAATAATCGATTTGAGTTTCCTACTAAAGATATTCCTTCTGGTGTTTTTGCCTGTAGTTTGACAGACGGATTTTCAACGGTATCCATGCGTTTAAGCAAGCAATAATCCTCACCAGGTTCCTTGAAGTTCCCATTTTAATTGAGGTAATAGTAGGGTGGGGTCAACTTGATCGATTCTAAGCGATAATGCCTGAGCAATGAATTGGGGTAATTTACCCTCCCATTTTGATTTTGGAAATTGAATGGTAAGTTCACAATTCAAATCAAACGATTGTTTTATTATAGTAAGTTCATATTTTTTTGCCGCGTCCATAATCAGGGGCATTTTATTGTAATCACAATAAAATATATAATAGTCTGATAATTCTTTTTCAATGACACCAGCATTCTCAATGGCCGCAGCTGCAGCTAATCGATAGGCATTTATTAACCCGGAAGTGCCAAGAAGGGTACCACCGAAATATCGCGTAACCACAATGAGTACATTGGTTAATCCATTACTATCTATTTGCCCTAGAATGGGTTTGCCAGCAGTACCTGACGGCTCTCCATCGTCATTTGCTCTGTATTTAAGGCCATCGAGACCTATACGCCAGGCAAAGCAATGGTGGTTTGCCTTTCCATGTAATTTCCTGATTTCTTCTAACGCATTACCAGCCTCCTCGCCATTTACAATGGGAAATATATGGGCTAAAAATTTACTTCCCCTATCGCGAAATTCGCCATATCCGGGTGAATTTATCGTTTTATATTGAAAATTATTTTCCATTGTTTCAAGAAAGAGCAATAAGGAGGACCGCTGAAATGGCTAAAGCTACACCCATTAATTTATATTTATTTGCCTTTTCTTTAAAGATAAATAGCGCACCTAACATCGAAATGGCAATAATTCCTACATTGTTTATTGGAAACATCAAACTGGCATCCCAGCCTTGCCCAATAGCTTTCATTAAATAATGAATAGACATGAAATTAGGAACGCCCAATAAAATACCAAAAGGTATAATATGCCCGGGTATTTTTAACCCACTTTTTATTTTATGAATGATCATAAATAAAATGCCCAGTGTAGCAGCAGTGCCAAAAAGTACAGCTAAAAATAAAGCGGATTGTTTAGATCCTGTGGATTTACCCAAAAGGTAAAAAGCGGAATCGATGATGGAACTTAAAAGCCAGGTTAAAAGGGGGTAAAGCCATAAAATCCATTTTCTTTTTTGTTCCTGGTCTTTATTAAATGGCATATTGATGACTACAATGGCACTCATTGCAGCAATAATTCCAATGATGCGAAAAATAGTAAGATTTTCAGCATAAAATAGAACGCCAATCAGTATGGGTGCTATCAGAGACATTTTTTGAGTGACTGAACTTATCATAATGCCAAAATGAGTTACTGTTTTGGACATGATGTTAAAGGTTATGATAAATAACCCACCTAAAAGAAAAGCATATCCGTTCAGCGGTTCATCCATCAAGGATTGAATATTCAAGGTATGAGCATTTACTACCAAAGTTGAAATAAGACAGGTAATATAATTTACAGTAATTATTCCCTGAATATTTAAATTTTTGTCAGAAAAATAACGAAACATCCAAAGTAAGGTGCAAGAACTCAAAATGGATAAGGTCAGATATAGCATTTATTGTTTTTAGAAACAAAGATAATAGCAATTGTCAGTAAACAATCTCTTACCATTATCAACTAATTACCTATATTTGCAAAAATTTATAAAATTGCTTGCGTGGAAAGAACGCTTAGTCAGTACGACACTGAAATATTGGCCTGTAGGGAACTTTTTATCCAGAAAACGTTAGATTATGGAACTTCTTGGCGTGTTTTAAGGCCAACTTCCCTGACCGACCAACTTCTGATAAAAGTAAAACGCATACGCACCATTCAAATTATGGGTGCTCAAAAAATTGTTGACCCAATAAAACAGGAGTATCAAGCGGTGGTTAATTATAGCATTATGGCCTTAATTCAACTTGAATTACCTGATGATTATCCATTCGATATTTCAAAAGAAGAAGCTGTTTCTTTATACAACAAACAGGTCGGCATAGCCAAACATTTAATGAGTAATAAAAACCATGATTATGGCGAGGTTTGGCGAGAAATGAGGTTAAGTTCTTTGGTAGATATTATGTTAACTAAATTGATGAGAATCAAACAAATTGAAGATAATTTCGGTAAAACAAATGTCTCAGAAGGGGTTGACGCAAACTATCAGGATATTTTAAATTATGCTGTTTTCTCTCTTATCAAAATAACAGAACAATCAGAAGTTTAATTTTTTTAAAAGTAAAAACTTATATATGACACTTACAGATATAATGATGTATATGGCCATTGCAGGTGGTATATGGACAGCAATGGTGCATTTCTTATGGCAGAAATCAAAAAATATTTTGATAACGTTCCTGCAAAGTTTTTGTGGTGCCTTATTTATATTTTCTGGTTGGGTGAAAGCCATAGATCCACTGGGAACGGCTTATAAAATGGAACAATATTTTGCAGAGTTTAAAGTGACTTTTTCACAAACTTCCCTGAGTTCTGTGGCCGATATTTTTCCAGTAATGGCAGAATATGCCATTGTTTTTGCTGTAATCATGATTGTTCTTGAAATTGTATTAGGCATTATGCTGCTTTTTGGCATTTATCAAAAAATTACAGCCTGGTCTTTTTTCTTGCTTATTTTGTTTTTTACCTTTTTAACAGGTTTTACCTACCTCACTGGTTATGTTCCAGAAGGAGTTAATTTTTTCTCGTTTTCTCAATGGGGCGATTACGTTGAAACCAATATGAAGGTGACGGATTGTGGTTGTTTTGGTGATTTTATAAAATTGAAACCAAAAGTTTCTTTTTTGAAAGATATATTTTTACTCGTTCCAGCTATTCTTTTTATTGTATTTAACAAAAATTTATTTACTCTTTTTACCCCGGTAACCCGAAACAGTATTCTTGCTATTAGCTTGGCAGGCTTCACTTTTTATTCTTTCTCCAATTTTGTATGGGATTTGCCACACACAGATTTCAGGCCGTTTAAAATAGGAAATAATATAAGAGAAATGAAAAAAAGCGAGAAGGAAGCAGCCGCTGCTGTTAAAATTGTTGCTTACAAAATGACTAATTTAAAGTCGGGAGAGATTGTTGAAGTGCCTTTTGATACATATATGCTCGAATATAGTAAATATCCTACCTCAGAATGGAAACTTGAACAAATGAAGTCTGAGCCAGCCATAGAGAAAACTAAAGTGAGTGATTTTGAAGTAGCCGACATTAATGGAAATGATAAAACAGAGGATATTTTAAATTATCCTGGCTTTTCATTCATGATTATCGCTTATAAATTAAATGAATCAGTAGTGAATACTACCAGCATTCAGAGAGATTCTGTATTTGTATTGGATAGTGTGTTGGTAGGAAAAACTTATCAGTACAATAATGTTTTTGACAGAATAGTAGAAAAAACGATACCCGTTAAAACCTATTCCTGGAAAGAGAATTATGTAGCATCCTGGAAAAACAACCTTCTGCCTGTTTTAAATCCGCTGTTGAAGGAAAATATAAATGTTTTCGCCATAACAAAATATACCGATAAACAAATGATTACTGATTTTCAAAAATCATTGAAAGTTGATTTTCCTATTTATATGGCTGATGATATTTTGTTAAAAACGATCGTACGTTCTAATCCTGGCGTGGTTTTATTAAAAGACGGAAAAGTAATTTCTAATTGGCATATAAATCAGTTGCCTGATGCTGAAGAACTTATCACTTTGTTTGGTTTAAATAAATAAGATTTTTTAAAATATTAAGTACTGTTATGCTGAGTCGAAGAAATGTTAGGGTAAAGGTGATGCAAATTTTGTATGCCTTAGGCAGAGATGTTACTCAGGATTATACTAAAGGGCTTTTAGGTTATAGAAGACAGATTAACCAATCTTTTGATCTCTATCTTTTGGTGTTATTTTATGTCATTAAAATAGCAGGTTATGCCTCCACGGACTTGAAAAATAGAAAATCAAGACATAGACCTACGGAAGAGGATAAATTTTTCAAACCAATCTTAGCGACTAATCCACATATTAAATCGCTTTCCGATAACATTGGGTTGTCTAACCTTATCGATACTCATGATATAAGAGAAAAATTAGACGAAGATTTGGTTCGATTAATGTATAACGAGTTCTTAAAATCTGAAGAATATAAGGAATTTTTAATAGCTGATTCGTTAACACCTGAAGATTACGTTAATATTTATTTGAGTTTGTTAAAGACTTGTCTTCAATCTAATCATTTCCAGGAAATACTGGAAGATAATTATTCTCAATGGATTGATGACGAATCTCTGGTGGTTGGGGCAGTTAAAAAAACATTAAAGCAACTCCCCGTAGCTTCTGATTTTTACAAAGAATATATTCCTTCCGATGAGGCTACGGTTGAATTTGGTGAGTTTTTGCTGGAGACTGTATTTTTTAAGGACAAGGAATTATTGGATATAATTTCTCCAAATTTGCAAAATTGGGATGCGGAAAGAGTGGCTGTCATTGATATGATTTTAATAAAAATGGCTATTGCAGAATTGATGAATTTTAATTCTATTCCAGGAAAAGTTACTTTAAATGAATATGTAGAAATCTCAAAAACCTATTCTACTGATAAAAGTAAAGATTTTATTAATGGCATCTTAGATAGGTTGTTTAAACAACTTACGGAAGATCAAAAAATTTTAAAAGAGGGTAGAGGTCTGCTTGATAGCTAGTAACCCACACAATGTCAAAAGATTATGCAGGATTCGATATTAATTTTAGATTTTGGTTCTCAATATACCCAACTCATTGCCCGACGAGTCAGGGAAATGGAGGTTTACAGTGAAATAAAGCCGTTTAACCAGGTTCCGAAGGACCTCTCTAATTTCAAGGGGGTCATTTTATCAGGTAGTCCTTTTTCCGTACAAGATGAAAATGCACTAAAAGTTGATTTATCCGAGATTTTAGGGCGTTTACCAGTATTGGGAATCTGTTATGGGGCGCAATATATAGCTCAGTCACTTGGTGGAAAAGTGGAAAAATCAGATAAAAGAGAATATGGAAAAGCTTCTCTTGAGATCGTTTCTGATCATAGTAAGTTATTTGATGGTGTCGAAATGAATAGTCAGGTTTGGATGTCACACGCTGATACTATTACTAAAATTCCTGAAGGCTTTGAAGTTTTAGCTAAAACAAATGACATTCCGATTGCTGCTTTCGGAAGTAATAATAAATCGTTTGAGGCGGCAGTAGTTTGTTTACAATTTCACCCGGAGGTTACACATAGTGTAGAAGGCTTTAAAATATTGGAAAATTTCGTTAGAAATATGGCTGGCTGTGAGGGAAATTGGACGCCGGCAGCCTTTGTGAAATCTACCGTAGCTGATTTGAAAAGTAAAATAGGCAATGATCATGTTATTTTAGGATTAAGTGGCGGCGTTGATTCATCGGTTGCGGCAGCTTTACTTCATAAGGCCATTGAAAACCAGTTGGTTTGTGTTTTTATTGATAATGGTTTACTCAGGAAAAATGAATACGAGGAAGTGCTGCACAGCTATAAAGATATGGGTTTAAGGGTCATTGGTGTGGACGCTAAAGCTCACTTCTATGCAGCATTAAAGGGTGTTTCTGACCCCGAAGCAAAAAGAAAAGCTATTGGAAAAGCTTTTATTGATATTTTTGAACAACAGGCTAAGTTACTCGAAAGTACCGATAATAAGATAGCCTATTTAGCTCAAGGTACCATCTATCCCGATGTCATTGAATCTGTTTCTGTTCACGGTCCTTCTGTAACCATAAAATCTCATCATAATGTCGGTGGTTTACCTGAAAAGTTGAATTTAAAAATTGTAGAGCCTCTCCGAATGTTGTTCAAAGATGAGGTTAGGAGGGTAGGAAAAGAAATGGGCGTAGCCCCAGATATATTAAACCGACACCCTTTTCCAGGTCCGGGTCTTGGTATTCGTATATTGGGAGATATTACTGCTGAAAAAGTTAGATTACTGCAAGAAGCAGATGCTATTTTTATAAATGGGTTAAAAGAGGAGGGGCTTTATAATGAAGTCTGGCAGGCAGCCACCATTTTATTACCCATTTTTGCCGTCGGCGTAATGGGTGATGAACGCACTTATGAACAAGTGGTTGCGCTGAGAGCTGTTACTTCGCTGGACGGTATGACCGCTGAGTGGTGTCATTTACCTTATTCGTTCTTGGGTAAAATAAGTACAGACATAATTAATCAAGTTAAGGGAATAAATAGAGTTGTTTATGATATCAGTACCAAACCCCCGGCTACCATTGAGTGGGAATAATATTTCCTTGCATTTATTCATTGGTTCTTTTTTGTTGCTGTCTGCTGCTTGTAGTTCAAGTAGATCAGTAGCTTCTGTTCCGTCTATATCTCCCGCTGATTTCACTAATCAATCTCGTGTTTTAATCGGAAAATTAGATACTTTCCCGGTACTTCTATACTCATCTGATGGGTTGCTCCCCATTAAGTCCGATAAGGTCGCAAAGGAATTTCCAAGCGATCAAATACACATAGCAAAAGGTAAGTTAACTAAAGATGCCACCTTGAAAATAGGGTTTGTACTTCCCTTCCTTAATGATAATATTTCTTTGAGTGGTCGGGGTGATATAAATAATTCTGTAAGTAGGTGGGCTATTCATTATTACATCGGGGCAAAATTAGCCTTGGAAAATTGGAAAAATAAGGGGGTTTCGTTTGAATCCGTTGTATGGGATTCAGGTCCGGACACTGTATCTCTTCAAAAACGAGTTTTAGATGATAACCGATTTTTAGACATACCCTTGATTATTGGGCCTTATCATAGAGATAATATCAAATACCTGGCTAATTATGCTAAAAAATCAGGTGTATTATTATTTTCTCCTTTTAGTGCTGCTCAAAATTTAACGGAGGATAATCCTTTTTTTTATCAGGTTAATCCTACGATAGAAACGCAAATTTCGTCTATTGTCGATCATGTAAATCAATATGCACGTACTGAAGATATTTTAATATTACAGAAGGATTCGGATGCAAAACTGAACGAATTATTTTTATCATCATTTCTATCAAAAGGAAAAGAAGAAGGGGAGGCTCTCCCCAAAACGCTATTATTGTCCACTAATATAAATTCCTGGGTAAATACCCTTGTTCCAGAGTTACAAAAAAGAGAAAAATTGGTGGTTATTTTGGCCTCTCATTCAGATGAAGTTTTTTTAAATAACTTAATGCAAGAATTAAATAGGGAGTCATTTGATAAAAAAGAAATCATTGTTTACGGCTTATCTCCTTGGTTAAATTTAGAAAAAGTTGATTTTCAACTTCTTGATTTACTAAATTTTCATGTTTCTTCTCCTTATTACATAAATACCGAAAATAGCGAGGTAAGAGAATTTCAGCAAAGTTTCTACCAGGAACTTGGTGTTTTTCCTCAACCGGAAGCTTTTCAAGCATTTGATTTAGTAAATCTTCTCTTTGAAAATTGGATAAAAAAGGGAAATGTTTTTCAGGAAGATTTGGATTCTTTTGAATCTACCCATTTTTTATCAGCTCCATATCAATTCAAAAAAGTGAAAACATCGTTTAACAATAACGAGAAATGGCAGCTAAATAGAAATCAAAACGTAATGATTTTAAAATTCTCGGGTTTTGGTTGGCAAAAAGACTAAAAAGGTAACCCAAGTCCAAAATTAAGATTCACATTCTTCCATTTTAGATCTTCTTTTTTTGCCCAGTAACTGCCGTCTGCGCTGCTATATGGATTTCTAAGAGGTATTCCCAAATCAAGGCGGAACATAAAATAAGTAAAATCTATTCTCATTCCTACCCCAGGACTTAAGGCAATTTGCTTATAAAAAGCATCACTCTGACCTTTAGGATTGAATGGTTCTGTGTTTAGGTTCTTTTTCCATTGAAAGTTAGACCCAGGTCTTGATTCATCTTTTTTTAACGTCCAAACATTACCACCATCAAGAAATAGTGCGCCTTGAACTCGCCAAAAAGCCTTAAAGCGCCATTCTAAGTTAAACTCTATTTTCAAGTCACCCGTCTGAAAAAATACCAAGCGATTGCTCTCAGTAAGTGAAAAAGAATCGATATACCCGCCGGGACCTAAACCTCTGGCAGCCCAGCCTCTTATACTATTGGGTCCACCAACATAAAATTGCTTTATGTAAGGAACCGCCGCTGTATATCCGAACGGTAAAGCTAATCCTGTATTTATCCTTGCTGCAAAAATATTGTTATTTGGTGAATTATAGTAAAATCTGAAATCCACTTCTGATTTAACAAATTGAGAAAAAAGCGTTGAGAAAATTTTAAATGGATTTTTGGTCCCTGAAATTTCATCGACGGCTTTGTTAAGTAGCCAAAGTTCTCCTCCTGCGGTTTCAAAATTAAAGTTAAATTGATTAGATATTCCTCTTATATTTTGAACTTTTTGGTTGGCAAAATTTATATCTCTGAATAATATACTGGCAAATAATTGTTTGGAGAAACTATTTGCCAAAAAGGGATTCGTTTCAATTATTTTTTGACCTTGAGTGAAAAAATAAGGTCGTATATAGTCAAAAGCAGCATGATTTACAGATATTCTTTTGTTTTGTCCCAGGTTTAACTCTACGCCATAAGCAAGATTGGCTAATTGATAGCGGTAAAAATCTAATAATAATACGTAACCCGCACTGGCGGTTAATTTTGCAGTGGAAAATTCTTCAAATTTTCTCCAGAATTCAGTATTGCCGGAACTTAAATATTTCATTAAACGCCATGTTCCTAAATAATTATTAAAACGAGGGATAGATATGGTATTTTGAGCTCTGAGGTCTATCGTATTCCAAAATTTACTTCTTGGCTCGGGATTAAATTCTACACCAGCAGATAAATTAAACAAACTATTTTCTGCACCTCGAAGTAGATTTCTGTGTCTTATGGATGGACTCATTGACAATCCAATGAGATTACCAGCACCGGCCGCATTACTTCTGTTGGTATAATTTAACTCTACATCAAATCCAATTTCAATCTTTGGCGCACTGGATAGCTCAATATCAATATCAACCATTGCTTCTCCCTGATTGATGATTGGTTTAATGCGAATAAATTTGAACACACCTAAACTGGACAGTAAACGTAAACTTTCAGTGTAATCTTCTTCTTTATATTTTGTCCCTGGTCTGAATCTAATGGACTTAATTAACTGTTTAGGTTTTACCTGCCATTCTGCATCATAACTATTCAATTGAATGCCGAACAAAGTGGTATCAATTACATTTTTTAATGAGTCATTTATTCCTGCATTAATAGTAACCCTGCAATATCGAATGGTATATGAAATATGATTACTGTCATTTAATGGAAAAGATATGTTTTGATAAAGTTTGGTTTTATAGGGTATGGCCGACGTATCAACTTCTAATTCTTCAAAAACATTTTGCGAAAAATTTAAATATCCCTCATTTCTCAAATGCTTAATAATTCTTTCTTTTTCAAGGTTATACAAACCATACTCAAAAGGTTTATTTTTCCCTAACAAGGTGTTTTTACTGATATTAATTAATTCTTGTTCAATTTCTTTGTCGGGACTGGTGAAAATAATCGTATCAATATTATATATGTTACCTGGTTGTATGTTGTAGGTAATATCTCCTTTTAACCCTTTAATGGTATCCATTTTAAAGGTGACTTTGGCATCTAAATACCCCTTTGACTGGAGATAATTTTTAGCATTTATCGAGTTGGTTTCCATTTGATTAAATTTAATAATCGCTGGTTCTTCACCGATAATCTCCCGTTGCCATTTATCTAATTTTGTAGTATCGTTTATCTGACTGGCTTTGTAATAGAACCAGATTCTGGGTATGAATAAAAATGTTTTATTCACAGCAGGTTTTAAATTGGTTTTTAAAACATAAGTTAAATTACTCTTATCGTCAATGAATTGATTTTTTGGCCATTCAATATTATTTTTTCTAAGTAAATAGGTGTTATTATTTCTATACTTTGTTGTGGAACACCCCATTAACCATAATAAAGGAATAACGTATATAACTTTAAATAATCCTTTTAACTTTGTCATATGCTTTCAAAAAATAAAATTCATCACCTAACGAGTCTGCAAAATAAAAAGTTCCGGGAACAATTTTGCGAATTCCTTATTGAAGGAGATAAGATTGTTAAGGAGTCCTTGGTTCAAAATAATTTTAGACTGTTAGAAATTCTTGCCGTTGAGCGCTGGATTGAACAAAATGCCATTCTTTTAGGCAATAATAAACAAGTTGATGTTACTATTATTTCTGAAAAAGAACTGGGCAGAATTTCCTCTCTCAAATCACCCAACCAAGTCATAGCCAGACTCGCTTTTAGTGAGCAAGTTTTTAATTTTAAATTGGCATCTAGAGGTTTAACTATTTATCTTGACGGTGTTCAGGATCCTGGAAATGCGGGCACAATTATCAGGACAGCAGAGTGGTTTGGCGTAAAACAAATTATTTTTTCTCCTGATTCAGTAGATAGATTTAATACAAAATTTCTTCAGTCTGGCATGGGGTCAATTTTTCGGGTAACCTTGCTTCACATGGATTATAAAGCATTTAAACATTTAACACTCAATTTACCGTGGTGGGGCGCAAGTCTTTCAGGAAAAAATATTGATAAATACCTTCCATCTTTACCTGGCGTCCTTGTTATGGGTAGCGAAGGTTCTGGTATCAGACCAGAGGTAGAAAAATTATTAGACGAAAAATTGAAGATTCCAAAAAATAACGACGCAGACACAGAAAGTCTTAATGTATCTGTCGCTACAGGTATCCTTTTAAATAAATTAACCAGTGGTTAAGACAAAACTATTGTTCTTTGGCCAGGAACTCATTGTACTTTAACGTTTCATAAAATCCTCCACCAACATATTTTAATTCCGGCATTATCTGCGCTGGTTGTTTGTAGCCCGGAGAGATAGTTATCCTTTCAAGTTTTTCGTTTAAATATACAAAGGATGGATAACCTAATTGACCATCGAGTAATGCCGCCGCTAATTCATGATAACCTCTTGATCCTGAGGTTATAAAATTAAAGGTTTTTCCTTGAAATGTGACTGGATTCTTTTGTTCTGCATCAAACTTAACACAATAAAAATTTTCATTCAGATAGGCAGATACTGCAGGATCTGTGAACGTTGTGGCATCCATCCTTTTGCACCAGCCACACCAATCAGTGTACATGTCAATAAAAATTTTCTTTGGTTTCTTTTTTTGTAAGGCAACAGCCTCTTCTAAACTGTACCACTTTACGGGTGTTACTGCTTTATTTTCAGCGGTAGAAAAATTGAAAGCAAAACTTACGGCAATAAAGGTAAGTAGCGTCGCTATAGCAATCCAACTTTTATTCATATCTCTTTTTTTTCAAAAATAATCTATTTAAGTAATACGTACAAATGTACTTTCTTATTTTAACTAAATTTAATTTATCTTGTTGGGTTAGAAATATCATTATTTTATGAAAATTATTGTTGCTATTGGAGGGTCGAGCGGGTCAATTTATGCCAAAATTTTATTAGACCGCTTAAAAGTAATTGTCAATCAGACCGAGGCAATAGGCGTCGTAATGAGTGACAATGCTATATACAATTGGGAATTAGAGATTGGGCCCTGGTCTAAAGATGAATATCCGTTTACCTTTTATAATAAAATGGATTTTATGGCTCCTTTTGCGTCAGGGTCTGCAAAATATGAGCTTATGCTTGTATGTCCTTGTTCAATGGGTCTTCTTGGTCGCATTGCTGCTGGAATATCTACCGATTTGACTACCAGAGCGGCGGACGTAATTTTAAAAGAAAGAAGGAAGTTAATTTTAGTTACCAGGGAAATGCCACTCAGTTTAATTCATATAAGAAACATGGAAACGGTGACCTTAGCAGGCGGAATTATATGTCCTGCAACGCCCTCTTTTTATGGTAAGCCTTCGACCATAGAAGAAGTTGCTGGCACGGTCATTGACAGGGTTTTAGATTTATCAGGGCTTGATTGGCATAGTTTTAGGTGGGGAGAATAATAAATTTATTTAAAAAAGTGGTTTTTCTCATTAATCCATTTAATTTTGCCGTCAATTTATTCACCGCTAAATTTTTCCTACATGTATAAAAATATTTTAAGGACTTTAATAATGTCCACTATCATTTTAATAACTGCCTCATGTAAGGCGCAAAATTCTGATGCAAAAATGGATTCAGTAAGTTACAGTGTTGGTGTGCTGATGGCACAAAGCCTAAAACAACAAAATTTTGAAGATTTAAATCCGGAAATTATCGCTCAGGCAATCAGTGATGTGCTGAAAGGTAAAGAGCCGAAATATTCAGTGGAAGAATGTAATAAAATGGTTCAGGATTATATGCAGAAAAGTCAATCAAGCAAATATCAGGCTAACGTTTCAGAAGGTGAAAAATTTCTTGCTGAAAATGGTAAAAAACCAGGTATAATAACTACGGCAAGTGGTTTACAATATGAAATTTTGAAACCAGGAGACGGCGCAAAACCTACTCCTTCTAATCAGGTTACCGTTCATTACATCGGTACGTTATTAAATGGTAAGGAATTTGATAGTTCAGTAAGAAGAGGAGAACCGGCTACTTTCGGTGTCACCCAAGTGATTCAAGGTTGGGTAGAAGGCTTGCAGCTTATGCCTTTAGGGTCAAAGTACAAATTCTACATTCCAGCTAATCTCGCTTATGGCGAAAGAGGTGCAGGAGGTGATATTCCTCCTTTCGCTACTTTGATTTTTGAAGTAGAGCTAATTAAAATATTGTAAATATTGTCGTATGCCATGAACATTGATATCATCACCCTTTTACCTGGCTTGTTAGAAAGTCCTTTTAATCATTCTATCTTACAAAGAGCCAAAGACAAAGGGTTGCTTCATATCGAAATTCATGATTTACGAAATTATGGTATTGGTAATAGTCTTCAATTAGATGATTATCAGTTTGGTGGGGGTGCTGGCATGGTTTTAATGCCAGAACCCCTTTTCAATTGTATCTCTAAGTTGAAAGAAAATAAACATTTTGATGAAATTATTTTTTTGACTCCCGACGGAGAAAGATTAACACAAAAAATAGTAAATACTTTTTCCCTTAAAAATAATTTACTACTCATTTGTGGTCATTATAAAGGGATTGATGAAAGGATTCGTGAAATGTTTGTTACCCGTGAAATTTCTATTGGTGATTATGTTCTTTCAGGAGGAGAATTAGCTGCAGCCGTTTTAGTTGATGCTATTGGACGATTAATTCCAGGTGTGCTAAACGACGAAACGTCTGCTTTGACCGATTCTTTTCAAGATGATTTACTTGCACCCCCGGTGTACACCCGACCTGCCGATTTCATGGGTATGAAAGTTCCCGACGTTCTTTTATCGGGCCACTTCAAAAACATTGAAGATTGGAGGCTAGAACAGGCCTACCAAAGAACAAAATCCCGACGTCCTGACCTACTTTTCGATGAAGATGAACTTTAAACCAATTTATCAGGTTATTTTTTATATTTTACTAAACTAAGACATTATATGATACTTCTCGCCTCTTTCATAATGCCCGATTTTTCTAATCCTGCCGTTTGGATTAGCTTATTGACGCTTACCTTTCTAGAAATTGTTCTTGGTATCGACAATATTATATTCATCACTATTGCCTCCAATAGATTGTACCTTGAAGAACAACCTAAAGCCAGATTAATAGGCATGTTACTTGCTATGGTTTTTAGAATTATCCTTTTATTTGGTATATCTACTATAATTGCCATGCAGGAACCGCTGTTTTCTGTTAATCTTTGGTGGTTTAACGGCGGTTTTAGTGGGCAAGCACTTATCTTGGCGTTGGGTGGTGTCTTCTTATTGTACAAAGCAACAAATGAAATTCACCACAAATTAGATGGTGAAAATAGTCACGATAATCCTGAAAAGAAACCTAAAGTAAGCACGATGCAGCAGGTTATTACACAGATTGCTTTGATTAATGTTGTTTTTTCATTTGATTCTATTTTAACTGCCGTTGGACTTACCGACAATTTGATTATCATGATATTTTCGGTGATAACTTCCGTAGGTATTATGCTTGTCTTTGCGGGGCCAGTCAGTAAATTTGTAAATGAACATCCTTCTATTCAAATTCTTGGATTATCTTTTCTTATATTAATTGGATTCATGTTAATGACGGAGGCTGCCCATTTAGCCCATCTTAAAGTTTTTGATGCTGAAATAGGTACTATTCCTAAAGGTTATTTATATTTTGCCATTTTCTTCTCTTTAGTAGTTGAATTTTTGAACATGAGAGTTAAAAAGAAACAAAAGCCTATACAGTTACATGGATTAGGAGAAGAGGCCAAAGAGGAAGGCTTGCTTGATTAATTTTAAAATTTAGTATGTATGTCACAGGAAAAAAAGACTGATTTAGCATTACTTTTATTACGACTTTATGTTGGTTTTGCTATGTTTTATGGCCACGGATTAAGGAAATTTAATAAATTATTCGGGGATGAAGAAATTACTTTTGCAGATCCATTTGGTTTAGGTCCAGTGCCTTCTTTAGCTTTAGCCGTTTTTGCAGAGGTGTTTTGTTCTATTTTGATAATGTTAGGTTTATTTACCCGATTATCTGCCATCCCGCTAATAATAACCATGTTAGTTGCTTGGTTAATGGTTCATATTTCAGATCCATTTGGTGATATGGAATTACCTGTTTTTTATCTGGTTAGTTATGTAGTTTTATTCTTACAAGGTGCAGGTTGGTACTCATTAGATTCGTTAATGAATAGAAAACAATAGATATGTATTCATTTACATACAATTATAGCTTTGTTTTTTATTTATCGATTTTACTTGCATTGACTTTCTCCTGTTCAAAGGAAAAAGAAACTATAGATAGATATCAGGTAGTTGAGGGTAAAACGATGGGTACTTATTATAGAGTAACCTATAAGGATTCATTGAAAAGGGATTTTTTCAAGGAGATGGATTCTATTTTAATTGCCATTAATGATGATGTTTCAACCTACATTCCCTCCTCGACTATATCTCGTTTTAACCAATCAGAAAATACTTTCTCCGTTCCCGTTTCCGCGACTCACTTTATTGAGAATTTTAAATATGCGCAATTGGTAGCTAATCTATCTACGCAAATGTTTGATCCTACCGTTGGTCCATTAATTAATTATTGGGGATTTGGCTATACAGGTAGAAAACCAGTGACGAAAGTAGATAGCGCAAAAGTTGATTCCCTGTTGAAATTTGTTGGTTTAAAAAATATTAAATGGGTCGAAAAAAATGACTCTATTCTTTTTACCAAAAAATTTCCAGGGGTAGAACTTGATTTCGGCGGTATTGCTCAGGGATATGCTATAGATGTGCTTGCTGCGTTCCTTGATAAAAAAGGGATTGATAATTATTTAGTAGATTTAGGTGGAGAGTTCTCAGCAAAAAATAAAAATGCAAAGGGGGCCTTTTGGCAGGTGGGAATTAATATACCTAAAGAAGATGCTGAAGTAAATGCTATTCAAACTATTTTTTCATTAGTAAATGAAACCATTTCAACCTCTGGTAATTATCGAAATTTCCACGAGGTAAAAGGGGTGAAATATAGCCACACTTTAAATCCATACACCGGGTTTCCTGAAAAAAATACGCTCTTAAGTGTTTCTGTCTTTGGACCGGAATGCACCATGGCGGATGGATTAGCTACAGCTTGCATGGCTATGGGATTTGATAAAGCACAACTTTTACTTGAATATTTACCAGATTATGAAGGATATTTCATATACAGTAAACCAGATGGACAAATAGGTACACATTATACCAGTACCTTAAAGGCTAGAATAGACAAACTAAAAGCAGTTAAATGACGATTACACTAGATAAGGATTTATGTTTTTTTGATATTGAAAGTACAGGGCTAAATGTATTAAGAGACAGAATTTTGCAGCTTGCCATTATAAAGTATCCTAAAAACAATAAGCCTGTCGAGGAGTTGTCTTTATTGATAAATCCTGGGGTACCTATTTCGGAAGAGGCCTTTCAAGTGCATGGAATATCAGCTAAAGACTTGGCAAATAAGCCTGTTTTTTCTCAAGTTGCGGACAAAATCAATAAGTTTATTGGGGAGGCTGACTTAGCTGGATATAATTCTAACAGATTTGATATTCCTATGTTAATTGAGGAATTTGCCAGAGTAGGCATCGATTTTGATATGTCCAAAAGAAGGACCATTGATGTTCAGCGGATTTTTTATAAAATGGAACCAAGGACCTTGAAAGCTGCGTTGCGTTTTTATTGCCAAAAGGATCTGGTTGATGCCCACGATGCTTTATCGGATGTCCGCGCCACTATCTCTGTATTTGAGGGTCAATTGGCTAAGTATGTTGGTAAAGAGGTGGAAAATGAAGACGGAGTGGTCGGTCCTTCACCCATAACATCAGATATTCAACAGTTGCATGATTTTACCAACGATTTACGCTTTGTTGACGCTACCCAAAAGCTTAGAGTCGAAAAAGACGGTACGGTCGTTTTTAACTTCGGCAAATATGAAGGGAAACCAGCAGGTGAAGTATTATATAATGATAGAAATTATTATAATTGGATTATCACGAAAGAGTTTTCATCCCAGGTTAAACAGGCTGTAAAAAGTTTATTAAAAGATTATGCTAATAAAATGGACAAGGATAATCGTTAGAGATCATTGGAATATCTATCTTTTTTTTGTTATTTGTACCCTTTATCTTTCCGCTTGTAACGAAGATCAAAAAGAGGGGTGTTTAGATTATAGGTATGCTAATTTTTCTGTAAATGCGGATATAAATTGCCTTGATTGTTGTAAGTTTCCGGAGCTTAGGGTAATATTGAGACATCGTATTTCACAGGGAGATTCCCTTTATCCGGTAATCTATAAAGATCAATCTTATGCTTTTGTCCAGGGTGACTCCTTTAATATTGAAAATTTATCTTTTATACTTTCTGACTTTCATTTGGTTGATTTAGAGGGCGGAGAGGTCCCTGTATTCGATTCTTTATTCGTAAGGACGGTAAATCCCCAAAGAGATTCTGTTTTTTATTCCTTTTCCAATAGTTTCTTAATAGGAAATCCTAATCTTTTTCAAAAGAAAAAAGTTGCTGCGATTTTTCATAACGGATTAGGTGTTAAAACCCTAAGATTTACCCTGGGTGTCAAGCCGCCAGTGAATGTGCTTACTCCGTCCGAATTTCCTCCAAATCATCCTCTCGTTGTTAATCAAAGTTATTTGTATCAAAAAGAAAAAGGATATATATTTGCTAATATGCAATTGAAAAGAAAGGCATTTCCCTTAGAATCAATGATTAATATCAGTTTAAGTGGTAATGATTTCTTGAATACCATTGAAGTTCCCATTTTCACCAAAGTAAAAGCAGGGTATCACCAGGAAATTACGCTTGAAGTTGATTATGCTAAATGGTTCAATGGTTTAGATTTTTCAAAAGATCCCCCTGAAATTATTCGAAAAAAATGGATGGTCAATCTGGTAAATTCTTTTAAAATAGTTACTGTTTTAGAGGTCATTGATTAATCAATAAATTTTTTGTTATGGATAAATTGCTTTTTATTCTGTTATCTTTTAGTCTCTTTACCTGTAAAAATGAAACGTCAATAGTTCCTACGGTGGATGTTAAATTGCGGGTAATCGGTACTTTTAACGGTTTACCATTGCAGATGTATAACCAGAATTATGAGTATACAGAAGGAGTCAAAATTAAATTTCAGTTGTTCAATTTTTACCTGTCAGATTTATATTTGACAAAAAGAGTTGGGACAGAAGAAGAAAAAGTGTTACTATCTGAAGTAGTGTTAATTAATTTCAAAGACATTCAATCTTTATCTGCGGCGGAAAGAGGGGTTGAGCTGGTTTTTAAAAATATTCCTATTGGAAATTACACCGGTTTTCAAACTGGTGTCGGTGTTGCTCCACGATTAAATGCAACAGGGCCTGCTTCTTATCCGCCCCCGCACCCATTAGATGATAATTACTGGTCGTGGGCAGCGGGCTATGTATTCTCAAAAATAGAAGGAAATGCAGATGTGGATAATTCTGGAAAATTTGCTACCAAATTAACCTTTCATTCAGGTGGAGATGCATTTTATAAGCCAGTTTCCTGGACTAAGCCTATCTCAATAAGTAAAGAATCTTCAGAAATGGTTCTAATTATAGATGTTAAAGATATCATTTGGAAAGACCAGAATAATTTTCTTGATTTTAGAAAAATCACCACGGATCATAGCGTAAATAAAGACTTAGTTTCTTTTTTAATGACCAATTTGCAGCAAGGATTGAAATATCGATAAGATGTTAAAATGGCCTATTCTCATTACATTGGTAATTTTCAGTACTTGTAAAAGGAATACTTCCGTAGTCAACAACTTTCCCCCAATGGTATGGCCAAAAGATAATCTTCATGATATGGAGAAAGTGGCCATTGGGGAAAAGTTATTTTTTGACCCTATCCTTTCCATAAATAAAAAGATAAGTTGTAGCACGTGCCATATACCCTCTTTAGCTTTTACAGATGGAAAGAAGGTTTCTAATGGGTTATTTCCTTTGTCGAGAAGTGCTCCATCCTTGTTAAATATAGGTTTTCACTCCAAGGGTTTATTCTGGGATGGTAATGCTTCAACGTTGGAAAAGCAAGCACTTATACCAGTAAGTAGCTCTCTGGAAATGGGGCTTCCCTGGACTATAGCTGAAAAAAGAATCAATGAATCAGATGGTTATGCTAAAGCATTCAAAAAAATATACGGTGATATTTTTATTGATTCATTAAAAATTGCTTCGGTTTTGGCACAGTATCAAAGAACCTTACTTTCAAATAATTCAAAATTTGATGCCGTAATGAGAGGAGAAATGACCTTCACACCCAATGAAAAACGTGGTTGGACTATATTTTTTGATGCTGATCCCTTATTGCCGAGCGCTGAATGTAGCCACTGCCATGTTGATCCATTATTTACTGATTTGTCCTTTCAAAATAATGGGATTCACACAGGGGACGAGTTAAATGGCAAATCAACCGAGAAAGGAAGAGAATCAGTAACCTTGAATCCCAATGACCGTTTTAAATTCAAAGTTCCCACCCTAAGAAATATCGCCATTACGGCTCCTTATATGCATGACGGTAGATTGAAATCATTGGAGGAGGTTATAAATCATTATAATATGGGCGGAAACCCTGGATTCAATGTAAATCCTAACGTCAGAAATCTCAATCTGTCAAAACAAGATATTTCCGACTTAATAGCTTTTTTACATACATTAACCGACCTAAAAACGGAGGCTAGGCGTTAAATAGAGAAACTTTTAATCGACTTATTCGTTTTAATATTCTAATATAGGTGATAATGCATAGAATATTTATTTTTTGCTGTTTCCTTACTTGGGGGCTTTCTTTGGTTTCTTGTAAAAAAGACCCTGAAATATGTGTTGATTGTTTAGATGACATTGCTTTTAAACAAGCAGTTCATGATACTATGCCTTATGTTTTAAATGTTCCATCCTGGTTACCTAAACCCATAATTCCTTCTGATAATGTATTGACAATAAAAGGGGTTGCATTAGGAAGAAGATTATTTTATGACCCAATTCTCTCAAAAGATAGTACCCAATCATGTGCCAGTTGTCATTCTTTAGATAAATCATTTACTGATGGCCTTCCCTTAAGTAAGGGTGAAAAAGGTTTAGTTGGTATCCGAAATAGTATGGCATTGGTAAATCTTGCATACAACACCAGAGGTTTTTTCTGGGATGGTAGAGTGAATTCATTGGAAAATCAGGTTCTCCACCCCATTGAAGATCCTTTGGAGATGAATAATACCATTCAAGAGGTAGCATTGAGGTTGAGAAGAAGTAAAAAGTATCCCGCTTTATTTAAAGAGGCATTTGGTATCACTGCAAAAAATGAGATTACCATTGATTTATTAGCCAGGGCCATCGCCCAGTTTGAAAGAACCCTAATTAGCGGAAATTCCAGATATGATCAGGTAATATGGGGACAAAAAGGTTTTCCTGAGGAAGATGAAGCAAGGGGTATAGAGTTATTTTTTATAGAATTTGCAGGTAGTATTAACCATCCAGGTTGTAGCCATTGCCATTTTAATCCGCTTTTTACAGATAATCAGTTTCGAAACAATGGTTTAGATAATGTAGCCTCTCTTCTTGATTTCAAAGACCCGGGTAGAAGAAATGCTACACTAAATATTAACGATAGTGGTAGATTTAGAGTTCCAACCCTGAGAAATATTGCTTATACTGCGCCTTATATGCACGACGGAAGATTCAAAACATTGGAAGAAGTCTTGCAACAGTATGAAAAAGGGGGACATGGTGTCATTAATGAAGATCCTAATATCCTTCCTTTTAAGCTTTCTGATAGAGACAAAAAGGATTTAATTGCCTTTTTAAACATGTTATCTGATCCTTCTTTCATAAATAATAAAGATTTTTCAAATCCTTTTTAATAATTATTTTTAGTCTAATTCACAAAATAAATTATAATAAATTGTAATTCAGTAATTTGTGATTCAAATAATTAAAAGTATCTTTCACATCGCACATAATTTGTACTTTTTTACCACTCATTATAGCCTCATATTTGTATCATCAAAAGGGAATAAATGAATTCTCAACGGATACAAAAATAAAAAGGCTACGAAAGTAGTAAAAATATATGAGGCAATCTTTTGAAGAACCTCAAGATTTATGTTCATGGGATTATACTTTGGTCAATAAGTCGTGCTATAGTTTATAGCGCGACTTATTTTTTTTTGTAAAAATGTAACTAAAGCAATACAATAAATCTATTTCATAAATAAGGTCACTTCCTTTTGTGAATACACAGTTATTTGTTTGGTGTGTAATGTAAAACGGCCAAGATAAATAGTTTAATAAAACACTTAAATTCACTTATTTATCTTTTTTGAAAGCGACTTCAAAATGCTTGGTAATTATTAGCATCATTAGTGTTTTACGTATAACAAAAAATTATAAATTATTCATTTTCAAATATATATAGTTATTTTACGATTAAATAAATGTGTTTTATAAGCTTTAAAAACTTGACTTATAGCTCAAAATATCCTTTTTTTACAAGGTTAATAATACCCCCAATGTTCAAATTAGTATTTTTTATTGATTTGTAATTCTTTACATATATGATTCGTTCAGGAAAAATCAACTTTGTAATTATCCTTCTCTTACTTCCATTTTGGTTAATTAGCCAGTCGGTAAGTGTTCAATTTTCAGGTTCGCAACCAACCTGCTTTAATTTACCAACGGGTAAAATTACAGCTATACCTGTTGGCGGCACCTTACCTTATTCCTACAGGTGGAGTACAGGGGCTGTGGGCGCAGAATTAAATAATGTTCTTGCCGGTTCTTACGCTGTTACTGTTACCGATGCATTAAACAGGACAGCAACGGGTACTTATATTTTAACTCAACCTACTAAATTAAGTGTAAAAATGGAAAGGATTGTTTGTGGCAATCCTACAACAGTAAAAGCTATCGTCACAGGAGGGGTAGGTCCATATACTTATGCATGGGATACAGGTTCAACCTTTGATACAACCATTATCAACACAGAGAATAAATATTGTGTTTCAGTCACAGATAGTAGATTGTGTGGTAATATAACTTGTGAGCCAATTATTATTACACCAATGGTGATTGCTGTAGATACTAGGAATATTTCATGTAACAGTTTTCAAGATGGTCAACTTACAGCAACGGCTGGGGGGGGAACTCAGCCATATACCTACAAATGGAGTAACGGTCAAACCACTAGAGATATTAGAAATTTAGCTGGTGGCTCTTATACTGTGACTATTACAGAAAAGGGAGGTTGTTCGATATCTGCCAGAGCGACGGTTGCAGAACCTGCCAGACTAACTATTCCATTAACTATAACTCAACCAGACTGTTCTGGGGAAGCCAGTGGTAGAATTGTGGCTCAACCCGTTGGCGGCAATGCACCTTACCGTTATTCATGGAGTACAGGTAGTTCCTCGTCTTCATTAAACTTTTTATCGTCTGGTACTTATTCACTTACTGTTGTTGATGCTAAAGGTTGTAATGCGTCTTCAGTAACCAATTTGCAAAGTCAGTCTGCCATTAATCTTTTTACTACAAGTAAAGCAGAGACTTGTCTTGGGATGGGTGATGGTGAATTGAGAGTAAGTGCTATTGGTGGTGTTGGTCCTTATCGCTATAAATGGAATTCGGGAGAATCTGATAGTTTAATAAAACTTAAAGTTACAGGTAATTATATAGTGACAGTAACCGATGCAATAGGATGTGTAAAATCGGCTAATGTTTTAATGACTGCTGCAGCACCTTCACTTATAATAGACGTGTCAAATAGCGGCTTAGGTTGTAACGCTTCCTCTAATGGGCGTTTACAAATAAATATCCGGGGAGGGCAAGCTCCATTTAGCATTCAATGGAATACAGGCGCCACCACCTCAGAAATTATAAATTTAAAAGCTGGTAATTATTTAGCTACGATTACAGATGCTATCGGTTGCAAGCAGGTCATTCAAGAGTCCATAATAGAATCTCCACCTATTCTTTTAGATATAAGTGGTGATGATCGGGTTTGTGGCAATGAAACCAAAGCGCGCCTGAGAACTACCGTTACAGGAGGGGTAGTTCCATATACCTATAAATGGTCTAATGGTAGAACGGGGCCAAATCCTGATAATATGGGTGCGGGCATGCATTATTTGACGCTTACAGATGCTAATAAATGTTCCGTTGTAGATAGCTTTTTTATTGCAAAACTTTCTGTTCCACTTATCTCTCTGGTAGGAAACAAAATTGTTTGTAATAACGGTAGGGGAGCTCTAACTGCCCAGGTATCTGGTTCCCCCGGACCTTACCTTTATGCGTGGAGCAATGGACAAACGGGTGCTGCAGTTGGGAACTTAGGGACAGGTTTTTATGCTCTTACGGTGGAAGATGCCAATGCCTGTTCTACCATTGAGTATTTTCAAATAGAGGTGGTAGATTCCCTAAGACCAAATCTAACCGTTCAACCTCCCAGATGTAAAGGTGAATTAAATGGAAGTATTTTAGTAAATAATGTATCTGGTGGTGTCGCACCTTACTCTTACCTTTGGAATAATGGTAGTACTTTAAATTCAAGGACTAACCTCGGTTCAGGAAATTATTCCTTAACTATTTCCGATAAGAATGGTTGCCAGTTTATAAGGAATTTTCCTTTGATTGAAGCTGATTTCCCTCTTGAAGTCATTCCACAAATAACGGATGTTCTTTGTGGTGTTCAGGGCACAGGGGCTGTAACTCTTCAAGTTAAAGGTGGAATTCTTCCTTATCAACAGCGATGGTCTGATGGATCATTAACAAGCAATAGGTCAAATCTAAGAAGTGGTCTATATATTGTTACCGTTACCGATGCTTATGGTTGTCCGGTAACAAATAATATTAGTATAAACGATCCAGGGAATCCTGTTTGTAATCTGGCCGTTACCAAACCAGTGAGTTTTCCAAGTTTAAATAATGGAGAGGCTCAGGTAGCCCCTAGTGGAGGTGTTTTTCCTTATACTGTTCAATGGAGTAACGGACAGGTGGGGTATAAAGCTGTTAATCTTGAAAATAAAAATTATCAAATTACTTTAACTGATGCCAAAGGTTGTGTGACTAATTGTACAGTAAATCCTGAAATATCTAATTCACTGGTTGGTGATTATGTTTGGTTCGATAGTAATCTTGATGGACTTCAAACCGCTGGTGAGCAAGGAGTTCCAAATGTTGAAGTCATTATTACCAGACTCGATACCTTGGTTGAAAGATTTGCAGTAACACGAACCGATGCATCGGGTAGATATTTTTTCCCAGTACCACCAGGTCAGTTTAAAATTACCTTTCAAGTGCCTGCAGGAATGGTTTTAACCAAACCAAATGAGTTTTCTTTGAACGATTCTCTGGATAGTGACGTAGATAGGAAATCAAGAATGACAGAACCATTTACCGTATTAAAAGGTACAGCAAATTTCACCTTTGATGCTGGATTAATTCCGTCGCCTCAAGCACTGACCACCAATACAATATGTTTAAATAATGCGACGAAAACCGGAAATGGTCAATTTCAGTCAACCCTGGAAATTAGAAATGAGGTTGAAGGTCAGACATGGAGAATATTGAATCCCGTGGGTGTCTTTGATCAATTTAGCTTGCCTACCCCAAATTTACCTCGCTTAATTGCCAATAATACGTTGGTTCCCGAAGTTCAGCCTGGTGTGTATCAATATAAATTCAGACACATCGATGGAGTTAATTATTCAGCTTTAGTAACAAATGGTGTAGATACCCTGCTTTTTCAAGGAGGTACTTCTTATCCTGAAATACCCATTACCAATCTTCCTCTTTCCCAGTTAAGTTTGTGTGAAAATGGCGGTTCTTTTAAATTTAATCTGGATACTTCCGCTATTGGTAATCTGAATATCACCTTGAACGGAAAATTAATCACTGAGATTAATCCGGCAGAACTTGGAAATGGTTCCTACAGCCTTGAAATAAATTATAATACTGGTTTACTTCAAGAGTGTATCACCATTTTAGATTTAAACGTAGTGGTACAAAAAGATAGCTGTTTGGCAAAATTAGGCGATCGGGTTTGGCACGATTTAAATCAAAATGGAATTCAAAATCTTGGTGAACCGGGCTTAGTAGGTGTTCAGGTTATTCTCTCTGTCATTGAGGGGAACAAAATTCGTGAAATGGATACTACTTATACTGATAGTACAGGTATGTATATGTTTAATGTTCCCGCAGGTAAGTATAAGTTAACTTTCGCAAAACCTAATCCCGATTTTGCCCCAACGCCTTGGTTAAGAGGATCTGATAGGAATGTAGATAGCGATATGAGTCCGTTCACTATGATGACAGAGTTTATTACGGTGGATACAGGGGTAAACAGAATGGATATTGACGCGGGTTTCTATCTTGAATGTAAAAATGTTACTTCCGGAGGTGAAATCGGATATAATCAACTCATTTGTGGTCCTGGAAATGATCCTGTGAAAATAGTTAACGTGATCAGTCCCTCTGGTGCCGTCGGAGATCTTGAATATCTGTGGATGTACACTACAGATAGAGCACTTACCTTTGATATGAATTTATTTAGCCCAATACCAAATTCTGATACTCCTGAATTTGATCCAGGGCCATTATATCAAACCACTTATTATGCTCGTTGCGTAAGAAAGAGAGGTTGTTATGGGTTTATGGAATCTAATGTGGTTAAAGTGGAAGTTGGAAACAGAGCCACTGTAAAGGTGGTTAGTTCTCCAACAATGTGTATTAATGCCAATAATTTTTTAGAGGTTCAAACCAGCACGTCAGCGGCACAAATTACCTGGGAATTAGGCCCAGGTTTCCAATCATCGCTGGCTTATGGTTCAAAACCCAATGTTCGTTTTTCAAGTGTTGGTACTTTTTCCTATAAAGTTATTGTAGTTGAACGTGAGTGCACCGTTTCTTTTAATGGTTCTGTAACGGTAACAAATAATCCTACTTACTGCCCA
Organism: Saprospiraceae bacterium; assembly: GCA_021299835.1. GTDB lineage: Bacteria > Bacteroidota > Bacteroidia > Chitinophagales > Saprospiraceae > BJGN01. The sequence continues at coordinate 1,407 of JAJTER010000006.1, read as the reverse complement.
TCTGTAAATGATTTGGAAACCATGTCCATTGAGGCAGAAGTTATGCCAGGTTTTGATGTAAAATTATCTTGGCGTAGTAAAGCATCGGCCTTTATTCCTACCTATACGATAGAAAGGTCAATGGATGGTATTAATTTCAAGCGATTAACTGATAAGAAATTACCCGTCATGGAGGTTCAAAGTATGAAATATTTTGAATTTGTTGATAAGCCTGACAAAATGGGTTTACATTATTATAGGGTTAGAATGAAACAGGAAGACGGAACGATGTTACCCTCTAATGTAGAAAAGGTAATGTTAATGGATAAGCCTGACATGAAAATGATGGTTTTCCCAAATCCTGTTACAGATATTTTAAACGTTGAGTATTATTTTGTAACACAGGATAACATTGAAATATCTATTTTCGATGCCAACGGACTAAAGGTTAGGGATTGGTTTTTTCCTCCCGGCCCAGCAGCCTCCAGAGCTTTAAATATCAAAGATCTGGCTCCTGGCGTATACGCCATACGTATTATTTCTGGTTATGGAAATCCTATTACCGAGCGAATTATTAAACATTAATCCTTTTTTTTTCTTTAATAATATTGATAGCAAGAGATTGGTTTAGCCGTCTCTTGCTATTTATTATTAAAAAACAGGGTGATTCGTTTCTTTCTAAGCTAATTGCCCTTATTTTTGCGCTCAATTAAAAAAAAACCGATGATTCAGACTGATTTACTCATTATTGGAGCTGGTCCCGTTGGCCTATTCACCGTTTTTGAAGCTGGTTTATTAAAAATGAGGTGTCATCTGATAGATGCTTTACCAATGGCGGGCGGGCAATTGACTGAAATCTATCCTAAAAAACCAATCTATGATATCCCTGGTTATCCCTCTGTTTTAGCGGGAGAATTGATTGACAAATTATTGGAGCAAATCGCTCCTTTCAACCCTGGATTTACGCTGGGTGAAAGAGCAGAAAGTCTCGAAAAACAAGATGACGGCTCGTTCATATTAACTACTAATAAAGGGACCCTAATTAAAGCTCCTGTCATTGCCATTGCTGGTGGTTTAGGTTGTTTTGAACCAAGAAAACCACCATTGGAAAATCTTGAATCTTATGAAGATAAAGGGGTGGAGTATATTATCAGAGACCCTGAATTTTATAGAGATAAAAGAGTGGTTATAGCGGGTGGAGGAGATTCTGCCCTGGATTGGAGTATTTTCCTTACTGATGTAGCCAGGGAGGTTTCTTTAATTCATAGGAGAAATGATTTTAGAGGTGCACTCGATTCTGTAGAAAAAGTTTTTCATCTGGCTCAAACGGGTAAATTAAATTTATTGACCGATGCGCAGATTGTAGGATTAAGAGGTAACGGTGCTTTAGATGCCGTTCAGATCGAAAGTAAATCAAAAGGTATTTTT
>JAJTER010000081.1 GCA_021299835.1 Saprospiraceae bacterium | reverse complement strand
GGTATTGATGTCAACGCCGTACTATCATATTCATCGGGACCGGCAATAATAGAGAGCGTCGTTGCAATATCCTTAATATTATGAGCGAAAATGCCAATCTGATCAAAAGACGAACCATAAGCCAGCAAACCATGTCGGGAAATTCTACCATACGTTGGTTTAAAGCCATTTATACCGCAAAATGCCGCAGGTTGGCGGACAGACCCACCCGTGTCAGATCCTAATGCAACTAAACAAGTGTCCGTTTGTACAGAAACAGCCGCGCCACCTGACGATCCTCCAGGCACTAAATCTGTATTCACCGCATTTCTAACCACACCGTAATAGGAAGTTTCATTGGTCGAACCCATCGCAAATTCATCGCAATTTGTGCTGCCAATGAGTATCGCGTCCTCAACCAGTAATCTGTCAACTGCCGTGGATGAGTATAAAGATTTGAACCCAGTAAGAATTTTAGACCCCGCAGTAACCGTATGATCTTTATAACATATAACGTCTTTTATGGAGACCACCATACCAAAAAGTGAACCAACGCTTGTTTTATCTAAATCAAAAGCCGCTTGAAGTTCCTTAGCCCGGGCCAGTGATTCCTCTGCCCAAACTTCAACATACATATTTAGTTGCTTATTTTTTTCAATTTGTCCGAGATAATTTTCGACCAATTGAGGTAGCGTTAACTCGCCCGAATGCAAGGCCTCCTTTATTTCTTCAAAACTTCGCAGCATAACAAAAACTTTGTTCAAAAGTAAAATTCAATTTAAAGAACCAAATCTACGGCATTACTGTTAAGAAAACCAAAATGAGTACATGCAAATATTGATTTTATCAGGATCTTCCAGGAAAAACAGCAATTCATTGCTGGTTGCCAACTATCTAACCAAACAAAACGGCCATTCTTCAGATATACATTTTTCTGTGGTTGACTTAGCAGAAGAACAAATCCCAAACGTAGGACGAGGTAGTATAGACTCTGAAAATTTGTCAGATTTCCAAAAAGACCTCATAGAAAAATGGAATAATGCTGCATTAGTTATCATTACCGCCCCAGAATACAATTGGTCAACCAATGCAGAGTTGATAAATCTGGCGCACCAGTTAGGCACTAAAAATCTCGCTTATCTATTCAATAATAAAGTATTTGCCTTTGTTGGAGTTTCTACGGGTAGAGGCGGCAGACAATCGGCATTGGAACAAATGATGATTTTTAACAAAATTATAAGTTTCACAAATAATCAAAGTATTGTTTGTCCTAAATTATGGGAATCGCATGAAACACACTTAAATATTAATAAGGAATCCTTACTGTCAGAGAACCAAGTATATGCTGATAGTGCCCAAAACTTTATGGATTATGCCATTACTATGACAAAAAGATGGCAGTCGGTATAAATAGTAATTAACACCCCTATTTAATTTATTATTCCTATATTTATAATAATTTTAAAATTATTATTTGCCAATTATATTCCTTAAATGACTGAATATTTCGCAAAATCACATAAGATTAATAAGCCAGGTTCTTTAAATAGAGAACAGAATAGACAGTCTTCTGATTTTACCAGCGTTTCTCAGCCAAAATGGAGAAATCTTGAGAAAAATAGCCCCCAAAATCAAAAAATGGAGGCCATTCAGATGATGGCAAAAGAATATGGCAAAAATATTAGTCAGAAAAAATCAAATCAAAGCGGAATTCCAAATCCTTTAAAAAGTGGTGTTGAACAATTATCAGGCCTATCCATGGATTCAGTAAAGGTTCATTATAATTCAGAAAAACCAGCTCAATTAAATGCCCATGCTTATGCACAGGGAAACCAGATTCATGTCGCTCCAGGCCAGGAACGACATCTTCCTCACGAAGCATGGCATGTTGTTCAACAAGCTCAGGGAAGAGTAAAACCTACAAAACAACTGAGAGGAAAATTTTCAATAAATGATAATCAACAGTTAGAAAAAGAGGCTGACACCATGGGTTCGAAAGCCATTTCATTGAAAAAAGAAGAAAGTTTGCCCCTTTTTAATAAATTTGTATTAAATAATACCAGTGTACAAAGAGAAGTTGATACCTCTTCCAGTCCAAGTTTACCTGAATACGCTCCTGATGAAACCCCTAGTTGGAAAAAAATTGACGAAGACACGACAACTAAAAGAAATTTTATACAATTATATGATGGTACATTGCCAGGCTTAGCAACGGCAGTGTCTCAAATTTATATACAAGAGGGACTTTTAAATGATAATGTCTTACTTGATATCTTAAAAGAACCGTTGGAAAGTAATTGGTTTAAAGCCAAGGAGGTACTTACGACAGATAGTTGGCCGGGAGTTCCCGAAGACTCAATTCCCCATCATGAACACAGTATTGGACTAATGCAAACAATGGTTAATATGAGAGGTCGGGTATGGCAGAAATTTGCAAACCAGGTTGTTAATGAAAAAATAAAACCCGCTTTGTTAAAGAAAAAAGCGGCAAACGAAAAATTAGCAGATCTTAATATTGAAGGAGAAAATTTTGGATTAAAAGATTCTGTTGGTTCTGAATCCGTTACATCTGATATTGACCTTTCAGCAAAAGGAGAAAATACAGAATTAGGTGTTGCTATTATTAATGAAGAATTTAGAAAAGTATATGGCCAAGAACCTGGCGCCTTTTTTGATATTAATGTTTATTCTTCCGATTGGATGTTTGGAGGAGATCAAGTTGACTCTGAAGTGGAAGGTGAATATCGGGTCAAACCAAAAGAGGAAAAAAACTTATCTGAAAAAGGAGCTAAAATAAAAAACGACCAAAATGAAGTTTGGTCTATGGTTAAAATACGCAGGAATATGGAACCATCTGATTGGGTCACATACAAAAATGCCCTTTTATCAGATTTGCCAGAAAAAGAAAATGTTGAAATGCAACGAAAGTTTATGGATGTTGAATTAGAATACAACACCTTTAAGCTAACTGTTGAGCAAGAAGTTGCGAATGCAAAACTGGCTGCAAATGAAGAAATGAATAAAGCAAATGAACAAAGAAAAGAAAAGCAAAAGAAAAGTGCCTTTGAAGAAAATGGCAAAGATCATCACGGCGATGCTGCTTTAGAAATGCAGGTTTCAAATAGACAATATGAAAAAATTATAGAACAAGTAAAAATTTTAAGACTCGAAATTGCAAAATTAGAAGCAGCAGGTACTCAAGGTGATGAGGTAGAAACATTGATTTTAAATATGCATAACCAAATTTCCAGAGGCCTTACTTATGCCAATGAGGTATATGCAACTCAAGGTGCAGTTTTACATACCGTTTATGGTAATCAGGGAGCAAAAAAGAAATTAGCAGAACTTAAAAAAGATGGGAAGAAAAATTTGGCCGGTCAAGATATTACTTCAGTCAAATATCAATTGTCAAAGGAAATGTATCTGCAAGCAATGAATGAAAATGTTGGCGATACCCTTCATTCTTTACATCATTTTGAAAATGATCCTCAATATGCTGTCTATAGAGCAGGTAAATACATCGACCGCCTCTGTGACGCGGCAGTAGAATTAATTGGTAAACCAGAAGCGTTGAAAATCTCTGTCTTTGGCAGATTATTAGAAATTGGAGCGAATTCGGTAAAAGAGAAAAGTGGCCCTGCCGGACAAGATCCAATGGCGACGCATGATGAAAGTTCCTTTTTCTTTAAATATACAAAATCTGAACTTTCAACGGTAAAAGCAATGGCAATGGCTCTTGGTTCACAAGCAACAAATATTTTTAAAAAACCAAAACAGCCTGACAATGGTTAATCAGGTTAAATCAATTGCATAAATGGTAGCTTGGAAAAATATTTTACTATCAGACGTTGATTATTTTAATTCCCTAATATCAAGTATTCCAGTTTTGGAACGTACCATGTTTAAAGGAGCTGATTTATCGAATTATGATTTAACTAAGGCCTTTCTTAAATCCTTCGATTTAAGTGAATCCAATTTAACCGATGCTTTTATATCCGGATATTATCTTTCAACTTGTCGCCTGGACAAAACTATATTGAAAAATATTACTTTCGACGACCCATACTGGAAACCAATTATTGAAAATATCAAATTAATCTGGCAAGGTTATGAAGTATGGAATCTGAATAAAATCAAGGACTTACCCGTTCTTTTAAATAAATCCTATTTTACTCACCAGGTATTTGACAAATATGATTTCAGCGATGTTATGTTTACTTCTGCTAACTTTCAACATTCTCAATTTAATACAACTATACTCTCATCAACCCTTTTTTCAGGGAGCAATATGGATTTTTGCATTTTCAAAAACATACCATTACAGGATGTTACTTTTAATAATGGTCATTTAAAAAATACACATTGGTCTGATTGCCAGCTGATGAATATACGATTTGTAGCCACTGATTTACAACAGTCCATATTTAAAAACTGTCAATTTAACTATGTTAGTTTTAATGATGCCATTTGTCAAAACTGCTATTTTGAAAATTGTACCTTTTCCAATTGCTCTTTTTTTGAAACTGATTTATCTTATTGTCACTTTTTCAACGGTACATTTGAAAATGCGAATTTATCTTTTGGAAAAACAGATTATTTGGTGCATTCCTAATGTATCTAAAATTGATCCAATTCTTGTTCGCTTATTCCAGTTATTTGACTTATTTTCTCAATATCCATACCGCTTAAAACCAATTTTTTAGCCATATCTAAAATTCCTTCTTGTCTCCCTTCTTGTCTCCCTTTTATTTCACCATCGCTATAAGCTGTTGTTATTACATTATGTGTAACACGAAAATCCTTTAAATTTCCTTCGTACGCGTCCATCTCTCCTGGTTTAAACTTGGCAAGCTCTGCTTTTTCAAAGGCCTTTTCAAAAACTTCCGTTTTAAAAATCGAAGGAATTTCTTCAAAATCTTCTAAATTTTTGATGAAATATAACCACCTGTCTAACTGGGTTATTAGCTCAGATTCCTTTTTTATAAAATGAGGCAATTCTATATAAATGTAGGTAAGCTTTTCATAAAACACCTGCCCATTCTGATTTTTTAACTTGATTTCATGAACCACCTCCTCAACATTCTCTTTTTCCTTTTTATTATCAAAAGAAAAATCTAAAATACCAATACAAAAAACCGCTTTTAAATTAAAGTCCCAAATACCCTTTTCTGCTTGTTCCATAATGGGGAAAGTAGAATAATAAACAGTCCTCTCCTTGAAAAAATTTTCTTTTGCTTTTTGTAATTCTACAATAAATCTTTCCCCGTTTTGGTTCATGCAATAAATATCAAAAATAGCCCGTCGCTCTAATTCCGTTCGGGGTAGATTTTCTGAATTTTTAAGCGTTAAGCTTGAAATCTTATTTTCTTCAGGTAATAAAGTATTCAAAAAATCCATCAGTAAGAACTTACTTCCTTCTTCTCCAAATATTTTCTTAAACCCAAAATCAGTAAACGGATTAACATACTTTGAAATCATTTTATCTGTTTAATATAGTAATATACATCATTTACGTCAAAGCATTCATAATAGATGGCTATTGGCTTGCCCAATTTGCCCGATCTAAACTTCTAAAATGAATAGCCTCTGCCAGGTGCTCCAACCCAATTTTTTCATCGCCTGATAAATCTGCTAAAGTTCTGGCTACTTTTAATATTCGATCATAAGCCCTTGCCGATAACTGAAGTTTTTCCATTGCTTTTTTGACCAGTAAATTTCCCGCATTATCTAAAACACAAATATTCCTCACCTGATTAGCTGGCATTTGCGAATTATTATGTATTTCAGGCGTAGAGACATATCTAAGCTGCTGAATTTCCCTGGCTCTAATAACTCTTTCGCGAATCATTTCACTTGTTTCAGCCTGAGATTTGGTAATAGCCAGCTCATCATAAGATACGGGAGTAACTTCAACGTGTAAATCTATCCTATCCATTAATGGACCTGAAATCTTATTCAAATATTTTTTTACTGCTCCGGCACCACATACACATTCCTTTTCGGGGTGATTATAAAATCCGCAGGGGCATGGATTCATTGAAGCAATGAGCATAAACCCAGCGGGATATTCCACCGTTATTTTAGCACGTGAAATCGTAACCATATTTTCTTCCATCGGTTGTCTAAGAACTTCCAGCACACTTCTGCGAAATTCCGGTAATTCATCTAAGAAAAGTACACCGTTGTGAGCCAAAGAAATTTCCCCTGGCTTCGGATTTGATGTACCCCCAGTCATTGCCGTATCACTTATAGTGTGGTGTGGCGATCGGAATGGTCGGGTATGTACCAGGGCTGTTTCAGGGGATAAAATACCGGCGACGGAATGAATTTTTGTCGTCTCTAAAGCTTCTGCCAGCGTTAAAGGTGGCAAAATGGTTGGTAACCTCCTCGCCAACATAGTTTTTCCTGCACCAGGAGGACCAATAAGGATGGCATTATGTCCGCCAGCTGCAGCTATTTCAAGGGCTCGCTTTATGTGACTTTGACCTTTTACATCAGAAAAATCAACATTATGCGTTGTTTGATTTCTAAAAAAATCATCCCGAGTATCTACTTGGGTAGATTTGATATCTAATTCACCTCTTAAATAAGCCACTATTTCCATTAGATTTTTTACCCCAATCACTTCCAGATTATTAACTATACCAGCTTCTCTGGCATTGGCTAAAGGCAAAATTAATCCATAAAAATGCTCCTTTCTTGCCTGTATAGCTATCGGAAGAGCCCCTCTCAAAGGTTGTAAAGTACCATCTAAAGATAATTCACCCATAACTAAAAACCGCTCGAGTTTTTCCAAAGGTATCTGACCCGAGGAAGCCAAAATGCCGAGGGCTATGGGGAGATCATAAGATGAACCCTCTTTTCTTAAATCTGCAGGCGCCAGATTTACAATGGTTTTAACACGAGGCATTTTTAGTCCAGCATTGATAATAGCTGCTTCAATTCGCTGAAAACCCTCCCTTACTGCGTTGTCAGGTAACCCAACCATATTGTAGTAGTTCGTTCCCGCTACTGGCTGTCCCCCACTATTTACCTCCACAGTGATTGTTTTTGCACCAACACCCTGAACGGCACTGGCAAATGTTTTTACCAACATATTTTACCCTTATTTCTAAGTAAAAAATGAAAGGTAAGCCATTAGAGCCTCTCCGAATAATAAAAGAGAAATGAACAGTTTAAAATTAAATGTAAAAAATATTTAAATAAATAATTGATATTCAATTATTTAAAAAAAATTTATGCTACTTAATGAGGGCGGAAAGAAGGACTTTTTGTCCACTAAAAGCCTTATCCTTCTAAGTGTATTTCAAGAAGGGAACTAAATGTGAGAACATCCTCACCGAACAATGACATCTGCTGCTCAAAAAATGCAGACATATTACCGTCTCTATATTGCAGAAATGTTTCCCAACTCTCACATTTAAATTGCAACGCATAGGTTTGTGCATCTACATTTTCTTCTCCTAAAAGAGCGCAAAATCTAAAACTGGAAAATAAACCCAATGACATGATAGAAGGAATATTTTTCTCTAAAACCCAACTTTTCCAAGCGTCGAAAACAGTATTTTCGACTCTATAAGTAATATTATATAAATACATTTATTAGATATTAGGTTTTCGCTTACCCGGTGCTACCGGATTACCGAAGCGCGGTCTTGATTTATTTTTATTGGCATTTTGAGGATAATTTGACCTGTTTCGACCATAATCGTTACTTCCATAAGATTTCCCCATTGGTCGTCTCCTGGCATTTGAATTATTAGTAGGTTGACCGAAGGTATCAATAGAAGAACCATCCTCAACATAAAGTGTGCCCTTAGAAATAGTGGCTAAATCATTTTTTATGGATTCGTCACTTACAAAATTCTCCCTATTCCACGTCTTGTATGCCAATTTCATATAAGAGGCAATAGTATTTATCATCCCTACTTTTTTAGGACCTTCAGGCATTTCTTTTGCCTTCTTTATGAGCAACTGAATATGATGCCCATAATGCCTGAATTTATTTTCAATCACAGGATAGGCTACTTCTTCCGGATTCTCCCTTTTATCTTCCTTTGAAAATTCCACCCCATCCGGAGGCGTTATCTTAAGCTTAAAACCAGAAATACGATAAGCATGTTTCCAAAGTTTACTTCTAAAATCCTCCACATTTCTGCACTGAGGATTAATGACAATCATAAGGTCAATTATTTTATCAACATATTTCTTCTGTTTGTCCAAGTCCTCTATTTCAGCCACGTGGGCTAACATTTTTTGAATATTTCTTCCATATTCAGCAATGTTTATATCTACTCTCTGAGAATTATATTCAATTTCCGGTAAATTCACTTTATTCATTTTGCTGAATTGCAGCGGTTAAACAATAAAAATTAGTGCAAATGTACGTAGTATAAAGTTTTCTTATCGATAAGTTATCGAATTATTTGCAATTTTTTAAATCCACTGATATTTTTTCCTTCAAATTTCAATAAATAACTACCTGTTGGAAATTTATTTACTGGAATATTCACCGTTTCATCCTTTTTTAGCCCCTTAGAAAAAATCCACTGCTGAAGTGATTTTCCATCAGCGTTCCAAAGACTTAGGATAAGCTCTCCTTTTACCTCCTCATTGGCTATTACCTTACAAAAATCACTGACCGGATTAGGGAAAACATCTAAACTTTCGAGTCCTTCTTCTTTATCAAATGAAAATACAGAGGTACTGGCAATACTTTTAATTTGACCTATTTGCAAATCATCTTTACGATATTTTCCAACGGCATCGTCTTCCCAATTAATGATAAGCGGGTAAACCTTGTTTTCAGATTTTCTCCAAAGTTTTATGCGAATATTTTCATTTTCAAAAAAACCATTTCTTCCCGAGCTATTCTGGTTATTTCCCCATGCAATGATCGCGATATTTCCTGTATCTACCTTTGAGGCACCGAAAAGCAAAGTATCATTTGCAAAAAGCCCTATTTCATCACCCTTTTTTAAATATTGGGAAGAATACCTGATGGCTATGGTACTATTATTTCCAGTATTAATATTATTCCTTAGTTTGTAATACTCTAAGGTATCAAGCAGCGGATTGTGCTGAGAACCAGGGGGCATTATACCTGATACATAATTATCAGGATAAGTAAATAGCACTTCCTTTTTTGCTTGAATAAAATATCCTTGCCCTGGATTTAATTGTCTCAAATGATTAATGGACAATTCAGGAATAAAAACCCTGCCCTCATTATCCTTTATCAATTTAATTTCATTGATTATTGGCTTTAAAACTTCTGTGACCGACCTGGACAAAAAACTATAAAAAGGAATTAATTGAGATCCTTTTTGAATCAAAATTGGGTAAAATGTTGGTTTTACCACCGAACCTTGTAAAGTTAAATTACCTGCCGTTTCAGCGAATACCTTGTATCCTTTTCTAATATCAAAAGCGGGATAATTTGTATTCTTTTTTTCTACGATATAAGTATTCCCCCCCTCATTTTCAATCGATTTGATGAAGGTGAATTTTGACCAATCTACTAAAAAATCAAAGGCCTTCAATTCGGGTATTACATAGCTTGAAATAGTGTTCCAACCAGGATTTAAATAAATATTAATTTTAGCGGGTGTGAGGGTAAACATAGACTCCACCGCACTTACGCCGCCTGGTAAAAATGAGTTTGTTGCTGTTACCACACCAAAAGAACCAACAGGTGCAAATTGACACAGGACATCAATATCTTGCGTACTATTGATAGGTCTAATCTTAAATCTTAGGGGTGAACCAGCTACATAACCTTCAATTTCAGGAGTACCAGGATTGTCCCCATATATAGTAATTACCGTGTTTTCATCGCGCCAAACAGCGTAACCAGCGCAGGTTAACTGACTGCCCGTTTCAACAAACAAACCAATTAAATCCCCTGGAACTATTTTAACATTGGATCCAAAATTAAAAGATGAATTTTTGTAAATCAGCACTTGATGAATAGCATTTGTCGGTTTTACCTTCCAGTTTTCTGGTAAATTAACCTGTTTCGAATCTTGAATTATCTCTAATGAATCCGATTGATTATTGCCCTTCCAAACAATTACCCCTTTCCGATGCAAATAATTGCTATTTGATTCAAAAGAAATTTTCAAGGCATTTTCTCTAAGCAAATAACTTGAATCACTCAGCGGTTGTGGTCCGGATACCCAATCTGGCTTAGACTTCAATTGCCAGGGAATATTGCTTTGTAACTTTAATATTAATTGACTTGCTGTGTCTGGAATTGAAATCATTCGGTTGGCCAATGTTAATATTGGAGATCCAGTCTCTTGAAAAATTATAATATTTACCTCCATTGTTTCATCTACTGATCGGATTAACAGGGTACCCTTTCTACTTATTCCATTGGGATTGACTTCGGTAGAAACCCTTAAGCTATCATTTCCAACCCCTGTAGATTTATCCACATTAATCCAGGAAGGTTTAGCGACCACCTTCCAATCAACATTGCCTTGAGTATAAATAAATTTACTGGCATTGGTAGCTTGAAAAGCCAGCGAGTCAGTATTAACTAAAAACGCACCCTTTTTGGGAGCTTGTTTGATCAAAATTAACTTACTTAAAGTATCTCCGCTGGCAGCATAAACCCGAATGGTGTCAATCCTGGCTTCTTTCTGTGTGTTTTCTAACATAGAAATACTTAACCTATCATTTTCCAATCCTAAGGGATTATTTACCTGAATCCAAAAAGCATTTGATTTTGCCCGCCAGTAAATATTAGATTTTACTGCGATAAGTTTATTTTGAGCATTGTTTGCTATCTCATATACTAAGGTATCAATAGCTAAAGTAGGCTTTGCCGGATCCTGAGAAAGAAAAATAGCCTTTGTTTTAACCGAACCTCTTAAAGTATAGGTATAGTTAAATTGTCTTCTAACTCCTGTGTTATTACTGACAAACAAAGAAACATTTAAACCATTTGGAGTTGCAGCCCAACTCGGATAAGTAGTAGATACCCAGGAAGGCCTTTTAGTTACATCCCACCCTGTAGAAGCTCTGACATTTGCTCTTAAAGTAGTGTAGGTGTTTTTTAAAAAGGCAGTATCTGGTGTTAAAAATATACTATCTCTATTCTTTTTTACATTAATTCCATAATCCTCAACCTCTAACACTTCCGGAGATATTTCGCAGGCATTATTATCAGACTTATTGGTAGTCAGCATTATACGCAGGCGAGTTAATCCTATGGGCATATCTTCAGGAATAGTAATATTTTTAAATACCCCTGTAACTGAGGTGAATTTTGGAATAACTGCGTTATAAACCTGCTCTAACGTATCGTTGAAGTCTTTATCTCCATTAAAATCAATGAATAGTTGCCAACGATACAAATCTGTTTTGGAAAGAGAATTATGCTTACTTGCAAATCTGAATGAATGGATTCTACCTTCTTCCACATTACCAATGACATCCATTTTATTGGCATATCCAAGATTCTGCCCAGAGGTAAAGGATTTATCGCTTATGGTTATTGATTCAATCCAATCTGATTTTCCTGCTCCGTAAGAAAAACAATAAGGATCATCACACCCTTCCGTTTTAAAATTAATTTCCATTGACAGCGGGCTTTTTATATTGGCGCAAATGGCACTAATCTGCACACTAAAAGTACTACATGGATGCAAATTTGAGATATCATAAGAGGTTCCCTGTATAGAATCTACCGTTGTCCAAACTGAATCTTTTAGATTTTTATACCTCAATTGGTAGAAATTCGTCCCTCTGACTGGATTCCATGCAATTTTTGCCCAGGTATAATCTTTACCCGTAATTCTTAATCCTGTGGGAGCAGTGCACTCAGAAAGAGGAATGGCGTTTTGCTTCACTGAAAGATCGAATGTTTTGGTACCCGTAGCAGAAATACTAAAATTTACTGCGCGCGGAAAAAACGTAATATTTGAGTCACAATTAAACGTGAGATCCATATTTCCTACAGACCTGTTTGTAGGGAATTTTAACCAGGAAGGATTATTGTTAACATTCCAAACGGTATTTGAAGTTATTTTAATGGTATTGGCACCTCCTTCCTTTTCAAAGGAAAAATCGAGCGGTTTTACCTCTAACATTGGAATGATTTTGAGGCCTTTCACCTCTTTTTTATTTGAATAAGTGCTTGTTGAATTAATCTCTTGCTCAGATGAACCACAACTTGCCTCATACCATAATTCCACATAATAATCTCCTGTTGCTAAACTAATACCACCACTTGAGATGATTTGGTTTGCTGAAAATGATTTATTTGGCATTAACGTTTCTGTAGGATCAAAGGAAACTTTTGTCATTAATTGCCCTCCAGTTTTATAAAGCTTCAGAATAATGCAACCATTAAAATCTGCATTACCCGTATTGGTAAAATTGGTGCTTACAGAAAATCCATCATCACTAATGATTGGAATTGGATCAATTCTTATTTCAGATGCCATAGTTAAGACTGGAGCAGTGACAACCACTACCCCGCCACCCCCACCACCACCGGTGGAACCGCCGCCTGTAGATCCACCACCAGTGGAACCGCCGCCACCTTTAGCACATGCAACGGTAGGATAAATGGTGTTAAGTGCTGCTACATCACCACCACTTAATCCACCTCGCTGGCCTATAGAAGTACCTGCTGCAGCAGGGGGTGTTTTCACACTTATAGTAGGCAAGCCATTTGAAGTAAAAGCAAAAGCGCCATAATGCATAATGGATCCATAGTCATAAGCACCCGCTTCTGCCCCCCAACTTCCATATTTATCAAAATTACTACCATACCCGGACTGTATATTTGCCGTATTTATGGTGACGTAAGTATCTCTGTCATTTCTGGATTGTTCATGCCACATTCCGGCAGCATGGCATATTTCATGAACGGCTGCACCAAAACCACAAGCACTATGAACATTTATGGCTTGAGCCCCACCAATTTGACCAACATAAGACCAACAGGCATAGTCAGTATCCTGAAAAACAAGGTAATCAGTCTGGGTAGTTCTGGGAACTAGGCAAATATTGGTACTCGCATTTACATGAGCTATTGCACTGCTGATGATTCCTGCACTCGCAAGACCAGCAGGGATGCTATAATAAATAATTCCACCAGGCCATCCCCAGGAAGCATAAGGGATTATCCCTCCTTTCTCCAGTTTTCGAAGAATATACTCTTCTTCTGAAAAGAGCACTATATCTTCACCGACAAATACCTTTCCATCTCTGATATTAACTGTTAATTCAGAAGGCGTATCTCTACCATCAAATAAAATTTTTGCTTTTTCAAATCTTCCTCTGGTATTTTGACTATTTACAAGGACCACCGTAGTCAGTAAAAAGCATAAACTTAGGGAAAAACGTAAAATATTTGTTTTCATAAGAGAAAGCTTGCAATGATTCATTTAAGGTTCTAAAGGTATATGTCTTTTACCTAAAAATTTGTACCCATCTAAATTAACTATTTTTTATTAATTATTAAGGTAAAAGAAATGAGAACTACTTTTTGAAGAACCGGTGAGTTTAATAATCCTGTTATCTTTGTTTTTCTAATTTTACTGACCATGAATCTACCATTTAAAATAGCCCTTCGATATTTATTGGCAAAAAAATCGACCCAGGTAATACAGCTTATTACAGGAATTTCCATTTTGGGTCTGACGGTGGGCACGGCCGCTTTGGTATTGGTTCTTTCCGTTTTCAATGGTTTTGAGGATCTTATAATGGGTATGTATGTAAAATTTAATCCTGATATTAAAATTACTCCAGTCTCTGGGAAATTTTTTAATGCTGACGCCTCTTTAGTTTACAAAATTTCAAAGATACCAGGGGTAGAAGCTATTTCGGGTACGTTAGAGGAAATTGCCTTTTTTACTTACAAGGATAAACAAGATTTTGGTATGGTAAAGGGCGTTGATACCCTGTTTAGTGCTGTATCTAATATTGACTCATGCATTAAAGAAGGCGTTTATTTACCCAATCGTTCCTTGTCATTTAACGCGCTCATCGGACTAGGTATAAGAAATAAACTGGGCATTGATTTAGAAGATCCTTTTGCGTCACTAACTGTATATATGCCT
>JAJTER010000080.1 GCA_021299835.1 Saprospiraceae bacterium | reverse complement strand
AAGGTTCATACCAAAGGAGAAAAAATTTCCCTCTCTGCCAATCAGCCACCTAAACAAGGGGTTAAACTTTGGAGCGGAGTTAACGCACTGTATTCGTCAGCAAAAGATTATAGTAATTTTTGCCAAATGCTGCTAAATGGGGGTTCATTTAATGGTACACAATTACTAAGTAGAAAAACAATTGAGCTGATGACAGCCAATCATTCTGCAGATATGTTTATCAGACGTGGAGAGGGATTTGGTTACGGTTTTGCCGTGGTAACAGACGTCGCTACAACAAGATTCCCTGGTTCAGAAGGTCTTTTTTATTGGGAGGGTGCTTATAATACCCACTTTTTTATTGATCCCAAAGAAAAGTTAATCGCCATTCTCATGACACAGGAAGCAAGTTTCTCCTGGGAATATCATGGTCGCTTGCGCCAACTGGTTTATCAGGCATTTATAGATTAGGCTTTTTTCAAATACCAACCCAGGAAAATACCCACAAGGCCCCAGGCAACAACCGCATCCGTGAGGCTGGCTACCGTGTCAAATGTTTCATACCAAATATCATTGGTATAAGGATAAAATAAAAAACCCACAAACCCAATGGCCAATGAAACTTTTAGAATATTCATAAAAGTTTGATTGGCCAGCAGGCCTATCATCCAAATCAGAATTAGGGAAGAAATGAAATGTATGCTTAAGCCTCGGGTGAAATTCATGGCCATATTTACCTTAAAAGCATCGTGATATTGAATCATGACCCACGGTTTTCCAATCATCGCGTTATTATGTGCCTCTTGCTCTGCTGTCGAAGATCCTGGTTTTGGCAGTGGTAAGAAATAGGCTCCCTCTTTTAATCCGGTAGCTTTTATGGCATTTAATAATTCGTCTTGCTTATCGGTGTACGATTGTGCTTTTTCATGTAAATTAACGGCAGCCCAGGAAATAAATTGCCAGATAAATAATATCAGGGTGGAGATAATAGCGGGAAAAAGCACTTTTTTCATGATCACTTTATTTACGGTAAATAATTTTATAGCTACGCTTAATAAAAATAGGTGCTATATATTTTGAGTTGGCATAAATTTACAAAATTATACATCTATATTTAGTAAAATTATTCTAAGTAATCATTTAAATTATAAATATAATATATGTTGTCAGCCATTATTATAGAAGATGAAAAGCTAGCGCGGGAGGTTTTGATTTCATTATTAGAACAGTTTTTTGGTAATAAAATCAATATTTTGGGTGAAGCATCCAATGTCAAACAAGGTATTTCTCTCATCCAAAAGTACCAACCGCAGCTAGTTTTCTTGGACATTCAGCTACGGGGAGTCACAGGTTTCGATCTTTTTAATCATTTTGAGGAGCCAAGATCTTTTGAAGTGGTTTTTACCACCGCCCACAAAGAACATGCTATAAAGGCGATTCGGAGCGGTGCCTTCGACTACATCCTGAAGCCAATTGCCATAAATGACCTTTCAGACATGTTGAATAGACTGGAAGTTCATCTGAATTCAAAAATTACTGATACCGCTAAGGCTATGCCTTCGGCTGAAGTTGAAAATACAGCAAAACAAACGGGTAAATTGGTTATTCCAACACCCAATGGGTATTCTTTGGAAAACAAGGAGCTTATTATTTACTGTGAAGGAATGGGGAATTATACCAAAATTTATCTGACCACAGGCAAAGAAATGACAATGTCTAAAACATTGAAAACCATAGAATTATTATTGGGCGATAATTTTTGTAGAATTCATAAATCTTATTTGGTTAATAATAATCATATCTTGAGATATTCAAGAAGTAATGGATATAAAATTACCTTGACAAATGACACTATGTTGGATGTCTCCTATAGAAATAACGAAAAGGTTTTGCAAATACTAAAAAAAATAAGCCATTGAAATGGGCAAATATCTGATTATACTAAGTCTTTTCCTAACTATTTCTCTTTGGTCACAACGCCCTCCTTACAAGGAATTTAATGTTGACAATGGTTTACCCAGCAATACAGTCCGTTGTGTGTTTAAAGATTCTAAAGGATTGATCTGGATTGGCACCCAAAGTGGACTGGTTCGCTATGATGGAAAAAACTTTTTTGTATTTGATGAATCTACAGGATTGGTAGCCAATGAAGTAATGAGTATTGCAGAAGACGGCTTTGGTAATTTATGGTTGGGTACATACGGTAAAGGAGTGGTGAAATATAATGGCAAATCCTTTACTAACTATAATACCTCCAATGGCCTTGCCGGTAATAAGATAAGAAGGGTGTACTATTCCAAAAAAATGGACCGCGTTTTTATTGGGACGGGAAATGGTTTAAGTATCTATAATGGTTTCTCTTTTCAGAATATCGCTATGGTTCCTAACAAGGAGGGAACCATGGTGATGGATATCACAGAGTGGAATGATTCCATTTATGTGACAAATTATGATTTTAAAATGGCCGTTTTAATGACTAAAAATAAAATGCCCTATCGATTGGAAAATAGATTGTCTCTTATTACCAAGGGTAGATTTCTTTCGTCCATTCATAATCAAGATCAGGTTGTCGTTGCTAACAGTATGGATGGCTTGCAAGTTTTTAATAAAAAGTTTGAAAAATTAGATTCTTTTGAGGCTCCTTTTATCTGGAAAATGGAAAAGGGCGAAGGAAATGATGTTTTTATGGCCAGCTGGAATATTTCTGATGCGAAAGGTGGCTTGTTTAAATATGACGGCAAATATTTGATAGATTTAACACAGGAATGGAAATTGCCATCAACCTTTTGTTGGTCTGTATTTTATGATAAGGCGGAAAAGCAATTATGGTTAAGCACCCTCGATAAAGGGCTTGTCGTAATAAATTTAAATAAGGAAATTGAAATTTTCCCAACCCCTTCAACAAATGAAAAACCAATTATTTATAACGCTGTGTTTAAAGATCAATATGGGAGGATGTGGATAGGAGCCCAGGATAATATATATGTTTATGAGCACAATAAACTGATAAAACATTACAAGGCAGAAGAACTAAAAAAGGAATTATTAGATTTTGCTAAACGTCACCCTGAGAATACTTATAGCTGGGTAGAGGATCCCGATAAAAATGTTTTTTTTGATATAAAGAAAGCTGAATTTATGGCAACAAAGGGTTTTCGGGTAAACCAGTTTATAAATGGTAATGATGGTAAGCTGTGGGTCTCAGCATCTCTGGGTATCTTTAGGTTGTCAAAAGATTTTCAGATTGATTTTTTTGATTTTGAAGAAGGAGGTCATGTTTTAAAAACAACGAACAATACGTTAATATATAGTATTACCTACAGTAGCATGTATCTGTTTCCAGACATTCCCCGGCCCGATAAACATACCTTGTATTCTTTCAAATCGGACACTCCCCGTAACTTAACAAGGATGATTCAAAACGGGAAAGATATCTGGTTTTCATCCTTCACGGAAGGCTTGTTTCACTGGCAAGAAGAGGGGGATACACTGATTAGAAACCAGCAGCACTTTCTAGGAGAAAATTTCTCCGACATGGATATAAATAAGGATAATAAAATTATTCTGAATGAGAAGGATGGCAGAATCTGGATAGTAGGTAAACATGGTGATGATAGCCTGATTGTAGAGAAAAAATTGATTCCAAATATTGACTTTAATGGAACCTCTACCCTGTTCCACAAGTGTTTTCGAGATTATTTAATTATTGGAACAAATAAGGGAATTAATATTTTAAAAAATGATAAGGTAGTTTATTTTTTAAATTATGAGGAAGGATTGCCGTCTTTGCAGTTCAAGGATGCTCTTATCGATGAAAACAATCTACTTTGGGTTTTATCAGATAGCTATTTGTTTTCATTAAATTTAAATTCAATTTTAAATAATAATAAGATTTTAAAAAAGGAAAAAATACAGATTAAAAGTATTGAATATTTAAAATCGAATACGGTCAGGGAGGGGAATGATTTATTGAACCTGAAGGAAAATTCCTACATTAAGGTTCCTCATGATTTGGCAGCACTGGAAATCAAATTTTATGCTAATGACATTTACAAAGGTGGAAAGGCATCGTATCGGTATCTGGTAAATGGGAGGGATAATGGTTGGTCCAATTTTGAACCTGAGGGGGTCATAAAGGTCATTACCTGGTCTCCTGGTAAATATCAGATTACATTGCAGGGTAAGAATCTGGCAACCGGTAAATTTTATACATCCACTCCATTGTATCTTGAAATATTACCTCCCTTTTGGGCAAGTTTATGGTTCAGACTTTTAATGTTGCTACTTCTTACGGGTGGTATCTTTTTATTTGCCAGAAATAGGATTAAAAGAATCAGAGCGGAAGAGCATGAAAAAAATGAACTGCAGCAAAAGATTTTAGAAACAAAAATGGAAGCATTGCGATCGCAGATGAATCCGCATTTTACTTTTAATGCCCTCAATTCCATTCAATATTATTTCTTAAAAAATAACGTGCAGGAAGGACTACATTTCCTTACCAGTTTTTCAAAATTAATACGTCAGACGGTTGAAAATGCCTCGAAGGAAAGTATATTGCTGGAAGAGGAACTCGATTATATCAGACAATATATTGATATACAGCAATTACGGTTTCCTGAAATAAAGTTGTTGTGGGAAATTAGTGACGAGGTGGATATCCATAAAACCTTTTTGCCGCCCATGATTTTACAACCCTTCATAGAGAACATATTTGAGCATGCTTTTGGGGAAGCGAATGAAAAACTGCCGGTCATTGAATTTAGGATTGACAAGACAGAACGGGGGTTGGAAATAAGGATCAGCGACAATGGGATGGGCTATGAATCGGGCAAGAAAGTGAGTGGTCATGTATCGAGAGGAATCCAACTTATCGAAGAAAGGATAGCCCTATTGAACACCTCATTGGGACGCGATGCCTATTTTCTGGGACTGACAGATAATTCAAAACAGGGAAAAGGGAAAGGGACAGAAGTGTTGTTTATTATGCCGGAAAAGGGAGAAGCTGGGTAGGGAGAAAATTTAAAAATAAATTGCTATACGGTTAATAAATAAAGAGGTACGGTAAATAATTAACAACCTTGTCAAAATCAATGCTAACAGTAATTGAGTATAAATTTGTCCTGTTGTTCATAAATACCTCATTATGTTTCTAAAAAATATCGGTGTTCTTGGTTTCGATCCATTGGAAAAGGTGATTCTCGCAGCGTTGGTGACCGAAGAACCAATACTTATTATAGGTCGCCCGGGGACCGATAAGGCTAATCTGCTGGTTTATATTTCTCAGGCGTTAGGGCTTTCCTGTAAAAAGGTAAATGCTGCTATGACCAGTAAGCTGGAAATCACCGGTATGCCGGTGGTTAAGGATAATGACGATAAAATCACGTTTATTTCAGCGCCATATAGTGTATGGAAGAAACAAGCCCTGGTTTTTGATCTCTTAAATGAGGCTAAACCTATATGTATGAGTGTTATTAGTTCCATTCTTTTCGAAAAGCAGATAAATGGCTATCCAATGGAAACACTTCAATACAGATGGGCTACCATGGAGAATACAGATTTATTTAATAGCGATATGACCGCTTTTAAACGCCGGAATATTTATCTGGAAGAGGAATTGGTGGAAAATTTCGCTTTTATTATCGAAGCGCCTACCTGGGACCATTTTAGTGTCGAAGAAAAATTAGAAGGATTTATATCAGGTTTCACTCATCCTGTTAAAGAGCTAAATAACGAATTGATCGCGTTTATTAGCAAACTCAAACCCCTGTATGAAGAGCAATTGCTTTTTCCGAAACCTAAACTTGCCGCTTATGCCTGTTTGGTTACTTCCTTGTTGAATGAAGGTGGTGTCTATGTTTCCGTGCAAAGATCCTTGCAGCTACTCCGGAATCTTGTCGCATTGGATCTGGTTAATGAGCATTGGAATGGGGAAGAAAATAAGGATAAAATGGGCGATACGCTGCTGTTGGGTTTGACAAATACCCTCACACAGAAAGCATTCCATGAAAATATTCCCGATAGATTAATACAGGCCATTCACCGAAATATGATGCAACAGCTGTTTAATGAGAAGCAGGAAAACGACTGGATTGGTATTTTTATGAAAGCAGGGTTGACAGAAAAAATGGACATGCTTTTCGATAACACGGTGGATAAAGATCTTAAAAGCTTAGCGTTTATTCACTTTTTTAATCATTCTACGATTACCGAAAGAGCCATGCTGGTTTTTTCGGCCCAACCTATCCTTCATCGGTTCGACATACTGAATGAAGAGGCTTTCAATATGCTGACGAAATGCTTTAAGGAGATACTTCATGTCGATGGGGAAATTAAATGGCTGGAATATACAGGTAATATGGAAAAGGGAAATCTGGTCTGGTCCAATTGTCAGGTCTATCTGCTCACTTTGCCAGGGGGACAGACGTCGAAGAGATATAAACGAGCCTATCAGTTTTTTATATATCTCATGACGCACGATAAGTTAATCATCGATCCCAGATATGTTGAAGAGGCTTTAAATGACTGCTTTGAAAAATGCCAGATGATTTTAAAATTTAGGAAACAGGAAAAACTAAGCTAATATGACGAATAGCTATTACAGAGATAGGCAGTATAAATCAGTCAATGGTTTCCCCAAAAGTTTACATCTCTCAAACGTATATTTTCCAAATGAAGTGCCTTTGCCAAGTAGGGTCAAATATTATTTCAAGTCTTCTGAGCCATTTTCCTCTTATGAGGAATATCTGTTTTCTTTAATTGTTAAACAGGGCTGGCATAGTTTAGAGGAAGCAAAATCAATGGTAGATCTGCCAACCCAAAGTCATATCGTGGTAGATTGTAAGGAAAAGGTGGGGTTTGTTTTCTCAGGTATCAATGAAAAATTAGTGATTAGAAATATGTTGGTGCTGGCTGGCAGTGGAGAAAATATCTACCATCCTGAGCAGCCGCTCATTTTTTCAGACAAGCGTATGAATAGGCAAATAGAATTAAAGCGAATCGAATTAAATGAATTTTATGATCTGGACTGAACAACGAATTAAATATCTAATAAGCGATCTAACAGATGAGAATCTGTTTGCCTGTCATACGCTTTTATCTGACCTTTCTATTTCGTTTACCGACGAGGTTAATACCTTGACCATTTCCCTGGAGGACAGGCCGGAACTTTTATTAAATCCAGCTTTTTTACACCAAAATATTCATAATGAAGCTGATTTTAAAGTCATTATATTACACGAATATCTGCATTTGTTATATGGCATGAAATACCAGCTGGATTCTCCACTGTCTCATCTGACCTTGGATGTCATCATTAATGCGGCCATTTGCAGGCAGGTTCCATATTATCAGAGAGATCATTTTGGTCAGTCTGACTCTTTTTTCTCCCGATTTTATTCTAAAAAAGGCGCGGCTAAATTTCTAAGAGGAAATGAAACGGAGCATCGTTTTAACAAGCTACTCAGGCATTTTGGAGAGATTTTAAAGGAGGAATATTTAACGGATATAATATTGCTCGGAAATCATGAAAAACCGAGGATTTCCGACAAATATGCGCCAATCCTAAGGCATATTCTGGAAAATATGAATCCCGATGACATTAGGAACAGGTCCTTTACGTCAAATGAGGACCTGGAGTATATTGAGCAGCATGGGCTTCAGATGCGACATATTAAGGAATGGGAGGAGCGAACTTTACATCGGTTAAGGGAAATGATTTTCAGTATATCCCGAAAATATAGTGCTGAAAATAATAAGTGGATCCGGGTATATTTTGATGCTGACGTTTTCATGGAAGACGAACTGAATTTGATGATTCCTCTCTTGGATAAGTTTAAAAACAGACTTGATTTGCCCATACTGGTGTTGACTCCTGAAAAAGTGAAACCTGCGGTATTTCCGGAGGGTCGATTAGCTTTGGAAAGAACGGCGTCGAAAAACCTCTCACTTATCGCTCAGGACATAAAGAAAAATAGACATAAGGGAGCTATCGTCGTAACCTGTGGGAGGCACTTGAAGGTGGATATTGCGGCGTTATCGGCAGAGGAACCGCTCGATATACGGTTTTTGGTAAGTAACAAGGGAAATAAGGCCATTTTTGAAGAGAACGGATTGACCTATGAGCTATTAGACCCCCTTATTTTATTGGAATATGATTTTAAAAAAGTGAAAAAACCTACGCTTAATTTAAATACGCCTACGGTTAATAAATTTAATGCCACGTTAAATAAATATAGAACATTATAACTACTTGATTACTATTTAGTGTTGTGTATTTAAGTTAAATTGGAGTTCAGAATTCAAGAAAAAATTAAAGTAGATAAATCTTTGCGACTTATCGGCGGCGAAGCCTTTTAATAATTAAAAAATTATGTTAAGAACAGTTATCATTGGAAGAACGGTGAGAGAGATATCAAATATATCGTATCAAATCAAGGAATATTTAGCCGATAAATTAGAAGTCATTGGCACATCGAGAACGATAAAGAAAGGAATTATAATCATTAAAAAGGATGTACCTGATTTGGTTATCCTGGAAATTTTTAAACGCAAGCCGTTCAAATTTCTGGAGAAATTCAAGGCACCGTATCCTTTTGAGATCATTATCACCTCTTCAGACCAAAATAACGCGCTGGAAGCCATCCGATTGGGCGCATTCGATTATATGGTACATCCAATAGGTGGCAGGGACCTGGCTTTGGCAATCGCACGATTGGAAAAAAAATGGAAAGAGTTTCCCATTGCTTATCAAAATGCCAGGAAGGAACTGTTTATCCCCACGCACCATGGCTTTGTGATGGAAAACAGGGATAACATTTTATATTTTGAGGGAGCGATCAATTACAGCCGCATACATTTGCACGTGGGAAAGGATTATTTGATTGCCAAGACCTTAAAGGATTTGGAAGAAATTGTGGGTTCCAACTTTTACCGTATCCATAAATCGTATCTGGTCAATGTCTCACAAATCAAGGAATATTCCAAGGAGGGTAACAGCTTTGTTGTATTGAGGAATGGTAAGAAACTGGCGGTTTCGCACCGGCGGAAAGATAAGTTTGCAAAGGAGTTTTTAAAAAATTTATAAAATTATTTAGATGAAACGTAATTATTTATTCATGGTCATTATGGAAGAAATATTATGAGAAAATTTTTAAGTTTTTTATTTATGATTAATTTAATTATAATAACAGAAGTTAATGCAAATAGAGTAATTGAACATATTGATTCTTTTTCTAATCTTAATAATGAACTTTCTTTAAATGATACTTTAGTTAAAAAGGAATCATCGGTAAATGATTATATTAATTTTTATCAAAAGTACATCAGTAATATTAGAGGACATGAATGTCCTATGTATCCAAGTTGTTCAAATTATGGAATTAAAATGTTTAGTGAGTATAAATTTGTATCTGCCTTTATTAATACATCTGAACGATTATTAAGATGTGGCCATGATTATAAAAATTACTCATTGGCGGTAAGATCTGATAAATTTAAATATTTGGATATAATTGAAATGGATAGTATAGACTCAAAATTATTATATAAACCAAATAATTATTATTTTGCTTATGCTGACTCTTATGATCAAGATTCAAATTTTCAAGTTATCATTGAATTAATAAATAACCAATTTTATCAACTAGCTTTTTTAGAAATATTAAAATATGAAAAGACTGAAAATTCATTTAATATTGGCTTGTTTGCAAATAAATTAATTTGCTTATTCGCAATGGGTGAATATGAAAAAGTATTATTTGAATATGATTATAAATGTCCTGACAATTATAAATTTAACGATGAGTTAGTCTATCAAATTAGTATGGCACATTATAAGCTTGGAAATTTTGACTTAGCAATTAATAATTTTTTAAATATTACAAGTTTAGACACTAATTTTATAATAACGCCAAGACAAAAATTATTGAATGGATTATTATATGCTAATTTATATAAATGGGAAGATGCAAAAGATATATATAAGAATCTTTCGACAGATTTTCCTCAAAATAAGTTATTTAATGTGAATTATGAAACAATAAATAATTTTAAAATATTAAAAGAGAAGAACCCTACTTTATCTGGAATTATTTCAATAATTCCAGGTGCCGGATATTTTTACACAGGTCATAAGCAAACTGCAGTTTCAGCATTTGTCATTAATAGTTTATTAGCTTATGCTACTTATACGAATATAAAAAGCAAAAACTATGGAATGGCAATTTTAACAGGTATTTTTAATCTTAGTTTTTACATTGGTAATATTCAAGGTTCAATTAAAAGTGCTAAAAGATTTAATCTTCAAAAGAAAAAATCTTTAATAAACAAATTAGAGTTTAATTCAAATTTTTAAAATAAATAAAATGTTAACAAAAATCCACAAATCTGGTTATTTTAGACAAATTGTATTATTGATGATAGTATCAATTCTCAATTTATCATTTCAGAATTATGATAATTCTGAAGTTACCTTAAAATCAGGTACTTTAATTCCATTAGAAACAATTAGCCTAATAAGATCAGATATGGTTAAAGTTGGTCAAATTGTAAATTTTAGAGTAAAGTATGATGTTTTAGCTGAAGGTAAAACAGTTATTGCTGGTGGTTCTTTGGTAAAGGGTCAGGTCATGCGTGCTCAGATGGCAAAGGGTTTGGGTAAGGAAGGTTTAGTAGGAATTCAAATAAAATCGGCTACGGCAGTTGATGGCCAAGAGGTTTTTTTAACGGGTGGACATATTTACGAAATTGGAGAAGACAAGCAAACTTTATCTATTATTTTAGGGGTATTTGTTTGTTTATTATTTCTCACAATGAAAGGGAAAAATGCTGAGGTATCTCCTGGCTTCGAGACATCTTCTTCAGTTGCAACAACTATGAAAATAAAAACGAGGGAGTAATTATAATTCTTTTTGTTTGGTATTTAAATATTATTTAGATACCAAACAAATATTCAAATGCATTGAGCTTGGTGACATCTTCCCAATGAGTTTGTCTACAATTAAACTGCTTGGATAAAGTACTAAAACTGTTTGAGTCCTGAATATAGGCAGCAAAATAAGATTTTTGAGCCAGGTTGTGATAAATGCCCCACAAAAACGGTAAAAGCCATTGGTGGTTATAGCTTGGATAGTACCCAGCTTAAGCAGAGAATGAACAAAGTTTTCGACGGTATTTTGTTGGTTCCAGGAACTCCCAGGGAGAATTGAGGGATAGGAAGAAAATCTGGGTTCCAACTTTTACTGTATCCATAAATCGTACCTGGTCAACGTCTCACAAATCAAGGAATATTCCAAGGAGGGTAACAGCTTTGTCATTTTGAAGAATGGTATGAAACTGGCGGTTTCGCACCGGCGGAAAGATAAGTTTGCAAAGGAGTTTCAACTGTTAAATAAAGAATAAATTTTTTCATCATAACTCCAAAAATAATAAACTTCTTTTGGAGATAAATTTTTTCAATTATGGGAATTATTGGCTTTATATTATTACTTTTTGTAATTGGTCTCGTTTTTAGTAAAAGAGGCGATGGCTTTTTTGATACATTAAGGTCTGGCTGCTCAGGTATTTTTGGCATTATTTTAATCATTATAATTGTCATAGTAGTCATTGTTGTTCTTGCATCAGGTGAATTTTAATTTTTAATATTTAAACTAAGTCAAATGAATAAGTACTTGCTTATGGCTACTACTATAGTATGTAGTCTTCTTTTTACTTACTGTAAACCTAATACTCCAAAGCAATTAATGTCTGTGGTTGAGGAAATGGAGGGAGTACCAATGGAAACTTTAAATGATGAAAATTGGAAAAATTATGAAATGAAAATTGAGGAGTTATCAATTGAATTTGAGAAGAAAAAATCTGAAATGACTTCCGAAGAAATAAAAAAATGGCACTATTGGTATGGACGACATGCCGCTTTAGAGCTGAAAAGAGAATTTTATCCAATTAGTAACCAGATAGATAATATTCTAAAAATGGGTGAAGGGTTCTTGGATGGATTGGGAGATGAAAATATTGAAAAAGAAAAGGGACTTAAAGATGGTTTGAATTTATTTGACAATCGTAAATAATTGATTATGAAAAAAATGTTACTTATACTCTACATTGCAACAGTTACAAATTGTTGCGACAAAGGAGTAATTGATGAAAAGGATTTATACACAAAGGAATACATTGAATCTTTTGTTAGTGAGCAATTTTCACCAAATGTTAAAACAAAGGATCAGTCCAATGTAAGTTCTATTTATATAGATTTTTCGTCAAGTATTCAAGGTGCTTTTGATGATAATGAAATCAAAAGTTACCTGGATTATATTGTTAGTGAATATATCTATAAAACTAGTTTTTTTATTTTAAGGAGTTCTGAAATCATCAAACAGCAAATTGATAATGACACTCAAAAAAATGATTTTTTGAAGAAATGTCGAGATAAAAATCAGTTCAAGGAAAAAATGGCACCATTACGTAAAACGTTGAATATCATCGTAGAAAATAATGAAAATGCTATCTTTATTACTGATTTTGATGAGTTGGATGATAAAGGTGAAATAATGGAAGTTCCATATGCGGCAGAATCCATTAAAAAATGGATTAGTCTTGGAAATTCAATTTCATTTTTTTACAGACCTTTTAATCAAAATAGTAATCAAAGAAAAATATTTTTTGCTGTTTTCCTAAAAGGAAATAGTAAACCTAATGTTAGGTTGAAAAATATCATAGATAAGTTTAAAAATAATAGTAGTTTTTCTTCTTTTCAGTTAGGTATGCATGACGTAATTAATTATAACTATGGGTCAACTGAAAAAACTGGTTTGGTAAACGAATCACTATTGCAATCTTATCAGTTATATGGCAATGATAAAAATTATACATATCTGGACTTTAAGAAGGAAAGCAATATTCCCTGTGAGTTTTATCAATATAACGATATAGTATGGGATGATAATTTCCATGATGACGTCATTTTACCTTATGTTGTTCAATGTACCGATCCAAAATGTGAGAAAAATGTTTTATTGAGTAATATATATATAGATTATAAAAATTTCAATGGATTGGATTACAAAGGTTTAGGACTAAATGTAACTGAACTTTCCAGTATATATGAAAATTTCACCATCCCTTTATTTCTTAAAAAGAATCATTTACCTGTACTAATAAAAGACGGGAATAAAATGGTTTGGGACGAAAGTTCTGAAGAGGACAAAAAGATACAAAACTATTATAAGGAAAATTCTTTAGAACTTAAACCATTATCAATGACAAAAATAGAAAATGCAAAAGAATTTTTTGATGTAACTACTGTTGAAAAAGGAGGTAAAAAACTTGTAAAGGTGAAACTTCATAAATATTATAATGCACAAAGAGTTCCTGATGAGACTGGTTTGTATAAATTGGAAATTAAGTTGAAGTCTGGGATGAATACAGAAAAACTTTCGTTTTTTGACTTGACAGCTTTTAATGGGACTTCAAATAAATCTTTAAAATTATCTATGGAGCAGGTATTGAGGGAACTTTATATTAATCGTGAGTTCACTTTGCACACTATTTATTTAAAATTTGGTAATTAATTTTAAAAACATCAACTATGTTAGCTTATCTTATTACAATGAGTTCAACCCTTGTATTATTATTAATTGCATGGGTTATTGCAATGTCTATTCCATTTAAACCTAGTGGATATGACTATAAACAAAGAAAATTTTGGTTTATTGCATTAGGTGTACTTAATCCAATAATGTGCATACTTGTTGGAGCATTATTTTATTTAGTGATACTTACCAGAAATATTGATAAAGGACAATTAATCAATAATAATGGAAATTTATCAGATAATTCAATTATTGCATTATTATGCGGTACGCTGTTATATTTCTTGTTAGGTTATCTTCTTAGTAGTACTTTCAGACAAACTAGATTGGGTATTTGGTTTAATTTTAAAAATAAATAACATGGCACTTTACTTAATTGCAGTAGGTGGCACAGGGATGCGTTGCCTGGAGTCATTTGTTCATCTTTGTGCCATAGGCATGTTTGCAGATAAAGAAATTAAAATTCTTACTATTGATACCGATGCGGCCAACGGTAATAAAAGAAGAGCGGAAGAACTGGTAAACCGATACATTAGGATTAAAGGGGATAACAATGCCTCAAATCAGACCTTTTTTTCTGCAAAGTTACATTTAACCTCAGCAGTCATACCTTGTCCAGATGGTTTTGAAAA
>JAJTER010000079.1 GCA_021299835.1 Saprospiraceae bacterium | reverse complement strand
TTTTAAAAAATATAATTTATAAAAAATTGATTTATAATGTTTTATTTTAAAATTATTAATTATTAATTCTGTAATTAGTTAAAAATAAAACACTTAGCATTCTATTAAAAGTCAAAAAATAGTAAAAAAATTAAAACAATTTATTAATAACGACTGGAAACAAATAAAAAAAATAAAACCTGTCTTTAACTTTATAAAAAGGTAATAAAACAAAATTATAATACTTTAAAACTGCCAACAAATTTCTAAATACATGTGGAAAACATGTGGAAAACGTTAACTACTTATTTGTGATGTTAAAAACCAATAAAAACGTCAATGACTTTAATAAAAATATTACAAAAACCAACTAAAAAAATATTTTTTTTATAAAATCGTTTTCCACAATCTTGTTAACATTCAGTCTTTATAACTTCTTAGTTTGAACGGAAAATAACATTATCAACATAGTAGTTAGTAACAATAAAGCTACGGCCTGATGTGCTACACCAAGGTTAACTGGTATTTGATAAATACTATTTTTCAGGGTAAATATACCTAGTAATACTTGTGTTATTAACAAACTGACCAATACTACCAACCATAGCTTATAAGACGCGCTGTCTACCCTTTTCCAATAGAATATTATAAAAGATAAAATACTAAAAGTCAATATATAAGCTACGTTTCTATGCATAAATTGTATCCAAGCACTGAAGTATGGATTTTTATCATAATTTATAAAATTTTCTATATTAAAAGAACCCTTTTCAACCATTACATCAGGTATATACTGACCATTCATATCAGGCCATGTAGGATAAAACAAAGCCGCTTTTGAACCCGAAACAATACCCCCTAATATGATTTGAAAAGCCAGCATAAAGAGTAAAAATTTTGTAAACAACCTAATATTTAGAGTGTTGGTAACATGTGGAAAACGTTTAAAAGTCAATAAAAACGTCCATAGTAAATAGGAAAAAAGAATTAAAGCTAAGGAAAGATGTAAAGTCAATTTGTAGGCATTTACCAAGGGACGCTCAATAAGTCCACTCGCTACCATGATCCATCCAAAGGATGCAACCGTCGCCGCAAGAAGAACGACAATACCCAGCCTTTTTAAAAGAAATGAATCTATCCATCCCTTTTTAAAAAAATAGAGAAAAGGTATAAAAAAAACGAAACCCATGGTTCTTGCCCATAATCTGTGGAAATACTCCCAGAAATAAATGAATTTGAAATCTTTCATTTCCATTCCTTCATTTATCTTTTTGTATTGAGGTGTTTCCTTATACTCCTCAAACTCCGCCTCCCAGGTAGCCTCATCCATGGGTGGTAATGTCCCTGTGACTATTTCCCATTTGGTGATAGAAAGACCCGATCCGGTTAATCTGGTTATGCCTCCAATAACTACTTGAAAAAAAATCATTACTAATCCTAAGCCAAGCCATAAGGTTATAATCTTGGGATAATTTCCAACCAAACTCTTTCTGCTCATATTTTTTTTCTGCAAAAGTACATTCTTTTTGAGCATTTGTAAATGATGTGATTTTGTGATTATTATTGTTATTATTTATTTTTAATAAAAAAAATCATACTCATCATAAGTCATGTTGGTATGTTAGTTTTATCTGTATTATAAAATTTAAACTTTCTTTATACCTGCGTTTTCCACTGTACTATACAGTTGTTTTTATATAATCTTATTGATTTTTGTCTATTTATTAACATGACTGTATATCCATACTGTTTATTTCTTTTTACTTTTATTCACTGTTAAGCTATCAGTATTTTATGTTGGGCTGGTAAATAATTTGGTGGATTCATTGTGGAGAGATTGGGTACTTTTTGATATATAGAAGACTCATGTTTATAAGCTACCTTTTATCCCCAGTAAACTATGGCTTTTTGTTGATAAATAAAGAATAACTATTATTGTTAATCAGTTTTTTATACATGTTATTAATTATAATGTTGGTAAATTATGTGTGGAAGGTACTCTTTTAATGTAAAAAAGGACGTTTTGAAGGTTATACTTCCCGGTGTTTCCCTTCCTAACGATTGGGTTGATAGTTTAAATGTTTGCCCTACGGAGCAGGCTTTAGCTATTCATAAGGTCGATACTTTGGCGTTATCTTTAATGCGATGGGGTTTTCAACAAAATAATGCTATAAAAAAGGATTTACCCCCATTTATAAATGCCCGTTCTGAAACTATATTTGAAAAAGTAAGCTTCAAAGGATCTGTAGTTAATAGAAGATGTATTATACCTGCTGATAGTTTTTATGAATGGAAGATTTATGGTAAATCAAAAATACCATATAGGATTTTGCCTTCTAAGGATCCTGTTTTGTTTATGGCTGGAATATGGCAGACTTTTGAATATAGTAATCATATATTTTCTTCTTTTGTTATTGTTACCACCGAATCAAATGATGATATTGCCTTTTTGCACAACAGAATGCCTGTGCTATTGGAAACAGAGGATAAGCGGGAAAATTGGCTTGCTGATGACGTAACAAAAGAGGAATTAATAAAAATTATGGTTTCTTCCCCCTCTGCCTATCTAACGAGTTATCCTGTGTCTCCTCTTGTAAATAATATAAGAGTGAAAAATGGTGCTCTTCATGACAAAGTACATTCACCCTTATCTTTATTCTAACACCTGTATATATGAGAGTAGTGATTCAAAGAGTGCTGGAAGCTTCGGTTAAAGTTAACAATGAAGTTGTAGGCAATATTAATAATGGATTATTAGTTTTTGTCGGATTTGAAGAGGAGGATAATAATGATGATATTGATTGGATCGTAAGGAAGATTATTGGCTTGCGCATTTTCAATGATGCTCAGCAAATAATGAATCTTTCTATTGTTGAAACTGGGGGTAATATGTTAGTTATTTCTCAATTTACCCTTCATGCCTCAACCAAAAAAGGAAATAGGCCTTCTTATATAAAGGCAGCAAAACCACAAAGTGCTTTGATTAAATATGAAAATACCCTGGCATTGCTCTCTGAGGCATTAGGGAAAAAGATTGAAAGGGGTATTTTTGGTGCCGATATGAAGGTGTCCCTAATCAATGACGGACCGGTTACCATTTTTATGGATTCTAAAAATAAAGAGTAAATAATGGAGATTACTAAAGCACAGGAAATTGTTGATCAATGGATTAATACGCTGGGCGTCAGATATTTTAATGAGTTGACTAATACCGCTATTTTGATGGAGGAGGTTGGTGAAGTAGCGAGACTTATGGCCAGAATGTATGGAGAGCAATCTTTTAAAAATACAGAGATTGAAAAAAATAGTAAAGAAGCGTTAGCTGACGAATTGGCTGATGTTTTTTTTGTGTTAATTTGTATTGCCAATCAAACTGGCATTAACTTAGAGGAAGCTCTGGAAAAAAATTTGAAAAAAAAATCAGACAGGGACAATAAAAGGCATTTTGATAATATTAAGCTAAAATAAGAAATTTTAATATTCGTTTTTTTTTAAAAGATAATGAATGAATGAATTAGGAGGTATAAGTAAACATCTTACAGCATTAACTACTTTGGAGAAGTCATTGCATCTCAAACAAATGCAAATTTCCGGACTCCTTGCCATAACTAAGGGTATAGGCATGAATCACCCTGCCGCAGATCTTTTTTCCGAATATAAATCTTTTCTCGATTGGGTTTTGGGTGTAAAATCTATGCTTTTGTTTGTACGTGAAAATGATAAATGGGAACTCGTCAGTTCTCTTCGCATACCTGAAGTTCTTCAAAACGTTAATATTGTTGATAAATTTTCTTCTTATTTGGAATTAAAAAAAATGGAGGGAGACGACCATCCGTTAGTAAAATATTTTGATGTTGCTATTCCATTTAAACATAAGGATGAACAAATTGCCCATATTTTCGTAGGTGGCTTTCTTAGTGAGGACGATGATATTTTTGATAAGGTTCAAATTATCACCGCCATTACCCAAATACTTGCTGTAGCCATTGAAAATAAAAGATTATTCAAATCCCAGATTGATAAAGAAAGGTTGAATCATGAAATGGAACTTGCTGCAGAAGTTCAAAAAATGCTCATTCCTAAAAAATTGCCAATCTCAAAAAATTATGAATTTGATAGTATTTACAAACCTAAACTAGGTGTTGGAGGTGATTATTTCGATTATATTCAGTTTGATGATGGAAAATTAGTCTTTTGTGTTGGCGATTTTACAGGTAAAGGTGTATCTGCCGCTTTGTTAATGTCTAATTTTCAAGCAAATTTTCATACCTTAATTAATAAACGTACCGCTTTAGACCCCTTTATCAGAGATTTGAATAATACCGTTTTCAGATTAACAGAAGGAGAGCGATTCATTACTTTTTTTATTGCAGAATATGATATTTATTCTCACTCCTTAACTTATATTAATGCAGGTCATAATCCACCTTTTTTATTGAATGGAAACCGTTTAATAGAGTTGAAAGATGGTTGCATTTTATTGGGCCCTTTTCCCGAAATTCCACACATAGATACTGGTTTTGTGGAACTGGATAAAGATGTCCCGTCCATGATTTTAACTTATACAGACGGAATTACCGATATAATGAATGAAACGGGGGAATATTTTAATGAAACCTATCTTAAAGAATTTTTGTTAAAAAACAAAAACATGGATGTTTCAAACTTTAATGAACAATTGAATATTTTTATTGATACTTTTAAGGGAACTGAATCTTATCCAGACGATTTTACTGTTCTTACGGGAAAATTTATGTCTCCAAAAGCATTACTAAATAGTTAAAATAGATTCTATATGAGCCAGTTAAAAAAAGAAAAGGATATCGCAGGTATTCTTGCCTTAATCTTTGGCTTCATTGGCCTACACCGTTTTTATCTTGGACAAAGAGGAAAAGGAATTCTTTATTTGTTATTAGCTTTTACAGGTATCTCGGCTATTTTAGGATTAATAGATGCCTTTACTTTCTTTTCGATGGATAATAAAACTTTTGACATCAAATATAATAGAGATTTTTTGAGGGTCTTACCAAAAAAAGAATTTGATCAAGCGGGAAAAAGGGATGTTGGTAATTCCAGGAATAATAAAAAGGGTAATTTTTCTATGGATAATGGAAATATTCACGTTAAAAGTGGAAAATTAAAATTTCTCTCCTACGATTATGATGGAGCCATTTCTGATTTTTCAAAAGCATTGGAAATAAATCCTCGTGAAATTGCCGCTCACTTTAATATAGCTTGTGCTTATTCGCTGAATGAAAATATTGAGAAAGCTATTTTTCATTTAGATAAAGCAGTTTTATATGGTTTTGATGATTTTGAAAAGATAAAAACGCACGATGCCCTTGCTTTTCTAAGGGTGCAACCCGAGTTTATGCTTTTTTCGAATAATAATTTTCGTCTTTCTGGAAATAATATAAAGAATGAACCTTTATTGAATACAGAAAATATTGAAAAATTGGAGCAACTTCGTTTAAGGGGTTTATTAACAGATGAAGAATTTAATGTTCAGAAAATGAAAATTTCTCGCTTATGATGGCATCAGCCTTTATTGACCCTTCCATTGTTCCTTTAAAAATTTCAGATTCGGTGGCTGTAGCTATTGATTTTTTTAAAGAATTTTCTGTAAGGCAACTTCCCGTTGTTCAGGATAATATTTGTATTGGTATTCTTTCTTTAGATGAAATAGAAGAAGAATTAGCAGATATACCCGTATTGGATTTTATAAATTTAAGTTATTCTTTTGCCTCAACGTATGACCATATTTATGAGGTTATGAGAGCTATTTCTGAACAATCAGTTACCCTTTTTCCCATTATCGATGAAAACAACAACTATTTAGGTTGTATTACTTTAGCCTCCTTGTTTAAAAATTATGTTAATTGTGCCGCTTTTTCTCAACCAGGCTCTATTGTAGTGTTGGAAATGGATAAAAAAAATTATTCGCTCGCAGAAATTGCCAGAATCGTAGAATCAGAAAATAAAGTTATTTTAAGTTCATTGTTAAGTTCAAATGCGGAGAGCGATCGTCTCGAAATTACGTTAAAGTTAAATAGTGCCCAAATTCAAAATTTATTATCAACATTTGAAAGATTTGGTTATAACATAAAGGCTACATTCGACGAAGAGGATGTAAAGGACACCTTAAAAAATAGGTACGAATCCTTGATGACCTATCTAAATGTCTAATTTTTTATGTTAAAATCGTTACTGCCTTTTCTGTTTTTTACCCTGATTTCCGCCGCTTTATCTGGTCAGTCTGATAGCTCTGTTTTAGTAAAATTAGTATCGATAACAGGTTACAAACACATAAAAGTTCAAATTATAAGCAGGCAATTAAGTGTTCACGACGGTGATGTTTTTGTCAATAAAAAAGCGCTCGATGACGCATTGCGTTTTTCAGAGCAAATATTGATAAATACAGGACTCATAAGAGAATTGAAATTTGAACTAATCGAACTACAAAAAAATGTTTTTGTAGTCTATCTTGAAGTAAAAGAATCCTGGAATTTTTATCCTATCCCGTATTTCAATTTAGCAGATCGTAATTTTAATGTCTGGTGGGTTGAGCAAAAAAGAGCCTTAAACAGAGTAAATCTAGGTGTAAAATTATATCACAGGAATGTTCTGGGTTATGCTGATGCATTAAAAATTACGTTATCAGATGGTTACAACAGGACCTATAAATTGGAGTATAGATTTCCTTATTTAGATAAGGCTATGAAATGGGGCGTTTTTGGAAAACTTTCCTTTCAGCAATGGAGAGAAATTAATTATGATACCAGAGAAAATAAACAACTTTTTTATAGAAAGCCTGATAATTCTTTCTTGTCAAATTATTTTCTTACCGAGGCAGGCTTAACTTTTAGACCCGCTTTTCAAAGCGTTCATACTTTCCTTTATGGTTTTCAAAGAAGAATGGTAGATCCTGTCATTTCTAAAAATCTTAATCCCGATTATTTACTTAATGGCGATGAAAAACAAAATTTCTCTTTTTTAAGGTATTCTTATCAATTTGATAACAGAGACAATCGCTTCTACCCTCTCGATGGTTACTTTTTTCAGTTTGAGGCTGAAAAATCGGGTTTAGTCACAAAGGATGACAGAAATGCTCTAACGATAATGGGACTTACAGATATTTATAAAGCTATAAATCCAAACCTGAGTCTATCAGTAGGTGCAAGAGGTAAATATTCATTTATAAGAAATAAGCAGCCATATTACGATAACAGAGCGCTTGGATTTTCAGAATTTACCACCATGCGTGGCTATGAATATTATCTGGTTGATGGTCTCGATTTAGCTATGTTGCAAACTACTTCCAGATTATTACTTTTTCAAGGTGTTAATAACTTTGGTAAATTAGTTTTTATAGATGCTTTTCGGGTGCAACCGTATAAAGTTTATTTAACCCTGCATAGTGATTGGGGAATAGTTAATAATCCTTTTTCGGTGGAAAATATTAATCCATTGGATAATAAACTGTTGTGGAGTTATGGGGTTGGAATCAATATTAAATTGTATTTTGACATGGTAGCCAGAATTGAGTACAGTAGGAATATCGAAAAGGGGGATGGTATTTTTTTAAATTTTAATGCTTCTTTTTAACATGCAAGTAGCTATTTTCTCAAAAATTTATAAACCTAAAGATCACGCTGCTATAGAGATGTTGATTCAGGGATTACATGCTGAAGACATAACATCCTATTGGTATAAGCCATTTTTTGAGGACATAAAAAATGAATTTACCTTTCCAAGAGATGTAGGATTATTTGAAAATCACTTAGATTTTGTGTTAAAAAAGTTTGACTTTCTTATTGCGCTGGGTGGTGACGGAACTATGCTAAATGCCTTGTTATATACCAGAGAAAGTGGGGTGCCATTGGTTGGTATAAATTTAGGTAGAATGGGTTTTTTAGCAACGATTGAGAAAAAAAGAATCACGGAAGCTATTCATTTAATGGCTTTGGGTCGATTATTACGCGAAGAAAGGCAAATGTTGTTTCTGGAAAGTAATCAGCCCATTTTTGATAACGTACGATTTGCATTGAATGATTTTACTATTCTAAAAAGGGATACTTCCTCTATGATCACCATTCATACCTATATCAATGGAGCTTATCTTAATTCATATTGGGCAGATGGTATCATCGTTTCTACGCCTACAGGTTCTTCAGGATATTCTTTAAGCTGCGGTGGGCCTGTTATATTTCCACAATCTGGAAACTTCGTTATAACACCCGTTGCTCCACATAATCTTAATGTTCGTCCGGTAGTTATTTCAGATGATTCCATTATTTCATTTGAAATTGAAGGTAGAACAGATAATTTTTTGTGTACCTTGGATTCAAGGCATGAAATGGTTACTTCAAATCATCAATTAGCGGTAAGAAGAAACAAATTTCCAGCTTATCTGGCACATTTACCTGACATTGGTTTCTTAGATACGCTTCGGGACAAGTTATCCTGGGGTATTGATACCCGAAATTAATCATTAAACTTTTATCTATGTCTTTCTTGCCTTTTCACAGACAGATGTTTTTATTATCTTTTATATTTATAACGGTTACTTTTTTATTTGAATCTCAAAAATTTACCTTTTCAGCAGGTTCCTTAAAAATTAGCAGTGAAACTCATCCCCTGTTCATTATTAGCGCTGGATTAGCTTTTCTTCAGGGTATATTTATTTGGTTTTTAATGGTTAAAAAAAATATTTCTTTTCCTGAGCCCATAGGATATTTTCACTTTTTCGCCTCCTTTATTTCTTTATTTGGATTGGATTTTCTAGCAAAAAGGATTCCTTCTACTTTATTTTTAACGGCTGAAGAAGCGAAATGGTTACCTTTTTTCAATGGGGCAATTTGGTTCGTTTGTTTTCTATATGTCTCCAGTTTGATATTATTTTTGAGTACTTCCTTTATTTTGCTTACGAAAAAGGAAGAGCAATAATCTTGAAATCGGGGTAAAGCAAAGAAACCTGTTTTTCTTTTAAGCTTGATAGTCCCAATAAATATCCGCCACCACCTGCACCACAAAGTTTTAGATGCGTGTGTCCCTCATTATTTCCTTTATGCCAATACTCAATAAGGTTTTTGGGAATCATGGCTTTAAAAAAATGTGTTTGTAATTGACTTAATTCCAACCACTGTTTTTTTAATTCTGTAAATCTGCCGTCTAAATGTTCCTGAATTGTTTGATCAACAACTGGAACATATTGGTTTTCAAAATCAATTGTATAGTTTTTATTGTTATGTATTTCATGTAGAAAAGAGGAAACAAGCGGCTCTGTTTTTCTTGCCATGCCACAGTCTAATAAAAAGAAAAACAGGTCTTCGGGTGGTGAAGGAACATTGATTTTATCTATTTTATCATTTGCCAATAGGAGGGAATGTTTTAAATATGAAACAAGAGGATCAGTTCCTGAACTATTTCCATGAAAATAGGATTCCAACACACCCAACGCTTTTTTTAACTCTTGTAAATGGGTTATGGATGGGTTTGTAATGGGTGAGATTGAAAAATGCGCATAAAAAGCAGCGACTAAAGCGCCAGAACTACCAGCACCATATCCCTGAGGAATGGAAGATTCAAAATATAAGCCACGGTTTAATTCCTCTTCAAAATGGACCAAATTATAGTCGGCAGCATGGGGCAATTTCTTTAAATATTCAAGCCATCCGAAGAGTGATGTATTCTCTGCATTCTCCGCATTTTCCCATTTACCACCTTGTGAAGTTAAGGGAATAGCGAGTGCTTTATTTTTTAAGATAATGGAAAATTCACCATAAAGTAATATTTTTCCCGGGTAGAAGTTCTGCATATTATGGAATATAAAAGCTAAATTACTTTTGTTTTTTCAAATTCTTGTGTGCTTAAAAACTTATTTAATGTCAAAAAGGATTACCTGGAAGGGGGGACTTGGTAGTGTGCTACTTTGGTCAGTTATTTCAGCTGCTTTTATTGGTCCCGGAACGGTTACCACCGCAGCAAACGCGGGGGCGCTTTTTGGTACTAAATTATTATGGGCTTTACTTTTTTCTACCCTGGCAACCATTCTTTTGCAAGAGGGTGTGGTTAGATTAACTCTGGTTTCTGGTAAAAGTTTCGGTGAGGTTATTCGATTGAAATTTGGTTCAGGAAAATCAAACTGGATTCCATATTTGGTCTTTTTTGCCTTATGGCTGGGCTGCTCCGCCTATGAAGCTGGTAATATTGTTGGCGCCGCTGCCGGCATAAAACTTTTTGCCCTCTTTCCACAATGGGTCATTGTCCTTTTTATTGGAAGCGCTGTTTTTTCACTCTTATGGATAAATAATCCAGTCATTCTGGCAAGAATATTAGGATTAATCGTGGCTGTAATGGGTGTCGTTTTTTGTTGGATAGTCTTTAAAATCCCCCTTGATTATACCCTTGTTTTAAAAAATTCTATCATTCCATACATGCCTACTTCCAGTGCTTTACTGGTTATTGGATTAATTGGTACTACCATCGTACCCTACAACCTTTTTCTTGCTTCCGGAGTGACGAAGGATCAGGAAATTTCTGAAATGAGATGGGGAATAACCATAGCTATTTTATTCGGGGGTATTATATCCATGGCCATTTTACTTGTTGGTACTCAAATATCAGGTACTTTTTCATTTGAAGCTATTGCTTTGGCGCTAAATAAATATATGGGTAAATTGGGTGCTTACTTTTTTGCCATCGGTCTGTTCGCCGCAGGTTTTTCCAGTGCTATTACCGCTCCTATGGCCGCTGGTTTAGCCGGTTCTAAATTATTAGATAATAAAATTTCAGCTAAATTTATATGGATTAGTGTGCTTTTGATTGGATTAGCTTTTGGCTTACCTGACATAAAACCAATTCCTCTAATCATTTTTGCACAAGCGCTGAATGGCCTGCTTTTACCACTAATGACCACCCTTTTATACTTTTTATTGAATGATCCTTCTTTAATGGGAAACCGTTGGATAAACAACAAAATAAATAATGCTTTATTTATTTTGGTTGTGGCGGTTACTTGTTGGATTGGATTGTACAACGTAACTCAGGCCTATCTTAAAATATTTGATTCCCCTTCAAATTTTTCAAATTATCACGCATCTGGCATTAGTATTTTTACTTTAGTCTATATCCTTTGGGTTATTTTTAAAACAGGAAAGTAATTTTTAACAGATTAAATCATTAAATTGAGAATGGAAAAAATTCATTTCAGTATGAAGTCCTATTCTATATTCTTTTACCTGTTTACATTGCTACTCTTGAGTATAGGCCAATATTCTAAGGAGGTGATTCTGTTTGATGGTCTTACTTTCAATGGGTGGGAAGGTGATACCTTAAATACCTGGCGTATTGAAGATAATATGATTATCGGGGGCTCTTTGATTAAAAATGTTCCAGAAAATAATTTCTTGTGTACACGTCGGTCCTACAGTAATTTTATATTGAAATTTAAAATAAAATTAGTTGGACATGATGGGTTTATAAATGCCGGACTTCAATTTAGAAGTGTTAGAGCTACTAATCCTTCTAATGAAATGATTGGTTATCAGGCAGATTGGGGAAAAGATTATTGGGCAAGTTTATATGATGAATCCCGTCGAAATAAAACACTTGCCTCTCCCGACTCAGCAAAAGTACTTACCTGGATAAAACAAAACGATTGGAATGATTATGTGATTCTAGCGAAAAATAACAGAATAAGGTTATTTATTAATGGTCATAAATCCGTAGATTATCTGGAATCAGATCCTTCAATTCCATTATCTGGCTTGATTGGATTACAAATTCATGGTGGGGGAAAGGCAGAAGTTTACTTTAAAGAACTATATATGAAGGAATTATAGTTCTTTTTAAAATAAAAAAATATTTTATGGATGCTTTAAAAATATTTATTCCTATTTTTTTACTGTTGGGATTTTATTCAGGGAAGTCCAATAGGACGAATGTTGCAGAAAGTACATATATCCCGGATACCGTAAAAATTGATCAACATTTTTTTCTGGAAGCTACTATGCTTGGTTATTTTGATAAAAACGGAACCAGAAATCCTACCCTTAAAGCAAATAAAGGAAGTCGGAACCCAAAAGGAAGTGGTTGGGAAATTACCTGTTTTAAAGGGTATAAAATTGAATCTCGATGTTGAGTTGGGCAATTTAATGGATTGGGAAGCCACAGGCGATGCCTTTGCTGGTATCTTCCTTTCTTCAGATATTTCTGCCCTTTTTGAAAAGGATTTGAAAGTGGGTGGAATTGACCAGTATTTTATAAGTAGTGGAGGAAATAAACAATACAAGAGAACAGGTACCTTAACTTCGAAATCATTTCCTGTAAAATATCCTTATGCCAGTTTCTGGGTTTCAGGTGGGGCTTTACTTGACACCAGGGTAGAAATTGTTTTGACCGATAATCAGGAAGTTATTTTTCAATCAACAGGTCAGGGACGTTCTAATTTACAGCCTGTTGTGGTCGATTTACAAGCCTACAAGAACAGAGATATTTTTATAAGAATTATAGACAAGGAAAATGGAATTTCGCAGATTCCTTATATTCCTGATGATAAATGGGCTCATATCAATTTTGATCATTTTCAATTCCATTCAAAAAAACCCTTTTTTGAAAATGAACTTTTTCAAAAGGATATTATTGTTTTACCTCCTCTTGATCCTGTTTTAAATGCCGGACTTTCAGGTGAAATGGCTGCAAAAGCCATGACTTTACCTGACGGATTTAAAATTCAACTGGCAGCTAGTGAACCCGATATCGTTAGACCCATCAGTTTTACCTTCGATGCACGAGGAAGACTTTGGGTTGTTGAAGGCCATACTTATCCTATACCAGCTCCTGAAGGGAAGGGAAAAGACCGTATCTTGATTTTTGAGGATTCTGATGGAAATGGTTCGTTGGATAAACGAAAGGTTTTTATGGAAAATCTTAATCTGGTCAGTGGAATTGAAGTGGGAATGGGTGGTGTCTGGCTTTGTGCCGCTCCTTATTTGTTGTTTATTCCTACCGATTTCGAAAAGGATGTTCCAACGGGTGAAATACAGAAAATTTTAGATGGTTGGGGTACCCAGGATACTCATGAGGTATTGAATAATCTTCGTTGGGGACCGGATGGATGGCTTTATGGAGTGCATGGCGTTTTTACCCACTCTAAAGTTGGAAAACCGGGTACACCTGAGAACGAAAGGACCAAAATTAATGCCGGGGTTTGGCGTTTACATCCTTCAACGCATCAATTTGA
This sequence comes from Saprospiraceae bacterium, assembly GCA_021299835.1. Taxonomy (GTDB): domain Bacteria; phylum Bacteroidota; class Bacteroidia; order Chitinophagales; family Saprospiraceae; genus BJGN01. Next base: position 15,957 of record JAJTER010000079.1, on the reverse strand, counting down.
AGTTTTTTCAGAGGGTACAAGTAATCCATGGGGTATCGATTTTAATGATTATGGTCATGCTTTTATTACCGTTTGCGTTATTCCTCACATGTATCATGTGATTCAAGGTGCACGGTATGAAAGGCAGGCTGGAAAAAGTTTTAATCCTTACACTTATGATGAAATAAAGACCATTGCTGACCACAAACATTATATTGGAGATAGAGGCCCACATGCCGGGAATTTTCGTTCCGCCGCTGTTGGAGGTGGACATGCACATGCAGGTGCTATGATTTATTTGGGTGGGTCCTCCTGGCCTGCTGAATACCGAAATGTTATTTTTATGAATAATATTAATGGGGCACGATTAAATAATGATTTGTTAACTAGAAAAGGGTCTGGGTATGTTGCCTCTCATAAGAATGACTTTTTAGCCATGAACGATACCTGGTCTCAGTGGCTTAATTTAAAATACGATCCAAGTGGTTCAGTTTTTGCCATCGATTGGTATGATAAAAACCAATGTCATAGCACAAATCCTGATGTGCATGATAAAACAATGGGCAGAATCTTTAAAATTTCCTATAAAAAGGATTCTTTCATTCAGGTGAATTTATATAAATCAACAGATATGGAATTGGTTAATTATCAATTGCATGAAAATGAATGGTTTGTTCGTACCTCAAGAACTATATTGCAGGAACGTGGTGAAAATGAAGCAGTGCATATTGCTTTGAATCAAATACTTACTAATCATTCGGATATTACCAGGAAATTAAGGGCTTTATGGACGCTTCATGTTACCAAAGGTACCAATGAGGCGATGTTACAAAAGCTTCTTTTACACGAAAATGAACACATTAGAAGTTGGTCTATTCAATTATTGTTGGAGAATAAGGATATTTCTGTCGAATCATTATCTGCCTTGGAAAATATGGCTTTAAAAGAATCTTCTCCATTGGTAAGGTTGTATTTGACGGCTGGCTTAATGAGGCTGCCTTTAGGGCAGAGATGGAAAATATTGGAAATTTTATCTGGAAAAGAGGAAGATATAAAAGATCATAATCTTCCCCTCATGCTTTGGTACGCCGCAGAACCATTAGCTGAATTAAATATGGAAAAATTGATTGGTATAGCGGAATCAACTAAAATGCCCCAATTTTTGAAATTTACCATCCAAAGGATAGGTGCTATAAATTCTGAATATTCCAAAAAAGTATTGAAGGCGTTAGCTTTAAGGTTAGGTCACCAACATGAAAATCATGAGAATGTAAGACTTATTGAAAAACTAACGGCTGCGAATCCTTAATATAGGTTATTAAAAGTTATAATAAATTCACTATGAAGTATTTATTAAGTTTTTTTATTTTATCTACCTGCCTGCATTTGTCTCTTTTCAGTCAAACACCTGCATTTGTCAAGACCGTAATAACCAGAGATTTCATATCAGAAGGGGTAGCAGCCGCTGACTTGAATAAGGATGGGGAACAGGATATTATTGCGGGTTATTATTGGTTTGAAGCTCCAACATGGAAAAGGCATGAGCTGTTGCCAGGCAGAATATTTGAACCGCGTAAGGAGTATAGTGAGTCTTTTCTCAATTTGGCATTAGATGTAAATTTAGATGGCTGGGATGATGTTATAATCATTGATTATCCTGGAAAAGCAGGTTTTTGGCTTGAAAATCCCCAAAATAAATCCGGTCATTGGTTAAAACACGTTATTGCCGATGAAATGGGAATTTCAAATGAATCTCCCGGATTTATTGATATAGATGGCGATGGACGTTTGGATATTCTTTGTGGAGATTACAAAAAGAGGCAGATAGTTTGGTTACAGGCTCCAACTGAAAAAGGGGTTTTGACCTGGACTCGTCACCCAATTAGTGCAGCTGGTGTGAAAGGTACAGATCGTTTTTCTCATGGCATTGGTTTTGGTGATGTTAATATGGATGGCCACAAAGATGTGGTTATTACAGATGGATGGTTTGAAGGCAAAAAGGATTTATTCTCGGGTGACTGGATCTTTCATGAGGCGACGCTAGGTGAGCCTTGTTCTCACATGCAGATTTTAGATGTAAATGGAGATGGTAAAAATGATGTGGTTAGTGCCTCTGCACATGCATTGGGTGTTTGGTGGCACGAACAAATAAATGTCAGTGGATCTATTGCATTTAAAACCCATTTGATTAGTAATGCCACGTCTCAGACTCATTCAACTATAATGGCTGATATTGATGGTGATGGTAAGGAGGAAATGATAACAGGAAAACGTTTTTTAGCCCATAATGGTAATGATGCAGGGGATGGTGATACACCTATCTTAATGTATTTTAATTTTGATTCTTCTACCATTCCCTATTTTGGTGAGCATATTATTGATTATGATTCTGGCGCCGGTCTGAATATCGCAGTCCGGGACATGAATAAAGATAACAAACCTGACCTGATTATTGCCAATAAAAATGGAGTATTTGTACTGATAAATCAGATGACACCTAAAAAGTAAGGCGTTTTACCAAAAGCCAGACGCAATTAAGATTTTGAAATAATGCCTCTTTCCCGGATGGTTGGGGATTTTAGGAAGTCTGTTACTTTTTTGGGTTATGAGGATTAAAGTTGTACTTATTGGATTGTTATCTTTTTTTAGGCTTTACTTTCCTTTTTGTGTTGTCCTTTTTTTAGCCTCCCTGGTTATCGCAAAGCTTTCACGTCTTGTAATTGTTTTTATAAACTCGACTTTTCTAAAACGCAATGCACTAAAATCGTCATCAATGGCAACTTGTCTTACAGGTTCTAAATTATATTTACCCAAACTAGTCCATCCGGAATCCCGGTTAAAGTCACATTTATAGTTTTTTAAAGTCATTTTAGGATAGCACAACCAAATTACGGCATCCCCTTTTAGTTTTTGATAAATTGCTGATATAAAATGTTCAATTTCTATTACCTCCATGAAGTCTTTAATAATGGTTGCCCACTTTGACATTTCTTCAAGTTCGTTGTCAAACGTTTTTGGACTATTGATGGCAACAATATTGGGTTGTTCTTTGTATCCATCATAAAAAATCTTTTCATTTCTAGGTTAACACTTATAACTCAATGTCTATGTCTCCTGCTCTGAATGACCATTCTATATGTTTGTTAATATCTTGACGTAACAACATATTTAGTTGCGCAGTATGGTGTTGGGTATGTCTCATATTGTAAAGTAGAATTTCCAAAATGGGGTAATTCATATCATTTGGATTGTCTCCCTCTTTAAAATTATCATTTAATGTTTCATTATTCAGAGCATAAACGATTTGTTTCCCCTTTTCCCGGCTTTGTTTGAGATAGGCTACAATTTCTCGTTTCTCGTAAAATTTGTCAGGTATTATATCGTCTATTGCTTCTATTGGTCTGTCTTCAGCTTCCTTTTGAGTAAAGGAAAGCAAGATAATAGAATCTTTTGTGCGTTGTAAAATAGTCATCAGGACAATTTGATATTACATTTATCAGCATATCAATGCTTGCTCCAAATTGATTCCACAATATTTCATTGATTGATTTGTCCATTTTTTCAGGTATCGTTTGTCTATTAAGTGAGGTTGTAATGGTCAGAGAATATCGTGAAATTTACCTCGTTATAATGGCTTAAACGTAAATATTTTTTAACGAAAAAGTAGCAATTATTGCCAATGGTCAATTCAGTTTAAAATCTACCAGTTCGTAATTTACACTTCGTCCGCCTTCGCTGGTCTGTTTTAAAATTCCTTTTTCTACCAAATCTTTAATATCCCGTAAGGCAGTATCTGACGATGATTTATTTATTTTCGCCCATTTGGAACTTTGTAATTTTCCTTTAAAGTTGTCAAATAACAGATTCAATATTCTCCTTTGCCTTTCGTTTATGGTCGTTTTTTCATGCAATTTCCAGAATTCTGCTTTTCTTAGTATCTGTTGAGTAGTATTTTCTGTGGCAAGTATTGCATTTTTTAAACATTGAAGAAACCAATTTAGCCATTCTGTAATATCGTTTGAACTGTGTTGCACTTTTTGTAAAACATCATAATACTGTTTTCGCTCTTCAAGTATTTGGCTGGACATACTATAAAAACGTTCACCACTTCCTTCAGCACGTGCCAGTAGCATATCTGAAATGGCACGTCCAATACGACCATTTCCGTCGTCAAAGGGATGAATAATGATAAACCAAAAATGGGCTATTGCAGCTTTAAGAACCGGATCCAGGGAATAATCGTTATTAAACCAGTGTAAGAACTTCTCCATTTCCGCTGGAACAAACGCAGGCTTTATCGCTTCAAAATGTACTTTTTCTTTATCCATTGCACCTGAAACTACTTGCATTTCACCTGTTCGATAACATGCAACCTCAATTTTATATGGTCCGCTAAATCCAGTAGGAAAAAGGGCTGCGTGCCAGCCAAACAAACGCTTTTCTGTTAGGGGTAAATCAAATCGTTGTGTAGCATCCAGCATCATTTCTACGATTCCTTCAATATGGCGGCTACTTTTCACCAGACCTGCTGAATTAATACCCAATCGTCTGGCAACGGAAGATCGTACTTGTTCATAATTGAGCAACTCGCCCTCTATTTCAGAAGATTTCACAACATCCAGTGTTAAAGCATTAAGAGTGGCTTCTTCTTTTGCAGAGAACCCTAACGCATTCATCTGCCCAATGATTTTTCCTTGTATCCATCGTACTTCTCCGAAAATCGAATGAATGACAGCGTTTTCCCAGGTAAAATCAGTCCAATTTTTATATTCGTAAATATATTTTGCCATGGATTGAATTCTTTGCGGTAAATATATAAAATAAACGCCGCATAATTGCGGTGAATAATTTAACTTTTCTCCGCAAGGTTAAAATACAACGTTTTCAGTCTTAGCTGTTATGCCTTTATATTTTTCAAAATTGCCTTTCAAACGTTTTTCCCATAAACTTATAAACGCCTGCATTATGAGTTCCAAGCCAAAGTACGCCTTTGTTATCTTTATAGATGGTAAAAAGCAATACATCTGTTTCACCATCTTTGATAGGATAATGAATAAGTTCTTTTCCATTGTATTTGTACACCCCGTCTTCATAAGTCGCCATCCATAGATTGCCTTTATTATCTTCAGTTACAGAGAGAAAAAAAGGAAATTCCATTTTATTGGTTTTGTTAAGGTAACCAACGCCATTTTCTTTTTTAAAAGTAATTGGTTTATTGCCATACGTTTCTATGACATAGCGAAAACGAGTATTATTTATCCAAAACTTACCATTTTTATCTTCAAAAATGGCACGTGTTCCAAAATCACCTCCATTTGGCGTTGTTTGTAATTGTTCCTCATAATGCCAGCTCAGGTTTGCCCCATCATACCTGCACACACCTAAGCTTGAGGTTCCGAACCACATATATCCTTTACGGTCTTTGTAGATGGTATAAAGCCCATAGGGTTTTATACTACTATTTGGATTGTTCTTGTAAAATGTATTTTCCTGAGGTGATGTTGGAAATTTTAAGTAGTGCAAATATTTGCCATCAAATCTGTAGGCTCCATTTTTAGTAGAACCCATTCTGAACCATAAATCATCAGGTTTTAGAACCCAATTATTCAATGGAGAATCTGGGTTAGCCATTTGCAACGTTTTAAAAGTATGACCATCAAATTTACTAACCCCTTTTTCTGTATCAAAGAAAATATTCCCGTTAGTATCTTCCTGAATGCCTCGTATTTCGTTACTTACTAAGCCATTTTGGGTCGTTATATGTTTTAAACGATGCCCATTATAATAATAAACACCATTTTCTTTACTTCCGAACCAATAACCTGATTTTTTATCCTGATAAATAGTCCAAATTGTTTTTTCAATTTGAGTAACAGTTACACCGATATCATAACTATTACTCACAAAGAAACTTACCAGAAAAATGGTAAGTAGCATCATTTTAACTTTATTCATTTCTTATTATAGGGTTTAGTAGGATTTGTTGCCTAACATGCCTATAACGCTGGACTGTGAAGAAATTATGGCCATGTAGTCCATAAATATAGTCATTAAATGGGGTAGGTCTTGGGAAAAATTTATATGTTTTTTAGATAAAGAAGCTAAAATACAAGAGGCTATCTTTTTAGACAGCCTCTTGTATTTTAATTTACTATGAAGAGAATCATTCGATTAAAAAGGGAACTTTACCATTTGTAATGATGATTTTACTATTATTGGTCTTCGATAACTCCAGGAAAGCTTCTATACTGCGTATTTTGATGATATTATCTGTCAAACCTTCTGAAAGAATTTTCTGTGCATCTTTAGTTCCAGTGGCTTCAATAATTTTTCTTTCGGCTTCTAATTTTTCCTGTTGTAGAATGAATTCCATTCTCATTGCATTCTGTTCTGCCTGTAATTTCTGTTCAATGGAACTGGCCAGTCCGGCAGGCAATTGAATACTTTTCATTAATACAGAGTTTACATTAATGCCTTGTTGTTCCAGCGTTTCACTCATTTTTCCTTTAATCTCTGATTCTATTTCTGCTCTCATACCAGAGTGCATGTCTTTAGCAAAGTATTTAGAACAAATATCTGCCGATGCAGAGCGAAAGACGTTTGATATGATAGTTTCATATCCTTGTCCCAGGTTTCGAATAACTTTTGGAACACTATTTTCATCTACTCTGTAAAGGATAGAAATCTGTGCAACGATACTTAAACCTTCTTTGCTGGGCAAACTCAAACTCAGTTCGATATTATTTATTTGCACATTTGTTCTAATCACTTTAGTAATGATGGGGTTGTACAATACGGTGCCTTGCTTGTAAACATCCTCTGAAAGTTTACCAAGTTTTTGTTTTAGCCCAACCTCACCCGGCCTGATTATAGCACAGCTGGAAATAAGTAACGGGAGTAATAAAAGGTAAATAATTTTAGAAGTTTTCATGATTTTATTTGGTTAAGATACCACCCCGACTTTAAGATAGTATTACTATCAAAGTTACGGTATTGTTTAGTCCAATGCAAGGGTATCTCTTCGACCTGGCAACTATTTTTTTTAGAAATGGTCTTTTCAGTTTTGGGCAAAAAAATGAGTCAGGTTTAGGTGAAAACTTTCTGAATTTATAAAAAAGGTATTTGGAAAGACGGTAACGAATGAACCTTATACGAAGTGCAAAGCCTCATTTAACCACACAACAAACACAAGTTTATTGTAGCTGCTATAAGCGGTTTGTGTCTTTTTTCAAACGAGTTGCTATGATCTGTTAGCATTTCGTTGTTCTTCTTCTAATCAAATAAAAAATACTTCCAATGCAAATGTTTTGTATTACCAGAAGCGTACCATCCCTGACTTGGTTCCGCCTGTTCAGTAGGAAGAAGCCACGCAGTATGACTATACACACTGTTTTCATCTAAGGGATTGTAAACAACCCATTCCCTTGTGCCAAAAATGTTAAGAAGAAATCTGGGCTGTTCAAATGATAGATTATAACTCTTTTTGTGGGGTGCATACAGATACTTTTCAATTCCCACAACATCTGGATAGTAGTCCTTATTCTGTGCTTGAAGTGTCAATGGATATTGCCCTTTTTGCGAATTATATTCTTCAATATGTCTTATAAAACGGTAAGCATTTTCAATAGCCCGGTTTCTACTAAATTGTGTCAAAGGTTTTGCAATTGTTAATTGAAGTAGGAGCGTGAAAATGGGAAGATAAATCAAGTAAACTGGTAGCCAATTGCTTTTGTTTTCTGTATTTAGGTTTAGTGACTTTAATTTTGGTATTAAAACAACTATACATAACATCCAAAGCAAAATAGAAAGAACTCCAAAAGATTTGCCAACACTTAGTGTAGCAAAAAGAGAAATAATGAGGATAACAAAAGTCCCAATAATCAATGCCGTTATTGCAAAACCAAATTTGTATTTTGGAATTAATAGCCACAACGCCCCAACAGGAACTAATCCAAGTCCTACGAGACCAAAAACTTGTATCATTGTTGATATAGGTACAGCCAACCGGTCATAGTCTCCTGAAAGAAACGGGTAAGCAATTCCCAACGCTATCAAAGCTGTCAGTACAAATAAAAGTGTGATATGTGTTGCAATTTTTGTCATTCAAATTTCCTAAGATGAAAGGTGTCTTGTTACCATTACCACCAACTACCATATAGGCGAAACAAACTTTCGCCCCTACACCTAGTTTTGGATTTATTACGAAGGTTTATTTCATTTTTGTATCTAAATATAAATACTATTTTTCTATAAACCATCAAATGGACTTTTAATCTGCTGGATGCGCACGGTACTAACATGAGTGTATATTTCAGTAGGTCTTGCTGCTGGGTAATAATTCTTATATGTATGTCAAATCAGTTCCACTTTCTAATAAGAGAGATAACTGTGCCTCAACTAATCTATGATATTTTAAATCTGACCTCAACGTCCTCTTATAATAGGGGCTTTAACAATCCAGTTAAATTTGCATCTTTCGCCTTATGAAATGTTTATTGGCCGGTAAATTTAGTTTTTAAAAATTGGTCTGGTGTCATTACAGCTAATTTACTATGTTTAAAACCTTTTATATTTCTGGTTATTATTATATCAATTTCTTTATTTAGTTCAGCTGAATAATTTTGTAACGCATCTTCAAAATCTTTAAAATCTGAATTTAGCGCTCGAAAAACAACATTATTATCCATCATTAATATGCTTGTGATAGATGATAATAATTTTAATTTTTCGATTACTTTTTCATGCGTTGCAGTTTGTCTTAGCAAATAGTACACATTACTTATAATTACTGGCGTTACAAAGCTTATTATTTTCTTTGATTCAGATAGGGAAAAAATTTTAGAAGCATTTTCTGCGAAAGGTTGTCTATCAAAAAAGAAATCGAGGATTACGTCTGTATCGATTAAAATTTGTGTCATTAGTTATAAATATTTTTCAGATAAGCGATTAGCCAATTCTTTCTTGTAATCAAAGTTTTTAGGTGCGGTAAAAGAACCTTTTAAGGATTTTACCACAGGAGTTAATTCAACATCATCATTTACATCACTTTCTTTGGTAAGTGCCTTTAAATAATTCTCAATTAAGTCTGATAAACTTCGCTCGTTATCTTTAGCATACTTTTTTGCTTTTTCAATAACGGTTTGCTCTATGGTCAATGTTAACTTTGTGTTCATTACATTTAATTATTAATATTAAGAACAAATATATATGGTAAACTAATCACGTGCAAATTATTATTTAAAAACACGTGTTTTTTACTGCTGTTATACCAATGGCAACCATAATTAAATTCTTATCTTTAATAATTCTAAGTATGTCTAAATATCGTTTACGTTTTATATAAATAAAATTCCTAAAACTTTCCAGAACAAGAACTTTTAGGAATTTATAGTTTATTTCTTTTTAGTGTAGTGTTGCACCTGCGGCAGGGTCATGGCACTTGCACACTGTTGGCGGTAGTGGGTTCTTTCATTCGGTTTCGTTGTCAATTTGTTGTACTAAGAATTCTTGTCCAAATGTAAGTTTTTTGGCTAATGCACTATTCGGTTCTATTACTCTCCAAAAGGGTGTAATTTCTTTCAAACTTATTCCTTGCTGTAATTTTTCATAGTTTGCTTCTGCAACAATTCTTAAAAATATTCCTGTCGTTACTGGACAAGTGTAATCTGCATTATGTTCCAATGCAAGGTCTTTCCGCAAAGTTTTTGTGTCTATACGCTTTCCAAATCCAATGTGTTGAATGTATTCGTCTATCAATTTGGGTGAGGGAATGAATAAGTTGCTTTCTGCTGGAATACCTGCAAATGCTTTCATTAATTTAACTGTATGTGGTTGTTTTGATTCATTCAATTTATCCAGCCAAGTTTTTTTCTTTGTCATATTATTCTCCCAATTTAGTTTTCAGATTGTTCATATAAAGTTCCATTGTTTGGTCAAGGTCAACAAATATTGGGCTCATTACCCTGAAAATTGGATTTTTAATTGTAATTATTTCTTTGAAAACAACATTCGTCCCTGTTGAAGATCGCTCAAACGTGCCTATCCAAGATCCGTTGAAACTTTTTGGCTCAATTATTTCAATTTCAAAAAGTTGATTTAAAATTTTCTTTTTTGTTTTAAAGGTTAAGGGTGTTCCTTTTTTTGGAACTTCTGTCCAAGAGTTTTCTTCAATAATATTGATTTCCTTAACATCGCTTCTCCAAGATGTTTGGTTTTTCAAGTCTGTTACAATTTGGAAAACCTTTTCTGGTGAACTTTTAAAAGTTGCTGTTTTAACAAATTCTCTTTGCTTAGGAAGAAACAGACCTATTACGAATACTAAGGCGACTATTGCCAAAATTGATAAAACTGCGACTGCCAACTTTTTTCTCATTTTTTTATGATTTAGTGAATGATAGTGCAAAGTTACCTTTGGCTAATTATTTTTTTTTGACGTTTCTTGCTATTTGATTGGCACATAAAAATCCGTTACATAATTCTCAGGTTTGAAAAACGGTGGCGATTTAATATACCATTCCAAAGCCGGCTTATCTGCCAATTCCCAACCTTTTTCAGATAGACAAACATTATAGATGTAGTCATAAACCGAATAAAAGTTCTCATAAGGCCCTTTATAACGGAATATGGCAAATTTTCCGCAATCTATTTTCTTATAACCAATCTCACCTTTTGGCTGAACAGGTTTGTTTACAATTACACAGGCGTCAAAACGGATTTTTTCTTCATTAGTCAGGTCTGGATTGTCGTGAACAATTCCTAATGTTGTAGGTGTCAATTTCAAAACAAAATGAGTTGCCGCCCAAAGCATAAGGCGCTGAAATGAGGGAGCCACTTTGTCGTAAGAACCTGTATTTCTAATATAAGCCAAATGTAAGTCTTGAATATGCTTGACAATCGGTTCTTCAACTTTCAATTCATTCAGATTTATAGCTTTTTTTTGGTAATCTTTTATCTTTTTTTCAACTACTTCTTGAATTGCTTCTCTGTATTCTAGCGGTGAAAGCTGAAAATATCTTTTGAAGGCTCTCGTGAATGTTTCGTGGTTTTCAAAACCATTTTCAAATGCAATTTGCCCGATGTCGTTTTTTGAATGTTTTAATCGTATTGCAGCTCTTTCTGTTTTCAGTCGCAGCAAAAATTCTTTAACTGTTTCACCCGTCAAAGACTTAAATATTCTATGAAAATGGTACTCTGATAAAAATGCTTCACTGGCAACATCTTTCAAGAGAATTTTCTTGTCAAGATTATTCTCAATGAATTGAATTGCTCTATTCAAACTTTCAAGATATAGCTCTTTCGTTTCGTTCATTTTGACTGTCGGTTGTGTCTTGTTACCATTACCACCAACTACCACCTATAGGCGAAACAAACTTTTGGCCATACACCTAGTTTTGGTTGTATTAGCGAAGGTTTATTTCGTTTTTGTATCTAAATATAAGTACTATTTTTTTATAAATCGTCAAATGGACTTTTAATTCAGTATACTTTTTGTACTAACAGGAGTGGGTATTTCATTAGTTTTGCTGCTACTGTGGCCTAATAGTTCTTGTATATAACGCAGGTTAGTTCCACTTTCCAAAAGATGCGTCGCATAACTGTGTCTGAGCCAATGTAAAGTAACGCGTTTTGTAATTCTCGCTTTTTTCAATGCTTGTTTTAATACTAATTGTAAACTCCTGAAATCATAAGTCATGCCCGCATCTCTAGTATTTTAGGATTAAGATGTACTATTCTGTCTTTTTGACACTTAGCATTTTTCAATACTACAATATTTCTTTTTGAATCGATATGTATCGGTTTTAGTGTTAGCAATTCGCCACATCTTAATCCACAACTATATATTAAACTTAGCATCACCTTGTGTTTAATGTTATTGTGCGCCTCTAAAATGGTTTTTACTTCTTCTTTGCTCAATACATTGGGCAACACCTAAGCTCGTTTTGGCTGATGTATTTTATCAATCTCTATTTTGGTATATCTTATGATTTTTGCACTCCATTTCATAGTGATTAATTTTATAAATTAAATGTAGGCAGAATGGGTCCATTTGGCAAAGGACATTTTTCATGTTTCCCTAACAAACGCAAAAGGGGAATCTGGCCTGAGCCAAATTCCCCTTTCGTAATCGTTTAAGTTATAACTAAACGCCTACTTCGCTTAGCTCCTTGTTATATGCACCTTCTTCAAGGCTTTGCTTTATTTTCTTGAATGCTTCAATGGTCAAATCCACTTCCTCGAAGGTATGATCTGCTGTTGGTATTAATCGCAAAAGGATCATTCCTTTAGGTATCATCGGATACATTACCACTGAACAAAAGATATTGAAATTTTCTCTGATGTCATGTACCAGATAAGCGGTTTCTGCTACAGAACATTTTAAGAAAACAGGAGTAACACAAGAATTTGTAACCCCTAAATCTAGGCCAGCTTCCCTAAGTCCACCTTGTAATCTATTTACTACGGCCCATAGTTTGTTTTTCAATTCAGGACCACGCTTAATAATCTCAAGTCTTTTTAAAGCACCAATAACTAATGGCATTGGTAATGCTTTGGCAAAAAGTTGAGAACGCATGTTGTATCTCAGGTAATCAATTAAGAATTGTTCACCGGCAACAAACGCACCGATACTTGCCATTGACTTAGCAAAGGTGCTGAAATAAACATCAATTTTATCTTGAATGCCCTGCTCTTCTCCAGCTCCGGCACCTGTAGCACCCAATGCACCAAATCCGTGCGCATCGTCCACGAAGAAACGGAAACCATATTGATCCTTAAGAGAAGCTATTTCTTTCAAGATACCCTGATTTCCTCTCATGCCAAATACACCTTCGGAAATTACCAAAATACCTCCTCCAGTTTCTTCAGTATATTTTTTAGCTTTCTCTATTTGTTTCTTAAAACTTTCAAAATCATTATGTTCAAAAGGAAATCTCTTTAACCGAAATTTAGCAAAAGACCGGCTGGTTTTGATACAAACGCCGCAAGCTCATTTTCTAACTGTTCGTGCTGGTCTGTTTCACCTGACATTATCCTCGCACCCATAGGGTAAGCCAGACCCCATTCTGCTGAAGCATCAGCGTCTGCTTTTCTTACTTCCGGGTGATTAGCCAGTCCTAAATAATTATTAAGACTCCAAACGATTCTTTCTTTTCCACGAAACGTCATTCGTGTACTAATCTCGCCTTCCAGTTTTGGAAATGCATAGTAACCATGGGCAATTTCTTTGTACTGACCCAAAGGCCCCATATTATCAATTAACTTTTGAAATAAATCCATCTGTATGTTGTTTTATTTTGCGGTAATTACCAAACCGTTCTTATTTCTTCATTAGTAACCCATTTGCTCCAACTTTTGTTGTAACTATGGACGGTGTATGTAGTTTTTCCATTGGAAGTCACCAAAGGATATTTTTCATTGGCCCATTCAAAAATGCTACCGTATAAATTATAGACGTTTTTATATCCCAAACGTAACAATTTTTCACCTATTTTTTCACTTCGGTAGCCAATAGAGCAATAAATAATAATATTCTTTTCTTTAGGAATATTCTTTATTCTGCCAATATTGAAATCTGAATATCCTAAATATATTGCATCAGGGATATGGCTGACGTCAAATTCCGCTTTTTCCCGCGCGTCAAAAATAATAAATTTATCTTTATTATTCAAGAGCTCGTTTACGCTCATTAATGGCACCGTAAAAGAGATCAGGCCATCTATTTTCTTACTAAAAGCAGGTTGTTTAGTTCTTGGTTTATCTAAAGGTTGATTTTGTGAACATGCACTTGATAGCACCGCCGAGAAAACCAGACAAAGTATTTTTTTTGCAATATTCAAGGTGGTGTTTTTTAAAATAAGGAGAAAGGACCATTTCCAACCTGGTCAGCTATCCATTTATTTTGTTCACAATACCCAGATAATTCATTGGTTATAAAATCATGAACTTTTTCCTGATGGGCTTCCGGATAAAGCAAATGTATATTTGGGCCTGCATCTAAGGTAAAACATACGGGAATGTTGGTATTTTCCCTGAAACTTCTGATTTTTCTTATCAGCGTGATGGTATTTGGCTCAAGTAAAAGAAAATAAGGACTTGAGCTCATCATTAAGGCATGGAGGGTCATGGCCTCTAATTCTGTAATTTGGATAAATGTATCTAAATCACCATTTTTCAAGGCGATTACGAGTTGTGACAGGTGGTTTTTTGCCTGTTCATATCGAACGGTGGCATACGGATTGTTTTCCATCAATTTATGTCCGGCCCGCGATGACACATCCTTTTCTTTTTTGCTAACTAATAAAATAGCATCCTTATAGGTTCTAAATACGGGATGCAAATCATTTGCAAGGGGTGTACCATTCAAATTCGTGGAATCAGGGATGGCCGCTGATTCTCCCCAGGAGGCGATGAGAGGATAAATGGATCGGCAGGCGCTTCCAGAGCCTAAGCGTGCCAGATAAGAGGCTTTTTTCAATGTTTCAACCTCATTCATGTTTTGAAACAAGCGATTTTCTAAGGTACAAATACATAAAGCCAAAGCACTCATACTAGAAGCAGAGGAGGCTATGCCTGCAGAATGTGGAAAGGTATTCGTGCTGGATAGGTTGAATGTTAATTGGCCGAGATATGGATGCGTTGGTAATAACCTGGTTAAAAAAGCAGTTATTTTATCTCCGAAAGCTTTATTTTCCTTTCCTTCAAATGTAAAAGTCAGATCAATGGTGTTATGTTTATCTATCTCTCCTTTCGGGCTATATTCGAGAATCATTTCTGTTCTTGAGTGGTCCAAAGTGAAACTGATGGAAGGATTTTGTGGTAACTGATCTCCATATTTTCCCCAATATTTTACTAAGGCAATATTAGAAGGACTGGAAAAGCCAATTTTGCCATTGGCCTGTATATTTGAGGAAAGGGATAGGTTTTCTTCCCGTTGCAGCGGCATATTTCTATTTTTTCTAATAACAAATGGAGATTCAATTCCCTAACAAGGATGAATCTCCATTTGTTTTTTAATAAAGATTTATTTTAATTTCCACCTTGTTGTCTTGCACTTCTCATTGGATTTGGAAAAGCGGGTAAACCTCGTGACTTAAATAATTCAAATCTGGATGGGGTTGGTTTTTCAGGATAGTAATTATTGGACAAATCCACATCAGCCGTTTCAAAATAGGGGTCAAGGGATATTTGTTTCACTTCACCTTTTGCTGGAAAAACTTTGGTAACGGTGAAATTATCTTTTCTCCATATTTCAGCAGGCACCCTGAATTCTTCCTTTGTCCCGTCGATATATTCAAAAAGTAGGATAAGAGGCATTACGAGACCACCTTTATTCGAAAAAGTAATTTCGTAGTAATTTTTATTGCTTGACAACACACTTTTTTCGGCTTCAGACATATTTTTCATTGCCTTATCTCTCTCACTGATTGATAAAGGTGTAACGGCGAATGGGTCATAAGTTGAATAAAAATCTTTAAGACCTAAGTCTATTTCGTCTTGTGTTTTCAAGATTTCCTTTTCATTTCTCAAACTTGATATATTCCTTTTACTTTCTGCCAAACCTTTTTGGTAAGGTAACTCCACCTCAGGGTTTTTTGAATCTATTTTATACCAGGAAACTTTTTCCAGGCCAATATCTACCTTATCGATGGTAAAGAACCAGCCGTGCCAAAACCAATCAAGATCAATGCCTGAAGCATCTTCAATCGTTCTGAAAAAATCGGCAGGTGCCGGGTGTTTAAACATCCAGCGGGTAGAATACATCTTGAAAGCGTAATCAAACAATTCTCTTCCGAGGACCGTTTCTCTTAGTATATTAAGTGCCGTTGCAGGTTTACCATAAGCATTATTACCCAATTGAAAGACAGATTCAGAATTGGTCATTATGGGTCTTATTTGGTTGATATCACCATTCATATATTCTACTATATTAGATGCCGGACCTCTTCTTGAGGGATAATCCCTTTCCCACTGTTGTTCTGC
>JAJTER010000078.1 GCA_021299835.1 Saprospiraceae bacterium | reverse complement strand
CACCACCGGAAACGGTTAATCTTGAGTTACTCAAAATGGCTGGATTATCATAAAAATAATCTTCGTAATTAACGGTAACACCTTGTCTGAAACGTTCCAGTTCAATAGGACGTCGTGCGACGGGGAAAAAGGTGTTGATTTTAGCTTCGCTCCAAACATCGGTGCCAAGAAGTCTTAGAGGTGACGCATCGCCAATGTCTTGTGAAAAACTTATTTTAGTTTTTCCTTCCGCACCTCTCTTAGTGGTAATAATGATTACCCCTGCATTGGCTCTGGTACCATAAATGGCCGCGGCAGAAGGACCTTTTAAAATCTCAATATTTTCAATATCCGCAGGATTTAAATCGGCAAGACGGTTAGCACCATCATCTTGATTTGAGCCACCAGCACCACTTACGGTTGCACGACCACTTCTCTGGGTTGCATTACTTGCATACACACCGTCGAGGATAATTAAAGGTTGTGAAGCCCCGGCAAGACTGGAAATACCACGTAATTGAATGGATAATCCACCTCCTGGTGCACCACCATTGGAACGAACAGTAACACCAGCCACCTTACCGTATAAGGCGCCATCTGTTGTTTGAATAGTGGTAGTTCCCACCAATTCCTTAGCAGAAACAGAACCAACGGCATTTGCCAGATTCGACCTTTTTACGGAAGACGCCAGACCAGTGATAACCACTTCTTCGAGATTGGTTGCATCTTCGCGCAATTTAATGTTTAACACGTTATTAGAAGGTCCTGCTTTAACTAATTGACTCAGATAACCAATGGAACTAACCACTAAGGTAACTTCATTGTTATCTTCAATGTCAAGGGTAAATTTACCATCCAGATCAGTAACTGTGCCCTTAGAACCGTTCTGAATAATAATATTCGCGAACATCAAAGATTCATTCGTTCTTTCATCTGTAATACTTCCTGTAATTTTGTACTGTGCCTGTAATTTATAGTTAGTAAAAAACAGAAGGGTACAAATGGAAAGGAATAGTAACCGTTTTCTTTTCATTTTTTTTAAGTTTTATAAATTAATAAATAAATTTACTAAAGTAATACTACTAATTATGTCCTTTCATTAAATTTTTAATGGAATTCCTATCATTTTGACAAAAAAAATAGCACCTTTACATTAACATATTTAAATATTTTTAGATGCAAAAAGATCCCTTTTACCAGGAAAATTCCAATGCTTATACCAGCAGAGAAAGGAATTTAATAGCAATTATCATCGTTTTACTTGTCGCGTTAGCAGGTACGAGTTACTGGGCGTTTTTCAAGAAACAGGAGAATAGCGTTATAGCAAAGGAAAATATCGCTTATCAGTCTGAAAATAAAGAGTTAATTTCTCTCAGAGATTCACTGGTTGCACAGGTTGAATCATTAAGTTCTAATTTTGCAGCATTATCAGAGGAAAACCAGTCTTTACAAGGTTCTTTAAATGAAGCTAAAAATGAGTTGACCTCAAAAATAAAAACGCTTAGTTTGTACAAAAAAAATAGTGCAAAAGAGGCAAATAGTCTCAGAGCGGAAATTCTCCAGCTGTTGGCCGTTAAAGCGGAACTGGAGGAATCTATTTCGGCACTGCAAGAAGAAAATGATAACCTGAAAGTAGAAAATACTTCATTGACTACTAATCTGAATGAAGCAAATAAAGATAAAGCTGCTTTAGCAAATTTGAATAGAACGATGCAGGAAGAGGTAAAAAAACTTACCTTGAATAATTTCAAAGCATCTGCATTCCAGGTAGAAGTAGAAACCCCTAAATCGAAATTAACCGCTAAATCGACCAAAGCCAGGCGTATTGTGGTTAATTTTGACCTAACCTCTGTTCCCGATGAATATCAAGGCATTCGTACCATTTATATGGCAATAACTGACGATAATGGTGTTCCTGTTCCCGGGTCTAATATCAATAAGAACATTGTGGTGAATGGACAAACGATGGCATTAAATGCCGTTTCTGGTAAAGAAGTTAATATAACGAGTAACCAAAGATTGTCTTTCTCTCATAATATGGAGGACAAACTAAAACCTGGGTTTTACAGAGTGGCCGTTTACGCCGATTTGGGTATGTTGGGTTCTGCCAATTTCAGATTAGATTAGAATAAAGATCTAAGTTTGGTTTTACCTAATCTTTTCAAATAACACATAGAAAATATGAAGCTTATCTTCTTTTTTATTCTTTTTTCGTTCTGTTTATTTTCTTGTGGTATACCAAAGAAAGACGTCCTTTTATTGGAAGATAAATACAAAAATGAGCTTATAAAATTAGATTCTCAGTTGGTAGATCAACGGTCAATTAATTATTCACTTACGCTCGATAATTATAAGAAACAAGGTTCTGTTTCTGCATATGAATCGGTTCAAAAGGTCTATTTGGATAGATTGGACTCTTTACAAAATGAAATTGATAAGTTGAATAAAAATTCTTCCCTCAGTCAAAATTTCCTTTCTGATAATATTGATTCCCTTGAAACAAAATTAGCCAATCAGTATCTTTTTACGCAGTCTATTTTAAATTACTGGACTAAATTTAATAGTCCTGTAGGTAAATTGAGTGCCATTCTCAAAGATTCACTTGCATCGGAAGAGAATGTAATCATTGAGGAATCGACTTTGTATTGCAGTATTTCCATACCTATGGAAAAGCTATTTAAACCCTTTGTTACCCAAGTGGTTGACCCGACAGCCATGCCGTTACTAGGTAAAATAAGTGAAATTCTTTTGCTTTTCCCCGCTTTTACCATTCAGGTTATCGGTCACACGGATAACGCGATCCAACAAAATAAAAAGTTACCTGACAATTGGGATTTAAGTGTTCTTAGAGCGTCGGCGGTTTCTAAGGCTTTAGTTGAAGAATGGCAATTATCACCTTCCAGAATTCTTGCCGCAGGAAAAGGAGAATTCTCCCCAATGAAATCAAATGAAACGCCAGAAGGAAAGGCATTAAATCGACGCATAGAACTGGTGGTAAGTCTCAGAACGGAGGATATCCTCCGGGATTACAGAAAATTACTCCCCAAATAATTCAACCTATTTGAACCTTTTATTTATTACCTCAGCTCTCGGTTACCTGCCAGGAACTACCGTCTTTGCCATCTTTTAGTTCCACCTTGTTTTCCTTTAAGGCATCGCGAATAAGGTCTGCCGTCGCCCAATCTTTCCTCAACCGCGCATCATTTCTCATTTGAATGATAAGATTCATTAGCCCGTCCAACAAAGATTTATCCTGATTACCAGATAGATCGCCTTCCACATCGCTGTCAACGGCGAATATGTCATTAATAAATAAACTAAACACCTGTTTTATATTGTCGAAAGTGGCAGGGGAAATCTGGTCCCAACCTATATGTTTATCTTTCAGGGAATTCAATTTGTTTACCAGTTCAAAAAGGCGGGATAAAGCCTTGGGAGTATTAAAGTCGTCGGCCATATCCAGATGGGCGGCTTCTATCAATGCTTCGATTTCAGTATCTTGACCAGCGTCACCTTTTGTACCCGGGTGATTTACAGATTGAATCCATTTATATGCTTCCATCAACCGTTTGTACCCTTTTTCAGCGGCTAAAAGGGCGGCATCGGTCAGATCGAGGGTACTTCGATAGTGGCATTGAAGCATAAAGAATTTTACCACCATGGGCGAATAAGATTTTGAGATATGCTCACTATCTCCAATAAAAAGTTGTTCTGGAGAAATGGTATTTCCATCACTTTTGGACATTTTTTTACCATTTAAAAGGAGCATATTTGTGTGTAACCAGTATTTGGCACCTTTACATTGGCAAGACCCCATGTTTTGGGCTATTTCGTTTTCGTGATGTGGAAATTTCAAATCGTTTCCACCACCATGAATATCAAACACTTCGCCCAGGTATTTCAGGCTCATGGCAGAACATTCGAGATGCCAGCCAGGGAAACCAATGCCCCAGGGAGAATTCCATCGCATAATATGTTCATCCGAAGCTTTCATCCAAATGGCGAAATCGGCTGGATGATTTTTTTCGCTTTGATTTTTGAGGTTATCCCGTGTTTCAGAGAGTAACTCATCGATTTTTCTACCAGACAAAACACCATAGTCCCCCTTATTGTCCATATATTTTTGGGTATCAAAATATACACTCCCATTTTTTATATAAGCCAGACCATTTTTTAAAATAGTTTCTACCATTTCAATTTGCTCAGGAATATGACCTGTTGCCCGAGGTTCAATGCTAGGCGGTAATGTTTGAAAAATGCGCATCATGTTATGAAAACCTACGGTATATTTTTGGGCAACCTCCATCGGTTCCTTTTTTTCCAGTCGCGCGCCTTTGCTCATTCTATCTTCCCCGTCGTCCAATAAATGTCCTACATCGGTTATATTTCTAACATATCTAACTTGATAACCAATGGTTTGTAAGTATCTGTAAATGATATCGAAGCTGACAAATGTCCTGCAATTTCCTAAATGTACATCGTTATAAACAGTGGGACCACAGACATACATGCCTATAAAACCAGGGGTTTCAGGTATAAAAAGTTCTTTCTGACGGGTGATGCTATGATAAATATGAAGTGCTGTAGTCATTGAAAAAAGGAATTAAGGCGTAAAAATGGCAAAAATAAGGATTGTTTTATATGTTTTATGGCTTATTTCCAATTTATATCGGCGGCCACCGGACAATGATCTGAAAAATTGCCAGGACTATACCTTCGGCAGTGTAAGGTGTTAAATGTTTTTGAAGGCAAAATATAATCTATCCGCATCCCTTTAACAGGTCCAATGTATGTTACCCCAATACCATTTCCAGCGGTTAAAAAGGCGTCATCAGCGTATTTTCTCAATCTGTTATAAACATAAGATAATGGCGTATCATTTAAGTCGCCACAAATGATAACGGGATGAGGGGATTGGGCAATGTGATCGGCCAGTATCTGGGACTGTTGCGTTCTTGTTTTTATAGATTGCTTATATTGAGATAGCATTTTTCTATACAAATGCATGTCTTTCCTTTCCGGGACAGTGCCGCCTTCCGAAATCTTATAAGCCATGCCCGTAATTTGATTTGACAACAAATGCACGTTATATACTCTGAATATTTTTCCGTTTTCATGCCTGAAATCTGCATATTGAAAGCCATTGTCCCCACTGAAAACGAAGGATTCTGTTTTGATGGGATCGTAGGAACTGTAGATGGCCAGTCCTGCCTGGGCAGAATGTGCCGCTCTATTTAATCCGATGGACTTAGGTAAACTTCCCTTTACCATTTTCATACCTTCAATTTCCTGAAGGCACCAAATGGCAGGATGTATTTTCAGTATTAATTTTTCCCAGGCATCATCCTGAATATATGGATGAGGATATTCAATTTCTTTGAAATTGTGTGCGTTAAAAGTGGCCACCCTAAAACTTTCCGTGGTTTCACTTGGAGGTATTTTCATTCTAAAATAGCCAAAAACATAATCGACGCGCAAAAAAATGACCACAAGGGGTAGAAGAAAAATCCACTTCCTTCGGTAAGTCCAGTAAATGGTGAAAATTATATTTGCCAATAAGGAAAGTGGATAAAATAAGCTCGCGATACCAAAGTACCAATAGTCATTTGGATTGATAAAGGCACCGAGATAAAGAATAAGTAAACTAAGTGCTGTAAATACGGTAATGATTCGTATAAAAGAGTCCAAATCTTACTTTTTACTAGCCTGAAATAAAAATTCTTTCTCCTCGTCGGAAAGACTATCGTAGCCTTTCTGCTTGATTTTATCTAAAATTTGATCTAGTTGGGTTTGATGATCGAGAGAATTTCCACCTTTACCCCCCTTATCGGCAGTGCTTTTCGATGTAGTTGGTCTTTTTCTATGAATAACCTTGAGTGGATTGTTTCTTCTATGTGAAGCCTTATTGGAGGAGAACAAATATTGAATATACTCGGCCATTCTGTTAAATGGTAAAGATAAATCGTGGCCTTCCTGAAGTAACCGGACAAAAATAAAACCGAAAAAAGCGCCACCAAGGTGCGAAAAATGTCCTCCTGTATTTGTATTTGAGGTGATGGATATCAAATCGATAATCAATAACGCGAGAACAATAAATTTTAGCTTGACATCGCCGATGAATAATAATCTGAAATTGTAATCTGGTGCAATGGTGCCTGCCGCAACGACGATAGACATGATTCCCGCAGAGGCTCCTAAGGCCATTTTTGTTCCATTGGCACCGTAAGGAAGTAGATTTGCCGTTAAAAAAAATATTATGGCACCCAGCAGGCCACCACAAAAATATAAGAATACTATTCTGTGATTACCTAAAAAATCGCCTGTTACCCTTCCAAACCAAATGAATATCAACATATTCCATAAAATATGGAAAAACTCAAGATGTAGAAACATGTTGGTAACCAGTATCCATGGATGAGTTATTACAAACATTCCGTCGGAGGACATGGCGAGGTATTTTATCAAACCCTCAAATATCGTGGACGGTTTTCCACCATTCGATAAGAAAAGGATAAAATTCAGAATGGTAGCAAAAACAAAAACAGCTACATTTATGATAACCAATTGGTTCACCTTGTTTCCGTAACTGAATTCTGCTTTTAAATCGTTATAAATAGAACTTAGCATGATATTTGTCCTGATTAATTAAATCGCATGGGGAATTTATGCCAAAAAGTGATGATGAGAAATCCAAACAACGCACCCCCTAAATGGGCAAAATGAGCGACACCGGGTTGTTTGCCACTCAATCCGAGGTATAATTCTAAAGCAGCATAAATCAGCACGAAATATTTAGCTTTCAACGGAATGGGGGGAAATAGTAATTGTATGACTGAATTTGGAAAATTCATCCCATAAGCTACCAATAATCCGAAAACGGCGCCCGATGCACCAACGGTAGGAATATTCATGCTTGACATAGGTATAGCACCTGACGTCAATTCCCAGTGCATGACCGCCATGTGTAAAACAAAAGAGCCAAGACCCGTTGCGAGATAGAAGAATAAGAATCTTTTCGGTCCAAAAACAGCTTCTACGGGCGGTCCGAACATGTAAATAGCAAACATATTAAATAATAAATGCATGAAGTTTCCATGCATAAACATGTGCGTAACTATTTGATAGGGCTGAAAATAAGGTGAACCAGGGTAATAGACAGCCAATTGATTGGGCTCAATAAAAAATCTTACGCCCAAAAACATTATAATATTGATTATCAACAGATTTTTAACGACATCAGTAAGTTGGAGCATATATTAGCGTTTAAAAGATTCAGTAAGTTCAGATAAATTATAGGTTAGGAAACATCGGTTCCCGGAGGGACTCATTAAAGGATTTTGGCAGGCAAAAAGTTCATCAATCAAGGTTTGCATTTCGGATTGATTCAAAGTTTTTCCTCGTTTCAATGCGCCAGCTTTGGACATTGCCCGACATAATTTTTCTCTGGTCCCCAATCGTAAATTTGTACCCTGCTTAAATTGTTCTAATAAATCTTCCAATAAACTGACTTCTT
This sequence comes from Saprospiraceae bacterium, assembly GCA_021299835.1. GTDB lineage: Bacteria > Bacteroidota > Bacteroidia > Chitinophagales > Saprospiraceae > BJGN01. The sequence continues at coordinate 6,848 of JAJTER010000078.1, read as the reverse complement.
CCGATGAAGATATGCCCGCTGGAACGCCGTTTATTAGAAATCCATTATTGCCAAAAGGTTCAATGTCAAAGCCTAATTTATTCATTTCGGGTAAAAGATCCATCAATATAACCGCGTCAGCAGGGCTATATTGCACTTGTCTGGGAAATAAAAGGCGCTGGGAGCTTACCCTATTTTCATTTATTGCGTTTTCAAATTGCTCGTATAGTATCCTTTCATGTGCTGATTGCTGGTCCACTAAAAGAAATCCTGATTTTATTTGACACACCAAATATCGGTTATGAATCTGATAGGGTGATTTTAGTTGAAAATTTTCTGTTTCGTTAAAAAGAGGTTGTTCTGTGGAGGCCTGGTAAGTTACGACTTCTGGTCCGGGTGATTCTCCGAAATCAGGTTCTGCGTTAGAAATATTTTTCATACCCTCATACAGTTTTTCCCATTGTTTGGTGCCTGACGCAGGGCTATAAGTTCCGAAGCCAACCTTATTTGCAGCTTGTTCAAAACTTTGCGTGGGCACTTGCTGAGGCGTTGGGAAATTTAAGATAGAACGCTCAAAATCTAAGCTGCCAGATATGCCATACTGCCCTATGGCATGTCTAACGGCCACACGTATATAACTGTATATCAAAGATTCATCCTCAAATTTAATTTCCTGTTTTGTAGGATGTATATTTATATCAATTTTACCTGGATCAATATCCATGTAAAGTACGTACAAAGGGAAAGTATCTTTTGGCAGCATATCCTCAAAGGCGCTGGTAATTGCGTGCTGCAAATAATGGCTTCGAATGAACCGGTTATTAACAAATAAATACTGTTCTCCCCGTGTTTTTTTTGCGAATTCAGGCTTGCCGACAAAGCCGGTAATTCGAACAACATCAGTTTCTTCTTCAACGGGCACCAGTTTTTTATTGGACTGAACACCCAGTACCTGAGAAACCCGCTGACGCAAATTTCCGGGAGCGTAAGAAGCTATTTCATTGTCATTATGGGAAATATGCAGTTGAATAGATGGATTTGCCAGGGCAATCCTCTGGAACTCTTCAACAATATGCTTGAGTTCAACGGTATTATTTTTTAAAAAATTTCGTCGCGCAGGCACATTAAAAAATAAATTTTTTACTGAAAGGCTGGTCCCCGGACTCATGGTACAGGGTTCATGTTTTTTTATATCCGTAGCTTCCACGACTAATCGGGTGCCCAGCTCGGCATTATGTAAACGTGTTTTGAGTTCGAGTTGGGCAACCGCAGCAATAGAGGCCAGTGCTTCGCCACGAAATCCCATGGTTCTAATAGAAAAAAGATCGGAGGACTGTTTAATTTTAGAGGTGGCATGTCTTTCAAGGGACATTCGGGCATCCGTTTCGGACATTCCGCACCCATTATCCGTTACTTGAAGCAGTTGCCGGCCGGCCTCCTTGGCATGAATGATGATAGAAGTAGCGCCTGCATCCACTGCATTTTCCAATAACTCCTTGAGCACTGAAGCTGGCCGTTGAATAACTTCACCTGCAGCAATTTGATTTGCAATGGCATCGGACAGTAACTTGATGACATCTGACATCTATTCGGTTTTTTCAATCATTTGTATCCATACCGGTAAGAACTCAGTAAGAACAAAGTAGGCACCTAAAAGAAGAATACCAATAATAAGGAGTAATCGAATGTTTTGTTGGCGCTTAGATTTTTGAGCAAAGTTAGCGTCAGCTTTATATTTACTTTTAAAACCAGAACGAATGCGCATTTTAGCACCTTCCAAATCATCCTGTTTTCTCATCTCCCGTTGCTTCGCACGCTCTTCCAATTCATCCTGTATCGGATCATAGTACCTGGGCGTAAAAGTAAATGGCTTTGATTTTGGCAATTTGGAAAATCGAAATAATGACATGATATTTTAATTTACTATGGATAACAAAATTAAACTAATTTTAGCTTAATACGGTATGATTTTATAACCAATTAAAACGGTAATCAGTTTGACGTTTTATTTTTTTTGAAAATTTACCACTACCATATTTTAGTTGTGTACCTTTGAAGCGCAAATAATAATCAAATGATACTTTTATGAGCGATGCCATAAAACATGAGTGCGGAGTTGCCCTCATTCGTCTTAGGAAACCCTTTTCTTTTTATCAGGAAAAATATGGTTCGGCCTTTTATGGCATTGAAAAAATGCGTTTATTGCTTCAAAAGCAACGGAATAGAGGTCAGGATGGAGCAGGATTGGCGACTATTAAACTAGATCCCAAGCCGGGAGAAAAATATATTAGTAGAAAAAGAAGCGTCGCTACCAACTATTTAGATGACCTCTTTGATCAGATTTATTACCATTTTAATAAATTAAAAGATTTTCAACAAGATGCTAAGTGGTTGAAAGATAATAAACCCTATATGGGCGAATTATTGCTCGGGCACCTCAGGTATGGTACGCATAGTGATAACTCTATAGAAACTTGTCACCCTTTTCTTCGCCAAAATAACTGGATTAGCAGAAACCTTTTATTAGCCGGAAATTTTAATCTGACCAATGTCGATGAACTCTTTCAGGAACTGGTTGAATTGGGGCAATACCCAAAGGAAAAGTCGGATACGGTTACGGTCCTTGAAAAAATAGGGCACTTCCTGGACGATGAAGTACAACGCCTTCACACCTGGTATAAACCTGACGGGCATTCAAATATTCAAATTAATGATCTTATTTATGATAATCTGGATATTCAACGCCTATTGCGAAGGGCCTGCAAAAAATTTGACGGCGGCTATGTAATGGCTGGTCTCATAGGTCATGGTGACGCTTTTGTTATACGTGATCCCGCCGGTATCAGACCCGCATTCTATTACGCAGATGAAGAAATTGTGGTGGTCGCCTCGGAAAGACCGGCTATTCAAACCTCTATGGAAGTTAATTTTAATGACATTAAGGAGGTCAAACCGGGTCATGTACTCATCATAAGAAAGAATGGAAGCCTGGAAGAACTTCCCTTTATTGAGCCAAGAGAAATAACGCCCTGTTCTTTTGAACGTATCTATTTTAGTAGAGGTAACGATAGGGATATCTATCTGGAAAGAAAGGCTTTAGGTAAAAAACTTATCCCTCAGATTTTAGAAAGTATTGATTACGATTTTGAAAATACTGTATTTTCTTTCGTTCCCAATACGGCTGAAACGGCTTTCTTTGGAATGATTGAGGGAATTTATGATAGCCTGAATGTGGTTAAAACAAAAAAAATACAGGCGCTCATGGAAAATGGGCCTGTAGATGAGGCAGAGCTGCAGAGAATTATGAACTTAAAGCCCCGCATCGAGAAATTGATCCTCAAAGATGCTAAAATAAGAACTTTTATTGCCGATTCGCAAACGAGGGGCAAACTGGTCTCCCATGTATATGATATTACTTACGGTTTAGTTAAAAATGGTATAGATACCTTGGTTTTACTCGATGATTCTATCGTTAGAGGAACCACTCTCCGCGATAGCATTATTCATATTGCCTCTACCTTGAAACCTAAAAAAATCATTATTGCCTCTACGGCTCCTCAAATTAGATTTCCTGATTGTTATGGCATCGATATGTCTAAAATTGGTGAATTCGTTGCCTTTAAAGCCTTGGTGAAGCTGTTAGAGGAAAATAATAAAATGAACTTACTCCAGGAAACTTATGTAAAATGCAAAGAAGTGGAGTTTTCATCTGCCGCATTAGCTGAAAACCAGGTGAGTAGATTGTATGAATCTTTTTCCTATCAGGAAATTTCCGATAAAATCGCAGAAATAGTTACGCCGCCAGATACAAATATTGACATTGAGGTGATTTACCAAACTATTGCCGATTTACACGAAGCCTGTCCGAACCACAAAGGGGATTGGTATTTTTCAGGTAAATATCCTACGCCAGGCGGGGGTAGAGTCGCGAATAGGGCCTTTATCAATTATATGGAGAAAAAAGATGTGAGAGCTTATTGAGTAAGTTTTTGCAATCTTTTTAAACGTTCGCCTGCTAAAGCCAGGGTTTCTTCTTTTTTTGCAAAACAAAAACGGATGATTCGGGCATTTGGTGGATTGTGATAAAATGAAGATAGGGGAATGGCTGCGACGCCTACCTCTTTGACGAGCCATTCCGTAAATGAAATGTCAAGCTCAGAACTGAGTTCACTGTAATCGCAACATTGAAAATAAGTACCTTCACAATACAATGGTTTCAATCCTGTCCCTGAGATTAAATCTAAAAAATAATCCCTTTTTTCTTCATAAAAATGGTTCAGTTTCATGTATTGACCAGGATCTTCCATATAATCTGCCAGAGCGTATTGTAAAGGGGTGTTCACTGAAAAAACATTGAATTGGTGGACTTTCCTAAATTCCTTCATCAATAATGGAGGTGCGACGACATACCCGATTTTCCACCCGGTAACGTGGTAGGTTTTACCAAACGAGAACACAGCAAAGCCTCTTGCTCTTAATTCCGGATAATTTAAAATACTTTCATGCTTTTTTTCGTCAAAAATGAGATGCTCATATACTTCATCACTTAGTAGATAAACTTCAGTGTTTGACAAGACTTGTTGTAAATTCAGCATATCGTTTGCTGACCATATTCTGCCTGTAGGATTATTGGGCGTGTTTATTATAATCAGTTTTGTTTGGGCGCTGAACATTTTTCTAACAAGGCTCCAGTCAATGATATAATCTGGTCCCTCGAGTATTATAGGTTTTGCTATGCCACCACATAATTCAATAGCTGGTCTATAGGAATCGTATGCTGGTTCAAAATAGATAACCTCCTCTCCCGGTCTGATTAGGGTGGAAATGGCGGTAAAAATACCCTGGGTGCCGCCGGCGGTTATCGTTATTTCATCTTCTTCATGTAAATGAATGCCGTAAAGTCCGTTAAATTTTTCTGACAATCGCTCTCTTAGTACGGGAACACCCGTCATTTGAGCATACTGATTTTTACCTTGATAAAAATATTGGGTGGCTAATTCAAGTAAGTAGGGGTCTGGTTCAAAATCGGGAAAGCCCTGCGATAGATTGACCGCACCAAATTCTTTAGCCATATTTGACATTACAGTAAAAATAGTAGTGCCAACATTGGGTAATTTGGAATTAAAATACATTACTTAACGGTTGTATGAGTTAAATATCTTGGTGATTCCCTCTGATAAATCTATATCTTTTTGCGTAATTACATTTCCAGCATCATGTGTTGAAAGACGGATGTCCACTCTATTCCAGCAATTTGACCAATCGGGATGGTGATTCATTTTTTCCGATAATAAAGCAATTTGCGTCATAAAACTAAAAGCGACAGAAAAATTGTCAAATTGGAAATGTCCAATGAGCGCATTTGATTCTTCTTTCCAGTTTGTCATAAAATCGTTTTAATGGTTTAATTTCTTAATCGCATCGTCCAGTGTAACAAAAAATTGATCAACGTGTTGTTTTTCTGTGTGAATACTTGTAACACATGCTCTAAGATATAAATTTTCTTTCAACTTAAGTATTGAAAACCACGTATTTCCCTGATCAATAATCTCTTTGTGAAAGGCAGCCAATTCGCCAGGAGATAATTTTTCTATTTCTTCATGCGTAAAAACAACAACCCCTAAAGCGCTTTGGACGGGTAGTTTCCAGCCTCGTTTCACTAAACCTTCAGCCATATATTCGGCCAGAGAAAGTTGTTTTTCAATGTCGGCGGCCAAATTTATAGCTCCTTTTACCCTGAAGGCCATATAAACCTTTAAGCCGATAAATCGTCTGGACCAAAGTAAGCTATTCTGATAAGGATCATTGTTGTTTTGAGAAGGCATGTACAGCGCTTCAGTTTGAAAGGTCTGATTTACCGTTTGCGGATATTTACAGAAAAACATACCTGCTCCCATCGGAACACTTAACCATTTATGGGCATCGGCGGTGACAGAATCGGCGAGTTCAATGCCTTTTAGTTTTTCGGCAATGACCGGCGAAATAATTGCACCCCCAGCCCATGCAGCATCCACATGGAGCCATAATTTCTCTGTTTTGGCAATGTCAGACAGCTCATGTAGCGGATCTATGCTGCCGATAGGGGTTGATCCGACGGTTCCTACCAAAAGGAAGGGTTGAAAACCATTTTTCCTATCTAAATTGATTTGTTCCTTTAAGGCTGAAATATTGAGTGAAAAATCATCATTTAAAGGAATTTTATAAATAGATGATGTGCCAAGACCTGCGTTTTTTGCAATCTTGTCAAATGAATTGTGGGCCAACGCGGAGACGTAAAATCTTGGTTTTTCTTTAATTCCTGCAAGCCCCTCTGTTAAATATTCCGGAAAATGATGCGTTAAGGCACACAAAACGGCGGTAAAATTTGCTTCTGATCCTCCGGAAGTAAAATGTCCTGTGGCACTATTTGGCCACTTCATTTTTCCAATATAAAATTGAATCAGGGAATGTTCAACTTCATTTGAAAATTGAGCATGACTGTAAGCGGCCATCTGTGGGTTAAAAAGAGCCGTTAAATAATCGCCAACAACGGCTGAAAAAGAGGTCGCGGGGTTAAAAAGGCCAAAATACCCAGGATGGGGAACATGGATATTACCTTCCTGCAGCCAGGGTAGTAAATCCTCCAGGGTGCTTTCAATGTTTTCTCCATCCATTAAATCTCTATTTTTTAAATAGTTTTTTATCTCTTCCACTGTTTTTTTAGGCACAATGGACATATCTGATAAACCAGAATAATAATTTTCTGTGACAGATTGGAGTTTTGAAAAAATAGAATCCATACCTTACGCTTTTAAATGCTAAGGTAATATGTCTTTATTAAAAAAGTTGGCTGGGGAAACAGCTATTTATGGATTAAGTAGTATTTTAGG
>JAJTER010000077.1 GCA_021299835.1 Saprospiraceae bacterium | reverse complement strand
AAATCCTTTATCTATCAATGAAGTGGTTCCAGATACTACGGCTTGCAGCGCACTCTCCCCTGGATAGCCTATTTTATAAGGTATATCAGGATTGAAAACGAGGTAACCTCTGCTGGTGTAAAACGTGTAATTAATCTGGCTTCTGCCAGCAACAGGCAATTTGTGTTCGTATAATGCATCGGAGCTACGCTCGTAAAAATTAACAATCATCGGATACTTTTTAGAAGGATCGAAGTTGTCTGGTTTTGCTAACAATCCGTTTAAAACAGTTCCATCGAGGGAAGTCCATTGAACCAACTCCATGCTTCCCCACTTATAATCAGCTTGTTGAGGATTGGCATTAGAAATAACTTTTGTAGTTTTAAAGTCTGGACTAATTATCAGATTAGGAAAAGTATTGAAATCTTCTTTTGTGAAAAGCCATTTTTCCGCTTTAGCAGCTTTTTTAACTTGCTGCGTATATTTAAAAGGCCCTTCCTGAACTATATTTTTACTTCCAGTGTGCAAATTGAACCATAGATAGCCTTCTTCATGACTTCCGTCTTTATGAAAATGAAAAAGAAAGGGTTTAATTTCGTCTATGGCAATTTCGTCAGCATCGACACGGATTAATCTGTGTGAGGTACCTGATTTTCTGCCCGAGGTTAGATTATTTGGTGAAATACCTCCTTTCGGATCTACCTTCCAGCAATCGTAACGATCGTAAAGAAGGACATAATCGTCATTAGTAGTCCATCCCGCTATACCGTAAGGAGAAGGAAAATCTGGAGAATCATTGAGTTCATCAAAGTATAAATTTTTATTTTTTCCTGACAGGTCATATTTTTTTCCTGTAGCGGTTTCGTAGGCACGCCAGGTAGAATCGGGACTATCGAACCAATAAATATATTTACCGGCGGGAGAAAGTTGAGGCGTTGTGCGAACCTCTTTTTCAATGAGGGTAGCCTTTCCGGTGAGGGTCGAAATGGCATATAAATCTTTTCCGATAGGACCCCCTTCCCAGGTAAATTTCTTCAAATACGGGTCTTCTGTATAGCCAATCACCACATCAGAATTAGCGGTAATATTAGTTTTTACTTCTGGGATGTCATTGGTTGCGAGGATATTTTTTTTGCCAAGGGACGGAATAAATACCGCGGTAAACGCATTTTTTCTTTCCTGGTCCAAACGCACTTTCTGCATTGGATAAATGTAAGGGTCCTCCGTTCCCCAAACTTCCACTTGAACGATCTCTTCTTCCAGTAAATTCGTATCTTTTTGAGGAAGTGGCGGTGCCATGCCAAAGAACAATTTGGATCCATCACGGGAGAATCTTAATTTTTCATGGACACTTACCGCATAATTCTGTGGTAAAAAGCCATCATTTGGCTTGCAAATAACTTTGGCCGAATCACTCATTTGTAAGGAAGCAAAATATAAGGACATAGGTCTAGGATCTATCTTAATACTTCCCGTATCCAATACAAAGGCAATTTGTTTTGCTTTGCGATCAATAGCTAAATTATCAAATTCTCCTTTTCCTCGATACACAGGTCTTAATTTCCTGGTGAGTCCGTCAAAGAAATAAATGCCTGGAAGGTTATTTTCATCATCCCCCGTTGCATGTAAAACCAAACCAGGCACTTCTTCCGCTACCTGAAAAGTTTTGGTAAACGGCATGGTAAAAGAAAAAGTATCAGCGGTCGATTGAATGACAAATTGAGTACCTGTTTGAATACCTTCTTTCTTTTTCTTTCCCTCTGATTTTTCAACTTCCTTATGATAGACAATCCATCCACTCCATTTTTCTGGCACAGCAAATCTTCTTACTTTTGGTATTTTTGTTACGTTTCCAGTGGCCGTTTGAAAAAGGAAGAGCGTATCTTTAGGCAAATCTTCGGACTTAACTTTCTTACGTCGCAAAGAATCAAGGGTTAACTTTGGTACTTTGACTAAGAAAGCAGCATGAGAATTATTCGCCGTAAAAGAAGCGCGGGAACCTCTGGGGAAAACAAAATTTTCACCACTCTCCGTTTGATGAATAATCAACGTTTCATCTCCTTCTCCTGGCGTTAAATTATAGGAAACCCATTTTCCGTCGGCAGAAATAACCGTATTACCCAATGTTTTCCAATGGGCAAAATCGCTGTGTTCTAATTGTTTTTTCTGTCCTGAAACAGGATGTAACAAACCTACATACAGTAGGAAAAAAAGAAATGGTCGCATCATTTTGGTAGAATTTTCATCTAAAATACAATAAATTAATGTTCTGCTATAATATTTGTCCTTTTCAGGCTTTTCCAAATAGCTTCACTGCTGCATCCCGCCGGAAATCGAATATCTCTTCGATCTTTTTTTCTACAAAAAGACTATTTGCCAAAGTGCCCAATAAACCTAGTCCAACCCGATAATGTAGCGTATCAGTCATCAAAACACCCTTCTCATGGGCTATAAATGTATGTTGATGGTGCCAAAGGGCATAGGGACCTATTAATTGTATGTCAATAAAAGTGTGAGGTTTCTCAACATGAATAATTTCAGTAACCCAATACAAAGGAATGCCTAAAATGGGGCGAACCTCATGTTCAATCAACATCCCCGGAAATATTTTTTGTCCATTCAATGACGAAATCATTCTGAAACCTGCATTTTCAGGCGTCATTTTATTTAAATTATCGGGAACAGAGAAGAAATCCCAAAGTTCCTCTAATTTTACGGGCAGAATTAATTCCCATTGCTTTTTCTTTATTTTCATCTTGTTTTGATTTTTTTAACAAGCAAATAATTATTTAGTTGGAAGAATTACCCGATAATTGAACCCTTATTCAATTATATTTACACCCTAAATAAATAAAAAATGTCTGTAGTTGATGATTTTAACGATTATAGGTCGTTAATGAATGATAAAATATTATCGGTTGATAATAAGGTTATTAAACGTTTTTGGAGCCTCGATAATCAAGCTTATCAGGCGGGAGCCTTAGATACCAAAACAAAGGAATTACTCGGATTAATTTCCTCGATGGTTCTTCGTTGTGACGATTGCATAAAGTATCACCTGGGTACTTGCTATGAACTGGGCGTAACCAAAGAGGAACTCTTCGAAGTCTTTTCCATTGCCAATCTGGTGGGTGGATCCATCTGCATTCCCCATACAAGAAGAGCTGTAGAATATTGGGAAGCCCTTGAAAATAATCAGCTGCAAAACGAAGTATAAAAAGTAAATGTCAAATCAAAATTATTTAGATTCACTAAATACGGTGCAGAAAGATGCGGTCACGACCCTCAATGGACCCGTTTTAGTGATTGCAGGACCTGGTTCCGGTAAAACGAGGGTGTTAACTTATCGTATTGCTCATATCCTTCAATCCGGTATTTCAGCAGACAATATCTTAAGCCTTACCTTTACCAATAAGGCGGCAAAGGAAATGCAGGAAAGGATTCATTCGGTCGTAGGTGCCAGCGCTAATGGTATCTGGGCGGGAACTTTCCATTCCCTTTTTTCAAGAATCCTTAGGATGGAGGCTCACCATATTGGTTATCCTACCAGTTTTACAATCTATGACACAGAGGATTCGAAAAATGTGCTTTCTGCACTGATCAAAGAATTAAATCTCGATAAGGAAACTTATCAGGTGAATCAACTCAGAAATCGTATCTCCGCCGCTAAAAGTGCCTTGGTTACTCCAACGATGTATGAAACCAACGCCGAGTTTTTAAATCAAGATAAAGCTGCCGGCAGACCTATGATTGCCACGCTCTACAGAAAATATACAGAGCGTTGCAAAAGAGCTGGTGCCATGGATTTTGATGATCTTCTCTATCGCCTATATGAATTACTGCAACGTAATCCGGACAATATCTTAGATAAATACAGGAAAAAATTCAAATATGTAATGGTAGATGAGTTTCAGGATACTAACCACCTGCAATATGCTATTATTAGGAAATTGGTCCATTTTGAAGGTAGTACCAGAAATATTTGTGTAGTGGGCGATGATGCTCAGAGTATTTACTCTTTTCGTGGGGCAACCATTCAGAATATCCTTGATTTTGAAAACGATTTTAAGCCTTTCGGTATTCAGGTTTTTAAGTTAGAACAAAATTACCGGAGTAGCGAGGAAATTGTGCAGGCGGCAAACGTCCTTATTCAGCATAATACAAAACAAATACAGAAGAAAATTTGGTCTCATAAGGGTGCAGGACATAAAATTAAAGTGATTAGGTCTGTAAGTGATAGCGAAGAGGGTAAACAAGTTATCAATACACTAACGGAACTGAGAAATAGGTACCATCTTTCTTTCAGTGATATCGCTATTTTGTATAGAACCAATGCCCAGTCAAGGGTTTTTGAAGAATATTGTCGACGGGAAAATATACCATATAAAGTCTATGGTGGACTTTCATTTTATCAACGAAAAGAGGTCAAAGATTTAATCGCCTATCTGAGGGTGATTATCAATCCGTCCGATGATGAAGCCCTAAAAAGAATTATTAATTATCCGAGAAGGGGTATTGGAGACACGAGCATTCAAAAAATGCTTCAAATGTCCGCTGAAAAGGAAGTTCCCCTTTGGGAAGTGGTTAAGGTGGAAGGGATGAGTAACCAGAAGGCACCTAAATTATTGAAACAATTTGTGGAAATGATCCTCTCTTTCACTGAAAAAAAGGATACGGAAAATGCCTTTGATTTAGCTACCCTGGCCGCTAAACAATCTGGTTTGATTGACTTGCTGAAGGCCGATGGGTCGCCCGAAGGTGTGTCAAAAGTGGAAAACGTAAATGCGCTGTTAGATGCTGTGAAGAATTTTGTCGATGAAGATGAATCGGATCAGTTAGATGAGCAGTTAGATAAATCATTGGTCTCTTTCTTGCAATCTATCGCCCTTTATACAGATTTGGACGATAAGGAAGCGGGCGATGAAACCGTCACGCTGATGTCGGTCCATTCTGCTAAAGGCCTTGAATTTAAAGCCGTTTTTGTAACAGGACTGGAAGAAAATCTATTTCCCTCTCACATGTCTATGGATACCACAGAGGGTTTAGACGAAGAAAGACGCCTTTTTTATGTGGCTATTACCCGCGCAGAAACTTTCCTGACGCTTTCTTATTCTCTGAGCAGATATAAATTTGGCCAAATGAAGTATAGTGAAATGTCCAGATTTTTAGAAGAATTACCCGGGGAATATTTAGAATCTACTTCTCCCATGAGGTCAAATAACAGGTCTGTTCAAACTACTTCGACGGTAACAGGATTTGCTCCGAATACCCGAAAGCCAATGATTAAAATGCCCGATAAGTTTAATGCCGAAGATTTTAAAGCGAGTCCTCCCGAAACACTAACGCCAGGTATGACGGTAGTGCATCAAAAATTTGGCGTGGGAAAAATCACAAAAATCGACGGTGGAAGAGATAATAGGGTAGCCACCATTCTTTTCAGGGACATTGATGAACCTGAGAGAAGATTAATGTTGAAATTTGCTAAACTTCAGATAATTCCTTAGAGATACTTGACTTTATTTCTTTAACAATTCCTTCATCGCCCGATATAAAATAGGCGCTGTTTCGGGTCCCAAAGAGTTAATTTCTCCATAAGGCGCATCTTTAAAGGTATAAGTGAAGGGTGGTTTCTCGTCCCATTGACTCTTTGGAACAAGGTATCCAATCATGTCATTTGAGAGTCCCATTGTGAAGGAATATTTTGACGAAATATAACTTCTCAATGGGGGCGTTTCAAAGGGGGCCATATTATAATCTTGTCCTTTGGGTTTTTCAACTCCACCGTTTAATATTTCAGGATATAATTCACCGGGATAGTGTAAAAAATGTACGTCTCCGAGCTGCCAGGCAGCTATTTCAGTCCTGATATTAATCCAGCTACTTGTTCCACGTTGTACAACACCCATAAAAGCGGCCAACCTATACAATGGATTTTTTAGCGGAAGTTCTAAGGTTTTCGCATTAATTTTTAGTTTAGCTTTACTAAAGGTCACATTATCTGCTCCTTTTTCAAGACATTGTATGCCCAGTGCTGCCAATTGATAACCCTGAGCTGCAGCTTTATCAAAGCTTGGTTCCAGATAAACGGTATCTTCTTTAAATCCAGGAATAGGGAAATCAGGTGAGGAGGTCATTAATCCACCAATAGCTCCAATAGAAAAAATAGCCGTTCCCCCTAATCCCTTTATCAGCGTGGAATCCCCTTTTTTTAGCCCTTTTTCAAGGGCTTCCCTTACATAATATGGAAAATCAGACGTTAAGTACAAGTTTTTGTTCCATAGTGTTTCTGGGTGGTTAGACCAGTTGAAAAATACCCCAAGCGTCGTATCCATTTCTGCATCAATGGCTTGTAAAATATTGATTCGGGGGTCCATCACTATCGGTTCCCTGGAATCTTCGACCAGATTAGCTGCTCCTGTTAGATCGTGACCTACCCGAAAAATGGCGGGTCTCAAATGAAGATGAGCTTGGGTAATGGATTGTAAAATACCCTCCTGTACTTGTTTTTTATAGGTATTATCTACACCACTGGAAAACGGAGATTTACCCCAAAGTCCAACCAAATCGGGGGTTTCGTGACTATGTGTACTCATAATGACCACATAATCAATATTTAACTTCGTTGGCACCATTTTTTTAACCGTGAGAATATCATCGGCGCCAAATCCGATAGCATCAATAACGGTTAATGCTATTTTATGCTTACCATTGGCAATAATCATCGTTCGGGCCCAAAGAGGATCATGCACGCCCATGGCAGGTCTATTGTTCTGAAAACCAGCCATCCACACCGGATCAAATTTTCCATTTCCATTTCCGTCGGTAAAAGTATCACCATCTTTGGGGTCATATTGTGCATCCTCATTTTTGTCAATCCATGTGTCCGGTACTTGTGGCGTAATGTCAACGGAGGCGAATCCAGCTTGTAAAAAATCTTCCTCCGTCTCAATGTGTACATTCATATCAGCATCAGGGTGCCTGTCTCTGATCGCCCAGCCAAATCTTACAAGAATGAGCAAAAGAATGAAAACCAGGAAGGCAGAAATACGATAGAACCATTTTAAGAACATGAGGATATAGATTAGGAGATGAAAGAAAATTAGTTTTTAATTTCTTCATTAAGCAGGGCAAAACAAATGTTTATGCCTTCGATGAAATTACTTATTTTAAGATTTTCGTCAGCCGCATGAATGTTATTATCCGGATTGGGGATATTAACCGCGAGGGCCGGAATATTTAAGGTAGTAATAAAGGGGGAAATAGGTTGTGAGCCTCCCGTAGATCTAACCTTAACATATTGGTTTCCAAATGTTTTTTGCATAGACTGTTCTACCCATTTTCCCAAAAAAGAATTCATGTCTGTCCGATAGGCTTTCGAACCAATGCGGAAAGACAAGAAGGCCAGTTTAGGATAATTTTTTCTTTCTTCCGCACTAGGCTCATCCTTCACCAAATGAAATCCTGCCTTTAAAACATAGTTTTTGAAAAGCTCAATCATTTTTTCAGCGGGTGTTTCAGGAACCAATCGAATATCAAATTCAGCGATGGCATCATCAGGAATAATCGTTGTAGCCAAGCGACCAATTTTTGCTGCGGAAATACCTTTGATATTTAAGGAAGGATATTGCAAAGATTCTTGAAAAGATTCGCCTATTTTTTCAGGTTTTGCAATGCCAATTCGCGTAATAAGTTCGTCGGTATTATCAGGCACGGAGGAAAGAATTGCTTTTGTTTGACTATCGAGCTGAACCGCATCATAAAAACCTGGGATCAAAACGCGCCCTTCCTCATCTTTCATGCCACCAATGAGTCTTGACAGAGCAAATACCGGATTGGGTACAAAATTTCCATATTGACCACTATGCATTGGGTTTGTTGGGCCGAATACCCTTAGCGTAACCGATAAAATACCCCTGGCACCATAAGTTAAAGTAGGCAGATTGGAAACATGTCTTGTTCCATCCAAAATAATCATTCCATCGGCGGCAAAGGCTTCTTTATTTTCAGTAACTGCCTGAGGAAGCGTAGGGGAACCCAGCTCTTCTTGAAAATCCATGATGACTTTCAGGTTATATTGGCTCGTTTTTCCCGCCGCCTTCATCATTCTAAGGGCGGTGATAAATGCCACAACATTTCCTTTGGAATCAGAGGTAGAACGACCAAAAATTCTTGCATCTGTTGGAAAGGGTGGGACAAATTTTTCCCAGGGGATAGGCTTCCATTGCTCCCCGTCGGGTATTTTCAGCACGGGAACAAAAGGATCTTCCTGGGTCCATTCAGTGGGATCAAAGGGTTGCCCATCGATTTGTAAATAGAAAAGAATCGTTTTCGCTTCTTTATTGGGCGATTTTTTTTCAGCCAGTAAAACTGGTACCTCTTTGGTTGTCAATATTTCAGTCTTGAAATCAAGTTCGGTAAATACTTTTTGACACCAGGCTAAATTTTCTTTTATATGTTCTTTATTAGAACCTAAATTGGGTATAATTAGGAATTCCCTCAAGGTTTTCATACCTGATACATAAGCATCGGAACGACTTTTAGCCATGGCATCAGGTATATTATTTTGAGCGTCAACGATCATAGGTAGAAAAATAAGTAAAAAAATTAGGAACCATTTATGGTGAAATAAATACATAAAAGTAAAGCTATTAAATTTAGATAAATCTAATCCCATGTCAATTTTATTTTATTTCCCGTTTGGACGGCCTTAAAAATGGCTTCTATGATAATCATATCCTTAAGCCCTTCTTTTCCATCTACGGGTAGGAAAGGGATTTTATTTCGCAAAATAATTTCCGCCATCTCCTCCATTTGCATCAATTGGTGGGTAACATGGGGTTGGGTAAGTTCGCCTTTGTTTGTTTTACCTTTTATCGGACCATAACCAGTTGCAGGTTGAAGTTCAGCAAAACCATTGTGTCCGGTGAGTAAAAATCGGTCAAGAAAGCTGGTATTATAGGTTGACAAGCAAGAAGCCACGGCGCCATTCGGGAAACCCATTTGAAATTGGATGGTTTCATCGACGCCCTCTTTAAATTTTACAGGATCCGTTTTAGTTTCCTGAGCAGTTATCCAAATCGGATCTTCACCAATCATGTAACGTGCCCCATTGATGGCATAAATACCAATATCCATCATGGCACCGCCGCCCGCCAAATCTTTATTTAGACGCCATTGGTTTGGATCACCGATTTTAAAGCCACAAAGACCTTGAAAAAATACTAGTTTACCGAAATCCCCTGCCATTCTCATTTTTACAATTTCCTGTGTTTTAGCTTCGAAATGCATACGGTAACCAACCAAAAGTTTTACCCCCGCTTTTTCGCAGGCACTGATCATTTCTTTTGCTTCTTTCACGTTTATGGCCATAGGTTTTTCGCAAATAACGTGTTTACCTGCTGCGGCCAAGCGCAGCGTTTGATCCTTATGCAGTGCATTGGGCGTGCAAATATAGACTGCATCTATATTAGGATTATTTTTAATATCATCAAAATTTCCATAATGATAACAGCTACTATCAGGCACCTGATATTTATTTTTCCAGGTTTCCAATTTTGCGGGCGTTCCACTGATTAGCCCTGTAATTTTAACCCTTTCACTGTCTTTAATAGCTTCAGCCACTCTGTTGGCATAACCACCAAGGCCGAGAAAAGCCACGCGCAATGGTGGACCATCGGGAGCAGAACGAGGCGTGTTTGACTCATTATTTTCAATTAATTTGGGCCAAAGGCTCATAATACCCAGCGATAAAGGAATAATTTGAAGGAAATGGCGGCGATTTTGCATTTTTAACAATGATTTTAAGTGTTTTAGTTAAAGATAAATATTTAATTTTATAAAGATTTCCAATGGGGATAATTTTTTACCTATACCTAATATTAGGTATTTTTTTACGAGATGACTTTTGACATCTTAATTTTTAAACATTGCATTTATTTTTGGGTTAGCTTTGTGTTAATTAGATTAAATCAAAATAAGCAATCGAGTGGTAAAGCTTCATACAAGTGAGAAAATCCTTTCCTGTGCACGCGTCGGCGTCAAAGGAGTAGTTTCCTATTTCAAAGATGAACAGGTAGCTTGTCGGTTAATATCGATGGGACTGGTACCTGGTTGCACCATTGAAATTTTACGTAAGGCGCCATTTGGTGGCGGTTGGTATGTAAAATCCGATGGGCTACACATTGCCATGCGAAGTGAGGAAGCTTGTTGTATTGTGTTGATGTAAATTTATTAGATCATTATTGTGGAATCAGAACGGAAGCCAACGCGTGTTGCCCTTATAGGTAATCCTAATTGTGGAAAATCATCGCTATTTAATTTTATTACAGGATTACAACAAAAGGTAGGAAATTTTCCCGGAGTTACCGTTGATATAAAATCTGCAGACACTAAATTATCGGACGGAACCCGAGTTTCATGGGTTGATTTTCCCGGTCTTTACAATTTATATCCCACCTCGAGAGATGAAAAACTAGTGGTTCAAAGTCTTTTGGATACAAAAGATATTTATCACCCCGATGTAATTTGTTATGTAGCGGATATTACGAAACTGGATAAGCATTTACTACTTTTAGACCAGTTAAGAGACATGGATGTCCCCTTGATTTTGGTGCTGAATATGATTGATTTAGCCCAAAAGGAAAAGGTGGACATTGATGTGGAACGCCTGTCTAAAAAACTAGATGTTCCAGTGGTTTCTGTGAGTGGCAGAAGTGGAGAGGGTATTTCTGACCTGCTGAATAGGGTAAAGGAACTGATAGAATTAAAAAATGTCAGGAATAGCTCAAAGAATTCAGCGTATAAGTTTTCAGAAACAGAGGAAAATATGACCCAACAGCTAAATGCAGTTTTTCCTGCATATTCGCCATACAAGCGTTTATTAATTGCCCATCATGCTCAATGGCTTCCCTTCATTTCAGCCAGTGAACGAATTCAATTACTGAGTATTCTTGGGGAAAATGAGTTTAAAAGTTTACCTTTTCAAGTAAGGGAAGTGACTCAACGATATAACTTTTTTACGCCGCTGTTGTCTTCCGTGTTAAAGAAAGGAGAAAGCGACGGATTTACCTTTTCGGAAAAGCTGGATGGATTATTAACCAACAGAATTTTCGGATTATTTGTGTTTCTCGGTGTTTTAACTTTCCTTTTTCAATCGCTTTATATATGGGCCGAATGGCCAATGACCCTCATAGAAGAGGGATTTTCGACCTTGGGTGTTTATCTGACCACCCATTTACCAGCTGGTTGGTTTACCCAGTTTTTGACGGAAGGATTACTCGCCGGATTAGGTGGTGTGCTTGTTTTTATACCCCAGATTGCCTTACTATTTTTTCTGATTTCTATCTTAGAAGAAATTGGTTATATGTCACGTGCTGCTTTTCTTTTCGATAGAATAATGCAGTTATTTGGTATGAACGGTCGGAGTATGGTCGCTCTTATTTCGGGTGGTGCCTGCGCTATTCCTGCTATCATGAGTACCAGAACCATCTCTTCCTGGAAAGAAAGATTGATTACCATTTTGGTGACCCCTTTTATCAGTTGTTCCGCGCGAATTCCCGTTTATACGGTGCTTATTGGGTTAGTAATACCTTCTAAAACAGTGGGTTATATTTTTAATTTGCAAGGATTAGCTTTCCTGGGTTTATATTTATTAGGGATTTTTGCAGCCCTTTTGTCAGGTTTGTTGTTAAAATGGTGGATTAAAAGCGACGAACCTTCTTTCCTTCTTTTAGAATTGCCAGATTATAAGCTGCCTGTATGGAGAAATGTAGGACTGACCGTTTGGGAAAAGGTAAAAACCTTTACGCTGGAAGCGGGAAAAATCATACTAATCATTTCTATAATTCTTTGGTTTTTAGCAAATAATGGGCCAAAAGCGGGTATTGAAGCTGCCAATAGAGAGGCTAAAAGGGAGGCTGTTGAAATGAAACTCTCACCCATTGATGCAGAAAATCTTTCAAAGGCTTATTTGCTCGAGGCTTCTTATGCGGGAATATTAGGAAAAACGATAGAACCTGCTATTCGTCCTCTTGGTTTCGATTGGAAAATTGGTATTGCACTGCTTACCTCTTTTGCTGCAAGGGAAGTTTTTGTCGGTACCATGGCAACTATTTATAGCCTCGGACAAAGTGATGATGAATTGACCTTGAGAGAGCGTCTGGCCGTTGAAAAAAATCCGGAAACTGGAAAACCCAGATATGATTTGGCAACAGGCATTTCTTTATTGCTATTCTATGTTTTTGCTATGCAATGTATGAGTACATTAGCCGTAGTCAAAAGAGAAACCAAATCGTGGAAATGGCCAATGATACAATTTTTTGGTATGACTTTCATCGCTTATATTAGTAGCTTTGTGGCCTACCAAATCCTTCATTGATATGCATTATTCAAAAGAACGAGCCCAAGAATCACGCGCTGCCGTGGAACGGCTCTATATTGCCATGAGACACTTGTTTATCAGGGGAAGTTATAAACCTTTAGGCATGTCGGGGGAAGCAATGATTGAAGCGCTCATGGTACTAAGACCTGAAATTTATGGTACGCTGTTTCATCCCGAACGGATTGAGTTAGATGGTTTATTATATGTTTTTCAACGTCTTCCCAAAGGGATAGAATCTTGTCGTTTGATTCGCATGGTAAGTCGCGAAGGGTATTCTGAGGCAGGTTTTCCCTCTCTTATTGCACCAAAGCGTAAAAGAAATGCTTATAGAATAGATGAGGAGCAGATGTTTATTGAAATGACCAGGGGACGAAGCGATATTTATGATATCATGACGCATCTTACTTTTCTTTATATTGAATCGGAAAAAATTAGAAAAAATAGCATAGATTTTAAAGGGGAGAAATCGAAGGAATGGTTGTTTTTAGAAAAATGGGTGTTGGAGAAAAATGATGAAAATCATGCTGACCTGCCTGTGGCATTTACTCATCTTAGTACTATTTTAAGAAGAACCTATCAAGAGACTGTATCTGCCTGTCATAAATTTGAATCCGATCCTCATTTGAATTCATTATTTGAAATTGTTTATTGGATGGGAGCTCTTTCCATGAATGAATCTGCGCTGAAAATAGATAGGGAAATTAGTTTTTCCGTAGCATTAAGAGAGCATTTGGGCCATCACTTACATGGGGAATCCTGGGCGCAAAATATTAAACTCTTTTTGCAGAAAAATAATTTAATCGATCGTCCTATTCACCTGATTAGCGCTAATATGCATAGCGTTATGAATAGCCTCTATGCCGAAAAGGCTCTGGCAGGTACCTTTTCGGAGGAAACCTCCATGGAGGAAATGGCAAAAATATTGAGCATGGAGGAAAATGGTCATTTGAGAAGGTCGGTCCATGATTACGCCGTAGAAAATGGCCTGCATCCAATAGAAGATATCTCGGGAACAAATATTCCGGTTCAGATTATAGATTTACAAAAAATCAGGTCAAATAAGGCGATAAATAAAGAAAAACCTCTCCTTTTGGTTATGGATTACGCTTTTGGTGAGCAAGCCTATGAAACTTTCGATGAGCTTTTCAGGCCATGGGGGGAAGACGTTACCCATAGAAATTTATCGTTTGCCTCTGTCTCGGTGATTGGGAAAGCGGGGATTTTGGAAGGAGAAAAAGGGGATATTATGATTCCTACCGCGCATGTTTTTGAAGGTACCGCCGATAATTATCCGGTGGACAATGACCTTGTTTCAGCCGATTTTGAGGGGAATGATCTGGGCGTTTATTACGGTCCTATGGTTACCGTCCTCGGAACTTCTTTGCAAAATAAGGATATTCTAAACTATTTCCTGTATTCCTCCTGGCATGCTATCGGTTTGGAAATGGAAGGGGCTCATTATCAAAAGGCCATACAGTCTGCATCGAAAATTAGAAATAATATACCACAGGATATTCCCATTCGATATGTTTATTACGCTTCTGACAATCCGCTGGAAACGGGAAGTACCCTTGCGTCAGGCAGCTTAGGACTTGAAGGGGTGAAACCCACTTATTTGTGTACAAAAATTGTCCTGCAAAAGATATTTGATTCGCTGGAAAAATAAGGCCAGAGCCTAAGAATCCTAATAATAGAACAACGAAACAAAGACTTTTTTGATACGGAATTGGATCAACTTGGCCAAAGTATTGAAATCAAAAGAGGTGATCTGCAAAACTAGCAGCCAAAGCCGTAGTGATTTCACGTCTTATACCCATTCAATTTTTATCCTATCAGGTATATCTGAGTTTGCAAAATCACATTATATTGTGATTTTATTCTTTATTATCATTGAAATTTGTAGTTTTGACAAATAAATCACATTATAATGTTAGTTAAGGATCTTGGCGAAGCCATAAAAAGCAGGCGCAAGGAATTGGATGTTACCCAACCTCACCTGGCTGAATTGGCGCAAATAAGCATTAACACCTTGTACAAATT
>JAJTER010000192.1:3213-6691 GCA_021299835.1 Saprospiraceae bacterium | reverse complement strand
CATAAGGAAGATCAGTTGGGAGACCAATGCAGCACAGAATGGTGGATGAAATGTGCCGATTATTTTTGGCAATGGGTGAGAGAAATGGATACTAAACTAGGAAGGAATCTTCCCGTTTCTTGTGCCCTTTTTGGCGGATATCGCGATGATGATTTCAACGCTGTCCTCAGTCTTCACACCGGAGATTTAATGTCCTGCGTTAAAAATTGTATAGAAATAGATGTTGATTATCAGGTTATTGTAAAGCCTAGAAAAGGGTAGAATGGGTCTTTTTTATTTTACAAAAATACCCATTCCACCTGCATCTTATTCCTTTTCCTACTTAGCCAAAGCCTTCAATTTATCAATAATCGTTTCATTGATAACTTCCCATGGAAAATTTTCATTTCCAAAATGCCCATACGATGCCGTTTGAGCATAAATTGGTTGCCTTAATTGAAAAACCTCGATCATTTGATTAGGTTGAACGGGGAATAAATCATAAACAACCTTCACTAATGTGGACAAATCGCAACGATGCGTATTATACGATTCAATATGAATAGACGTTGGTTCGCTCACGCCGATGGCATAAGACAACTGCACCGTACATTTGTCCATCAAACCGGATGCCACTAAATGCTTCGAAATATATCTCGCTGCATAAGCGGCACTGCGATCCACTTTGCTTGGATCTTTTCCAGAAAAAGCACCACCACCATGGGGACAACTTCCACCGTAGGTATCCACCACAATCTTACGACCCGTCAAGCCCGTATCGCCGTGGGGACCACCTATGGTAAAACTTCCCGACGGATTTATGAGATAATCCGGTTGTTTTTTCTTTATCCACTCCCCGAGAATGGGTTCAATCACTTTTTCAATAACAGCCGTGCGAATATCAGCCTGGGAAATACTTTCGTCATGCTGGGTAGAAACAACCACCTTGTCCACCGAAACTGGCACCCCAATTTCATAGGTTAGGGTTACTTGAGATTTAGCATCAGGACGAAGCCAAGGAAGGGTCTTGTCTCTGCGAAGTTCATGCAGTTTTTTTACGATCTTATGAGAAAGCATGATAGCCAAAGGCATCAATTCTTTGGTGTCTCGACAAGCATGGCCAAACATAATACCCTGATCACCAGCGCCGCCATCCACCACACTATTAAAGATTTCACTACTTTGAGTATGCATCACATTTAGAATGATTGCCTTATGGCAATTGAAGCCAACGGCATCGTTATCGTAACCAATGTCCTTCAAAACGGTTTTGGCAATCTCAACGGGATCAATTTTAGCATGGGAAGTGACTTCACCGGCAATAACGAGTATATTGGTAGTGATAAGGCATTCGCACGCGACCTTTGATAAAGAGTCAAGTTTTAAATAAGCATCCAGAATAGCATCTGAGATTTGATCGGCAACTTTGTCAGGATGGCCAGCAGAAACGGATTCACTGGTAAATTGAAATCGGTTGTTCATAATATGTATTTGATTTAAGTGACCCTACATGACAAGACCATTGGGTCTGTTGCGGTAAAATCAAAACACAAAACAACGCGAAAAATAACGCCTCCATAAGATAAGCGCCAATAAAACGACATGTTGAGAAGAAAAAATTCATTTCCCTTTGTTTTTGACATCAAGTCCGCATCATTTTACCACCGCAGCAGGGTTAGTGCTCGGTTGGTGACCTTTTGGTCTCGTGATACTTTTTTAAAAATTGTTATAATATAAGTACTAAACATGATGAGTTAAAAAAAGGTTTTACCTCTAAATGAGATTTTTAAAAAAATCACAGTTTAACTATTTCTTGTTTTTCGCATCACTTTCAGTTAATATTTGATATTTAAATTTAGGAATTAATTAACTTTCCAACTTTAATTCTTCCATTGCTTTGCCACAAAAAAAATGACATGAAATTTAAAGCCTTCCTTTTTTTAATTATTGCAGCTTTTATGGCTGGCAATTCCTTTGCCCAAACAGCAGAAGCACTCAATAATCGTCGAATCTTATTGCCAAATGGCTGGTCACTGACCCCGGTTGGAAAAAATTTACCCGTTGGGGATCTCCCTTTAAATCTGGTAGTCAGTCATAATAAAAAATTAATGGCTATTACCAATAATGGGCAATCCACCCATTCCATTGACCTGATTGATACTGAAAAGGGAATTCGTTTGGATAGTATCATTATTGCGAAAGCGTGGTATGGGTTAACTTTTAGCCAGGATGACAAATTCATTTATGCCTCAGGGGGCCATGATAACAGGGTAAACAAATATGGTATTTCACAAAATAAAATGGTCCTTGTAGATTCATTCATTTTAGGAAAACCCTGGCCAAATATGATTGGTACTGCTGGTCTTGAAGTAGATGAGAAGCAACATAAAAAGTTATTTGTTGTAACTAAGGAAGCGAATAGTTTATATGTTTTTGATTTGACGACTAAAAAACTACTCAACAAGGTTAATCTTGGTGCTGAAGCTTACACTTGTAAATTATCTATTGATAAATCAAAATTATATATCAGTCTTTGGGGAAACAAAAAAGTATTGGTTTACGATATTTCAACAGAAAAAATATCTGCAGAAATTGCCGTTGGCGACCATCCGAACGAATTATTATTAAATAAGAAAGGTAATTTATTATTTGTTGCCAATTCCCAGGATAATTCTGTTTCGGTTATAAATACGAAAAACAACAAGGTGGAGGAAACCTTAAACGCTTCCTTATTTCCTAATTCACCAAGTGGTTCGACCAGTAATGGCATAGCTTTAAGTGAAGATGAAAAAACACTTTATATAGCCAATGCCGATAATAATTGCCTTGCGGTATTTGATGTAACGGTGTTGTCAAAGAGTAAATCGAAAGGATTCATACCAGTAGGCTGGTATCCAACGAATGTGAAAGTAGTAGGCAAAAGCATTTATGTAATCAATGGAAAAGGATTATCATCGTATGCAAATCCTTATGGTCCCAATCCGGTAAATAAAGCACAAGTAGTACGTAATCAAATGGGTGACAGCACTAAACCTGCAACCGTACAATATATTGCAGCGATGTTTAGGGGAACCTTAAGTATCATTACTGAGCCAGAGGCGGCAACTTTAGCTGTATATTCTGAGGCGGTTTATAAAAATTCACCTTATTCTAAAGAAAAAGAATTATTGGCAGAAGGCGAAGTAGGTAACCCAATACCCATGAAAGTAGGTGATAAATCGCCAATCAAATATGTATTTTACATCATCAAGGAAAACAGGACTTATGACCAGGTCTTGTCAGACATAAAAGGCGGAAATGGTGATACCAGCCTGTTGCTTTTTGGAGAATCAATAACGCCTAACCAACATAAGATTGCAAGGGATTATGTTTTACTTGATAATTTTTATGTAGATGCCGAAGTAAGTGCAGATGGTCATAACTGGAGTATGGGTGCTTACGCAAATGATTATGTGGAGAAGAACTGGCCTGCATCGTATGGTAGTAAAGGGGGAACAAC
>JAJTER010000192.1:0-3165 GCA_021299835.1 Saprospiraceae bacterium | reverse complement strand
TTGGCCTATTTTGCCTCTTATAATTTAAGTATCAGGGATACCACCCGTTATTATCAATGGGAAAAAGATTTTGATTCTCTTATAGTTAATAATGCTGTACCTAATTTTTCAACTATCCGTTTTGGAAATGACCACACGGAGGGTATGCGTGCCGGAAGACCAACACCTTATGCACATGTGGCTGACAATGATTTGGCGGTGGGCATGTTTATAGATCATTTAAGTAAGAGCCCTATTTGGAAAGAATCGGCGGTATTCATCTTAGAAGATGATGCTCAAAATGGTCCCGATCATGTGGATGCTCACCGAAGCACTGCTTATTTGATCAGCCCTTACGTGAAGAAAAATTATGTGGATCATACCATGTACACCACATCAGGCATGTTGCGAACCATGGAATTGATATTGGGCTTGCCACCAATGACCCAATATGACGCTGGAGCAACACCAATGTGGCGATCATTCACGAAAAATCCTGATTTCACTCCTTTCAATCATTTACCTTCAAATATTAATCTAAACGATAAGAATCCTGTAAATCCAGGTATTTCTGCCGTTTCGAAATTATCGGAAAAATTTGATTGGAGCAGAGAAGATAAGGTTCCGGATTTGGTAATGAACGAAATCCTATGGCAGGGCATTAAAGGTAAACCAGCTCCTTCGCCTGTTCGTGCCGCTTTTTTAAAGATAAATGAAAAGGAAGAAAAAGGAGAAAAGGAGTAGTAAATTTACTTGTTTTAAAAGCTATTTTAAGACAATGACACCACAAAAAGCTGTATTTTTCAGATGATGAAAAATACAGCTTTTTTAATATAGATTGTAGGGGAAATGAACCAAGAAAACAAAGAACATAATTCTGAAGAATTTGAGAAACTCAAGCTCAAAAAACAAATAGCAGAACTGGAGAAACAACTCCAATCCGCTGAGATGAAAGCTATAGCTTTCTCTACCTTGGGTTTTAAATAAAATATTTGAAACGAATCAAAATTCAGCAATTTGTAAACTCAGAAACTTTAGTAATTAAGAAATACTATTTTTCGGTCTTGGAATAATTACTTTGAATTGTTCTCCATCTGCATCATTTATTAATTCAATATTGGGCTGTACTTCCAATGAACGCGTGATACCCGAACCAAAACCCCGGTAAATCATCCATTTGGAACCATAAGAAACTAGAAGATTATTGCGTACCACTGCGTTCCCAAGTTTAATATTTTCAACGGAAAGACTATTAGGTAAGGCTCCAGGACTTATTATTTCAATCCGATGATCAAAAATCATAACACGAACTGGTGCATTTTTTGAATAATCTCTATGAATTAATGCATTTTGCAATAATTCCTCTAAAGCAATCAAAGAAATTTCAAGTTGGCCAACCGAATTAAAATTTTGACCCGCCTGAACATAAAGCAAATTGGTAGTAAAAAACCTCAAGGTCTCTTCAAATAGCTGAGGTATAGTCCCTTCTATATCCTGGCTACTACGATAGGTGTTACCACCCACGCTATTTCCAACAAAAGAAACCGCTTTAACACAAAAGGAAGGCCTGTATTTTTGAGGATTTTTAGCGAAAAATAGTAGCCCGCCCAGTGTAAGCTGACCCTCTCTCATAATATTTAAATTATTCAATAGTTTCTCCGACATATCAAAATCTATCTCACTTTCTCGTTTATGTATCCGAGTAAGATAATATGAAACTTTAGACATATCAATGTCAGCGATAGTCGTTTGTGGAACAATCATCTCATCAAGATACAAAAGGCCACTTTGCTGAAATAACCGAATCAATTCGTTATTGTCAGTTAATCTTCTTTTATCGGAACCCTGTTTTATCCACACAGCTCCATTTTTATCCTTATATGGTTTAGAGATACCTTCTGATATTTCTACGACTAATATTTTTTTAACCGATTCCACATCCTCTGAAACATTTATGACTTCAGTAAATATAAACACCTGAGGCTTAATCATATCGTTAGCAATATTTGCTAAAAGTTGATTATATCTTCGAATCTGATCGGCATTCAGACCTATCAATTCACCTGTTTTATCTTCAACACCAATAAATATTTTGCCCCCCTTTGCATTTGAAAAGGCGATTAGTTCGGCTGCCATAGCATCGTAACTATCTAATTCCCTTTTAAATTGCACCTTACTGGTTTCGCCGGAACTAATAATATCTACTAATTCTATGATGTTCATTTTACCTATTTTGATTGCTAAATTTACCTCTTTTTTTTGAACATAACTTGTGCTAAAATAGGTTGATACAAAAAAGTTTGTTAATAAGAATATTTGTCTGGAAAAATGAAGAAGATTCTCAAGTAACTGGATTCTTAATAAATTCCTCCATTTTTAGTTTCAATTGTAAAAGTTTGGCCTTTGTTATTTGGTCATTGGAAAGCAATTTCATCCTCCTTAAACGAGCTTCCATTAAAGCGGTAGCTTCAGATACACTCTCCAAATCAGATTTATATCTTGAGTCTATTCCGTATTCTACATCCATCATAAGATTTTTATCTTCAGTCATTGTCGTAAAAATTTATTAAGCCAATAATTTCTGGAACCTCTATACTTAGCATCATTCCTGTTAAACGCAGTAGGGGACGGCAAGGCCATAAGGTTACGAAGATGGCGGGGCTAGGCCCTTGGCTGCTTATGCAAACATAAGCCTCATTCATACTTCCAATGTTTTGATTGGTAATTGTAAGCTAATTCAATAACAAATAATCTGGAGTTTCAGGACAGTTTATGCGTTTATCCAATCTGTTAACTTCGAAAAACATAGCGTGTTGCTTACTAGAAAAAATGTTTTACCTCATGATTTCCAATTTCCTTACCCATACTCCTTTTTCAGTTTGAATGCGGAGATAATACAATCCGGAATGTATATGATTCAGGGGAAGTCTGATGCTTTCACCTGCTATTATACCATTGATATTCTTTGTCAATAAATGCTGTCCATTTAATCCAATCAATTGCAGCGTTACCTTTTCCGACATATCACCCATCGACAATATGTCCACATAATCTGATGCGGGATTCGGGGAAATTTCAAATGCCCCGGCGGGTAATATGGCTGGAACACTCGTAGATGCCTGACAGTCTGAAAAATATTTTTTTATGTAAGACCTTTGTGTGGCATTCGTTCCATGCACCGCATTC
>JAJTER010000076.1 GCA_021299835.1 Saprospiraceae bacterium | reverse complement strand
TGTGGTGCAGGACATACGGAAACCGATATTAATTCATGGCATGAATACATGGCAGGTTGGGAATGGGAAGCCAGACTTGCTTCCATTGATAAAGAAACTTATCCTGGCAGTGGCCATCATTTTGAAAAAGGATTTTCCCAGCTTTCACAACCCAATATTAATTCAGAATGTGGCAATGTTTGGGGGTATGACGGTAGTACAGGCGATGTAGATTGGAGTTGGGATTACCACCGAATGATCAATACCTTTCGAAAATATCCTAAAGTAGCTGGCTGGCTTTACACGGAACATCACGATGTCATTAACGAATGGAATGGATATTGGCGATTTGATAGAAGCCCTAAATACAGTGGATTATCTGATCTGGCAAAAGGCATGACCGATAAAGATTTTCATTCCCCTATTTATCTATCCTCTGGAAATGATATTAGTGCCACAGTAAAGCCCGGCGAAATAATAAAAATCCCTCTGTTTATCTCCGACATGGCAGGTAAATCAATAAAGGATGATTATTTGATTTTAGAAACCATTATTTATGGTATGGATAATGCCGGGAATGAAATTGTTTTAGAAAAAAGGAACAGGAAAATAGAGCATCATCCTTTTATTAATAGTTCATTATCTCCGGAAATTATACAGGCAATGCCTTATGGAGGTATGATGCGCGTACATTGGACGTTAAAGGATGTTGACGGAAAAATACATCACAATAATTTCTTTTCAATTGTCATTCCTACCGATGTAAATCCTGAAAAACTAGTTATTCATAGTGTTCAACCATCTGATTATACTAATGCAGAATGGTCCGTTAAAAAATGGCACGTTTTAGACAGCTTAAAAGTGAATGGGACTGGAAAGGGATTTTTTGAATATCAAATTCCTATCAAAGGATTGAAACTTACGAATGTAAATAAGGCTTCCTTTTTAGTCGAATTATCATCTAAACCACTATTAGACAAGGATAAAGACAAGGTTGTCATGGGCGATCAAAATTATATGCTGGGTGCCAGAGTTTCTCCACACCTTAATCCGAACGCCTATCCAATGACTGACAATTATAAGAATCCCAGTAATATTGAGATTTATATAGACGGTGTAAAAACCTTATCAAAAAAACTGGAAGATGACCCTGCAGACCATAGAGGCGTTTTGTCTTGGCATAACCAATTGAAAGATAAAAAACTAAGGGAAGCAGGCACGTATGGAGAAAAAATTGAAGTGCCTCTTTCAAAAAGTATGTTGAAAAAGGCACTTCAAAAAGGATATATTAATATTAAAATATCTGCTGATCAGGGTGTTGCCGTTTACGGAAGTCAATTTGGAAGGTATCCAATAAATCCTTCTATTTGTACCTGGTATAATTAATATTTACTGTAATTGAGCCTCGAAGTGGTTGGCTAATTTAATAAAGCCATCTTCTTCGAGGACAAATTGATTGATTTTATCTGTTGCCTGCTGAATGGTTGTGGCTACATCCTGATAATCGTCAGCTAGTTTTGACTTAATTTCTTCTTCGCTCATACCATTTGAAGTACCCAAATGCATGAGGTATTCCGTGATAAGACCTTTGTCTTTTATATTGCCCAAATCTGATATTAATGCTCCAAGCGCGTAAAAACCACCTTGTTGAAAAGTTAAAATATTCTTTTCATCCTCATTGATAATTAAGGTATTATATTTTGCATCTATATTATTTGGGGTAATAAAATCCTGAAAAGGATCTGTTTCAGGATTATTGCTGAGAATAACCTTACCTCTTAAAGCGGATGCATAAATACTTAACCATCTGATATCTCTCCGGAACTCGTGAATTCCATCCTCAATATGGGTAAGATCTATTTTCTTTTCTCTAATATCCTCGTCAATATCCAGGCAGATATTTTTAAATAGCTGAAGAACCTGCTTTTTTTCTTTTTTAGACGACGGAAAGGAGATTTCCTTTAAGGCACTTTTTAAATAATAAAAACCAAAATCGTCATACTGAATGACATTTTTACCTCGGGTAATCCAACCAAGTTGAAGCAGACATTCTTCTAAAGTACCTAGGGCAAAACCATACTGAATTAAAATCTGATTTTTAACTTCATCAGGAAATTGCCATTTATCATTACCCTTTAGGATGGATGAAGCAAAATCAAATTGCCCTATCATGTCCTCCACTGTTTTAGAAATGGAAAGAATCGCAGAAATAGCCCTAAGGTTTTTTTTCTTTTTCCTATCTAATATTCTTGCTAAAGCCTGAATTTTAAATAAAGGGGTGCGACAATCGTGAAGATGAACATAAAAACCAAAAGGTTGTGCAGGATTGTCTTTATAGGCTTGTAACGCTGCATCTAAATTATTTGACAAGAGATCCATAAAGAACTGGATTCTTTTTTTTCCAAAATTTTCTGCCATAGTATTATTTTAAAGTGTAATTTAGATAAAATAAGTTAAATCAACAACCTTTGAATATGAACATGAAAAATTTTAATATTTTTTGCCTTTTGCTGCTAACCATGCCATCTGTCCTATTTGGAAAGAATAATCCTGAAAAGAGAAGGCCCAATATCGTATTTATCATGTCTGATGACCATGCTTACCAGGCTATCAGCGCCTACAGTGACAAATTAATAAAGACCCCAAATATTGACAGAATAGCAAAAAACGGTATTAAATTCACCTTTGACACTACCATTCTTACCTTCCCACAACTTTTTCAAGAGTCTGGTTATCAAACAGCAATGTTTGGTAAATTACACTTTGGGAATAATCCAAAAGGATTTGATCAGTTCAAAATTTTACCCGGCCAGGGAAATTATTACAATCCCAATTTTATAACCAAAAATGAGGGTAATATTCAAGTGAATGGCTATGTGACCGATGTAATTACCGATATGACCCTCGATTGGTTAGAAAAAGAACGAAATCCTGAAAAACCATTTCTTTTAATGTACTTGCATAAAGCACCTCATCGGGAATGGTTACCCGCAGAAAGGCACCTTAAAGAATTTTCCGGTAAAGTTTACCCGGAACCTTCTACGCTCTTTGATAATTATGAAGGCAGAACTTCCGCAGCCAAAGCGGCAGAAATGAATTTACTTACTCACATGAATTGGGCTGGTGATTCAAAAATTTATCCTGAAATGATGGATAAACTAGGTATCAAGTCAACCACCGATGGCGATAAAGAGGGTTTTACCAAGGAATATCGCCGCATGAACGCTTTACAAAAAGCTAATTGGGACGGAGTTTATCAAATAGTTAATGAACAATTTGAAAAGAAATTTAAAGCGGGTATGACGGAAAAGGAGTTAATGCAATGGAGATTTCAACGATATATGCAGGATTATTTAGGTACCATAGCTTCCGTAGATGAAAATGTAGGCCGTGTTTTAGATTATCTCGAAGCCAATAATCTGACAGAAAATACCTTAATCGTTTATACCTCTGACCAAGGATTTTACCTGGGTGAACATGGTTGGTATGATAAAAGATTTGTATATGATGAATCTTTTAAAACCCCCTTGTTAATGCAATGGAAAGGCCATATAAAACCTGGAAGAGTTAGCGATGATATGGTTCAAAATTTAGATTTTGCACAGACTTTCTTAGATGCAGCGGGAATAAAAGCACCGAGTGATATGCAGGGAGAAAGTATGGTTCCTCTTTTAGAGGGTAAGATAAATGGTTGGAAAAGGGAATCAGTGTACTATCATTATTATGAATTCCCTTCCGTTCACATGGTAAAAAGACATTACGCTATCGTTACCAAAGCCTATAAGTTAATCCATTTCTATCATGACGTGAATGAATGGGAACTCATTGATCGTCAAAACGACCCACAGGAGCTAAAAAATGAGTACAATAACCCGAAATATGCCGATGTAGTTGAAAAATTAAAGAAAGAACTGGTAGCTATTCGACAGAAATATGGTGATTCAGAGGAGATCAGTAAAAATATTCAGGACAGATATTTAAAGGCGATTAATAAATAATAATGAATCTATTTTTAATGAAAAACTAAGATTTTGGGACAAATTATGATGGATTTTTGAATTTATTTATCGAAAATGCATCACAATTTGTCCCATTCCTTCTTAATAGACTAACGTATTATTTTGTAAGCTCTTCAATAAAACTTTCCGCTTGCTCCCCCAGGTCCTTCATCTCCAGTTTTAATTTATCCATCCCCCTTTTGATTTGCTGAGCTTTATATTTACCCATCAATTTATTCCATTCTTGTCGTTGCTCTGGAGAGAGGGTTTCTTTATTTTTTTCATATTCTGCTGACAGAGTGGCAATATCAGCTTCATATTTAGCCCAGTCCAAATCTGTCATATTTGTATTTTTAGTCTCTATTTCAGTTACAATTTGCTGAAGCTTTTCGGGTTCAGGTTGTGGCAAACAACCCAATGTTCCAAAAATAATAACAGACAAAAGCAAAATAATTTTCATAGCGTTTTGATTTTTGATTTTAACGAAAATACCCTTAATATAGTATATTGCAATTAAATAATTAAACATGAACAGAAGACCATATATCCTTGCAGAAACCAATTGGAAAGAGATAAAAGCACAACCATTTCAACTGGCCATTTTACCATGGGGAGCGACAGAGGCACATAATTATCACTTACCTTATGGCACGGACAATTATGAAGCGACCTTTATAGCTGAAAAATCAGCGGAAATAGCCTGGAACCAAGGCGCCCATCCTATCGTATTGCCAACCATTCCTTTTGGAGTAAATACGGGACAACCTGATATTTTACTAGATATAAATCTTAATCCATCTACTCAAATGGCTATTTTGAGAGATATTATCACCGTTTTATACCGTCAAGGAATTCAAAAATTACTCATTTTAAATAGTCATGGCGGCAACGATTTTAAGACGCTGTTAAGAGAGCTTGGACTACAATTTCCCAATATGTTACTCGTTACCTGCAATTGGTTTCAAGCGCTGGATAAATCAAAATATTTTGAAAACGGAGGAGATCATGCCGATGAGATGGAGACAAGTATCATTCTCCATTTATTTCCTCACCTGGTATTACCGCTGGATTTAGCGGGCGACGGTGCTGCTAAAAAACCTAAGATTGAAGCCTTTAAACAAGGGTGGGCATGGTCTGAAAGAAAATGGAGCCAGGTAACCGCTGATACAGGCATTGGTGACCCCAAAAAATCTAC
The DNA here is from genome assembly GCA_021299835.1 of Saprospiraceae bacterium. GTDB lineage: Bacteria > Bacteroidota > Bacteroidia > Chitinophagales > Saprospiraceae > BJGN01. The sequence goes on along the minus strand of JAJTER010000076.1, from coordinate 19,186 downwards.
TGCGGAAAAAGGTGCCTTATATCTTGATGAGGTAACAAAAACCCTTGGAAATTTCATTTATCAGTTGTCAATCATTGACAAATCTGACTTTTACGAATAAAAAAGCTACCTTAACGCCCAGAAAAGACCATTATGTCCCCACTTGAGCTAAGTCAGGATTTCAATAACGTATTAAATTTGCTGGAAAAAGATCGGAAAAATCTTTTTGTAACAGGTAGAGCCGGGACGGGTAAATCTACCTTACTTCAGTTATTTAGAAAAACGACAGAAAAGAAACAGGTTGTATTAGCTCCAACTGGCGTAGCGGCTTTAAATGTTAGGGGCCAAACCATTCATTCATTTTTCAACTTTCCCCCTTGTCTTTTCGACCCCAGTCAAATTAAAATGGGCAAGAATAAGAAATTAATGAAAGAATTGGAGGTTATTATCATCGATGAAATATCTATGGTAAGAGCTGATATCATTGATGCCATTGATTATGTTTTACGCATCGTAAGAAATAGTAACAAACCCTTCGGAGGGGTTCAAATGGTGGTCTTTGGCGATTTATTTCAACTTCCCCCCGTGGTCACTCAAGAGACGCAGGAATGGTTAAAATTCAGGAATTATTCCTCGCCTTATTTTTTTTCTGCTAACCTTTTCTCTACCTCTCCCGACTTGTTTGAAATGTTTGAATTACATAAAATATACAGGCAGGAAAATAAACTATTTATCAGGTTACTGGAAGCAGTCCGTCTTAATAAAGCCGAAGAAGATGATCTGTCCTTGTTAAATGAACGATGCGAACCATCCTTTTCATCCGATGATAATTATATCACTTTATGCGCAAGAAATTACACCGCTGATAAAATTAATCAAACCCAGCTGAACCTTTTACAAAGTGAAGCAAAACCCTATCTGGCCAAAGTCACCGGAAATTTTCAGCCTTCACAATTCCCTACAGATCCTATTTTACAATTAAAAGTTGGGGCTCAGGTAATGATTCTAAGAAATGATCCAGAGGGTAAATATGTAAATGGCAGCATTGGAACCATTCATTCTTTACAGGACAATGAGATTGAACTCCTGCTTGACAAAGATGGAAATAAATCAATGGTTTCTTTAAGTCCTCTAAGTTGGGAGATCTTACAATATAAGTTAGATCCTAAAAATCCCAATAAAATAAGTACTGAAACCGTTGGCACCTTTACTCAAATTCCCGTTAGACTGGCATGGGGAGTAACTATTCACAAAGCACAAGGTAAAACATTCGATAAAATTATTATCGATTTAGCTGGAGGTGCTTTTGAACATGGTCAAACTTACGTTGCATTGAGTCGCTGCAGAACCTTAGATGGCATAGTTTTAAGGCATCCCTTAAAACCTTCTGATTTAAAGACTGATCCAATTATTGTAGATTATTACCAGACGTATTCTTAATTTAAATCATAAAATGCTGATTAACAAGCAAGAAAAAACTAATTTTCGTCCTTATCCAGCTCAGGCTCAAGCCGTCGCCGAGGCATGTCAGGAAATTTTTCACCAGGGAATGAAAGCGGATAAAGCGGTGGAGAAAATTTTAAAAGCCGATAAAAATAGGGGATCAAAAGATAGAGCTTTTATCGCCGAACAAGTCTATGAATTAGTCAGGTGGTACAGGTTATTAACCCATATTGCAGAAAATGAACCCTATCAGGAAAAGGATTGGTTCGTTCTTATGGCCATTCACTGGACTTTGAAAGGACTGTCTTTACCGCCATGGAGAGAATTTGAATTCATTTCCAAAGACAAAATATGGAAGTCTTACAAGGAAGTTGAAAATAATCTGGCTATCATAGAAAGTATTCCCGATTGGATAAATGAAACAGGTAAAAAGGAGTTGGGATCTGCCTGGCCTGCTATTTTACACGCACTCAATGAGCCCGCTTCCCTCATTCTCCGGGTGAATACCTTAAAATCAAATATTAGGTTAGTTAAAATAGATTTAGAAAAAGATGGTGTAAATACGGTTATATTGGATAACGAGGGGTTAAGTGTTCCAAATAGAAAAAATATATTCCTGACCAATGCTTTTAAAAATGGTCATATTGAAGTGCAAGACTTCGGTAGTCAACAAATAGCATCATTCATGGAAGTTGAACCCGGCATGAAGGTTATTGACGCTTGCGCCGGTGCAGGTGGAAAATCTCTTCATTTAGCCGCCCTCATGAAAAATAAAGGCCATATTTTATCTCTGGATATTTATGAAAAAAAATTAATTGAACTCCAAAGAAGAGCCAGAAGAAATGGCGTTCACATTATTGAAGCTAAAATTATTGAATCAAGTAAAACGATTAAACGCTTAAAAGAAAAAGCAGACCGCCTGCTCTTGGACGTTCCTTGTACCGGTTTAGGGGTGCTAAGGCGAAATCCCGATGCAAAATGGAAGCTTTCTTCTACTTTTTTGGAAGAAGTTAAAATCACACAGCAGAATTTACTCCGTGATTATTCCTCTATGGTGAAGCCCGGAGGAAAACTAATTTATGCCACCTGTAGCATTTTACCCAGCGAAAATGAAAATCAAATAAATACATTCCTCCAATCAAAAGAAGGCCAATTATTCACTTTGGAAAATCAAAAGACCCTACTACCCAATGATTTTGGTTATGACGGATTTTTTATGGCCAAGCTCAAAAGAAATGAATAAAAATATTGATGAATGAAGAAAAAAGGCTAATTTAAAGGAAGCAAAATAATTAGCTTATGAAAACGAAAAAATCAGTTCTACCAAACAGAAAAAAAACTGTTCAACGCAGGGAACCAAAGAAAAAATATTTTAGTATATTTCTGGTCATTCTGATTACCACCCTACTTTTAATTTTATTGCTTTATTTCATCGCTCCTTAAGGAATCGCTGGAAATAAAATATAAAATTTCCTTTTTGAAATACCTTGAAAATCCATCAACAGAGTCCGTAGGTAATAGACTTCCCTTTCCTGGAATTATAATAGTATTGCTATTGTAATTCAGCCGTTGAATAGATTGTAAGGTATAACTAAGCCCTTCCATCTTAGTTGTTTTATCGAGTATTTCAATCTTTGTTTTTTGCCTATTGGCAAATTTCCATACATTATTGAGCAAAAACTCTTTCCCGAAATAGGGAATTAAAATGATAAATAAAGATAACGTTACCCAGATATTCCCCCCAATTAACCCAAGTCGCATGATAAAAAAATGTTTCCCATACATACCAACAATAGAAATAAGTCCGAATAACCAGATACCAAAACCAAGTTGAAATCCCATTCTGAATCCTCCTTCACTTTGAAATAAATGCCCGCCTGTCATTAAGAAAATGGACAAGAAGAACCAGATAACCCATAAAAACGTAGACCAATATTTAATGATATGTTTATACGGATAATTTTCCAAGTCAAAATCAACCACATGTTTTCCAATAAGCAGTGCAGCGGGTAAAATAAAGGAAGGAGATTGTGAAATAATGCCGGCGAATAATGCGGTTAGCATCCAGATTGACCAGACATCTCCTTTTTTCCACTTTTTTATGGCATCTTTCATTGCTGCAAATATAAATCCAACAAAAGGCCATAATGCCATCAAAACCAATCCGTAAAACAATACATAATCACTGGATTGAATACCCAAATACGTTTTCCAGGTGCTTGGTGAAGTAAATCGGAAAATGATTACTCCGACAGATAATAAGAATAAACCCAGCCAAAAATAATTTTCAATTTTTGACAATTTTTGCTGTCTTATGGCCCCAAAATAAAGAACACTAATAAAAAGGGTGGTACCTAAAGCGTCAATGAGCAAAGAACCTAAAGTTAATATGAAGACCAATCCCAATAAAATATTACTTTGCTTTTTGGTGTAAAATAAAAGGGTTAAAATCAAAGCAGTATGATATAATCCAAGTAAATGGTCAAAACTCAACCAATAACCAATTAAAAACACCCAACTGGAGGTCAATAAAATGATGCTGCTAATCAAAGCAATCTGAATGCCAAATAATGCTCTACAAACAAAAAACAGGGCGCCCATCACTCCAAAAAGAATAAGAAGATTAATAATTCTATAACGAATGATGATATTTGGATCAAATTGATAAAATCCGCTATCTAATAAGTTGGATTCTGCTCCGGAGAAGAAATGAGTGGTATTGGGAAGAAAAAAAACCATCCCCAAAAATAAAAGTAAAAAAGGTATCAGTTTAACGATGGGATAGGACAAAAACTTTAAGAGCATAATTTTATTTTTTGAGTGACAAAGATAAGATGCTAAATGAATAATAGTAGATTCCGTATTTTTACATGAAAATATAATTATGGATGATAACCACGCCCTCATTCTTCCCGTTTTTTATCTGGGAAATATTCAATACTGGTCAAAATTGGTTCATCAGAAATATATTATATTTAATGATATTGAAAATTACCCAAAAGGTTCATTTAGAAACCGTTGTCATATTGTCAGCAGTCAGGGAATATTAAGATTGAGCATCCCTTTGGTCGGAGGAAAACATGCCGGTCAAAAATATACAGAAGTTGAGATTGACCAGAAGGAAAATTGGCAAAAAAAACATTGGCAATCCATAGGTACCTGTTATGGTAGTGCCCCATTTTTTCATCATTATGCAGAAAAGCTACGCACCATTTATGATCGACCCATAGAACTACCTGATATTCGCTTTTTATCTGACGGTGAAGTATCAGAACCTTATTTGGATTTATCTCCATTTTTCTCCCCCAAACCTCGTTTTAATCTAACGGACGAAACCTGGATTAACATAGAATATCCTCAGGTTTTTGAAAATAACTTAGGTTTTTTGCCTAATTCCAGTATTTTAGATTTGATCTTTTGTCAAGGTCCATACGCACTAAATATCTTAAGAAAAAGCTTTTTATCAGCCAAACTAGGTGATTTGTACAATTTTTAAGCCATTGCAACCAAAAAATGCAACAAATTATTCATCTTTGAGGTATGAAAAATAAAATTACTGCCGCACTACTCGCTCTAATGTTTGGCGTTTTTGGCCTGCACAGATATTATTTAGGAAGAAAATTTCAAGGTATTCTTCATACCATTCTTTTTTTCATTTGCTTTTTTTTATCATCAAATGGACATGGAGATATTGCAGAAATGTCTATAGCCTTGCCAGCTATTTTAGGATTTATGGACGCTGTCCTTTTATTTGTTATGCCAAGGCAAGAATTTGACGAAAAGTATAATGCAAAGTATCTCGAATTCGAACAAATAAAGCAGGACCCAAAAGAATCGCTATTTGATTATTATAAATCATTGGGAATAAACAAGTATAGAGAATTAGATTTTGCGGGGGCCGCGCATTCCTTTCTTGAATCTATTGAAAAATTTGGTGAATCTCCTCAGGTACATTTCAATTTAGCCTGTTGTTACAGCATGTTAAATGATGCCGAAATGACCTATTTACATTTGGAAAAGGCCGTAGCAAATGGTCTGGACAACATAGAGAAAATTCATGATCACAAAGCCTTAGCTTTTATTAGACAAGATGAAAAATTTAACTCGTTTGTCAAAAATAATTATAAAAGACCTTTTGAGGATATACCAAATGAAAAGGCTGAAAATGAGCCGGAAGAAGAAAAACTCGATTTATATGGTAGTTTGCTTAAACTTGGAGATTTAAAAGAAAAGGGGATAATAAATGAGGAAGAGTTCAATCTGCAAAAGAAAAAAATATTAGATACCTTATAAAATGTTTACCTTACTTAAAAAAGGATTAAATGTCAACTTTTAAAGGTAAAATAGTTATCGTTACCGGTGCCTCACAAGGTATTGGTCGCGCTTGTGCAAAAATATTTGCTGAAAACGGAGCTACCTTAGCTCTCCATTATCATAAGAATAAAAAAGCAGCGGAAGAAACTTTAGCTTCTTTATCAGGCGCTGGACATCAACTGTTTAATGCCGATTTATCAGATCCCATCGCTATAAAGAAATTCATTGACGAGGTCATTCATTCCATGGGTGGCATTGATATTTTAATAAATAATGCCGCAGTCATAGAACCTCATTCTATTGACCTCGATAATTACGATAACTGGCAATTAGCCTGGAACAAAACCCTGGCTACAAACCTGTTGGCGCCAGCTAATTTAGCTTTTTGTGTTGCACCAGAAATGAAAAAAAGAGGTGGTGGACATATTGTAAATGTATCATCAAGAGGAGCTTATAGAGGTGAGCCATCTATGCCAGCCTACGGTGCCAGCAAAGCTGGCCTGAATAGCCTAACCCAATCTTTGGCGCTGGCATTGGGTCCATTTGGTATTGCTGTAAATGCCGTGGCGCCTGGTTTTACCGATACTGAAAGAGTTGAAAATATAGTCAAAGGTCCAAGGGAAAATGAGATTGCCGCCCAAAGTCCATTCAATAGAATTGCCAGACCTGAAGAGGTGGCTGCCGCTGTTTTATATCTGGCTTCCGATCAGGCCATTTTTACCTCAGGCGCTATTTTAGATTTAAATGGGGCATCCTACTTTAGATAATCTTTTTTGTTTATTCTTTACAAATATTCAATATTCATGTCAACAATCATGCAAAACTACCTTCAGCAGGTGCAAAAAAATTTGGGTTACCGCGCTACCTGGAAACCTCACAGGCCAATGAAGGTAGGAACTTATGGGAAAATACATCAGGGCATATTTTCAGCGTATGGGCACATTGACGATTTGAATATTGTACATTCGGTAGATAAATTAAAGACATCCAATCAATTAACTTATAAAAGTGAGGAAAAAGGAAGTTATACTCTAAAGGCAAAAGGAGAGATTAATCCTTTGTTTCAAAAAATAAGTACGGACGAAGCAGGCCTGCTCATTATTTTTAAAAAAGATAATAGCATCGTATTTAAAATTCAGGATATAACCTACTACACATTACAAAATAAAGCAGAAATAGCAGAAAAACTCCACAAACTAAGCATTGTAAATAAATGGGATGCTTCTTATTTGATGATAACAGAAACCTTACAATCTGAAAAAACATCCATTCTTTTAAGCAAAAAGAAAAATAGTGAAGTTGAAATTAAATATGAAAATGGTGGGAATACAGGGATACTAGACATCAATTTTTTTGGTGAAATTATTAGAAGTAAGGGAATGAGTTTACAATTTACAACCAGCAGTGATTCTACCCCACTTTTTAAGCTTTCCAGACTAAAAGCAGCCGTTTTAGTCCCTGAAAAGAATAGACAGGTACAAGAAAAACATATACCAGGATTAATAGAAATAGATTTTGACCTAGCTGAAATGACCAACGACTGAATTTATCCCCATGAGACCATTAGCGGAACGGATGCGTCCACAGCATATCGACTCTTTTATTGGACAGTTAACCTTACTGGGAGAGGGAATGCCTATTCGCCGATGGCTGGATGCTGGAAGAATTCCATCTATCATTTTATGGGGTCCACCAGGGGTTGGAAAAACAACGCTGGCAAATTTATTAGCGAATCAATTGAATATTCCTTTTCAATCGTTAAATGCTGTCCATTCCGGGGTGAAGGAGGTAAGAGAAGCCATACAAAAGGCGGAGCAACAAAAATTTTTCAACAGACATAATCCTATTTTATTTATAGATGAAATTCACAGGTTTTCTAAGTCTCAACAAGATTCCCTGCTTAATGCCGTTGAAAAAGGTATCATTACCCTAATAGGTGCTACTACTGAAAATCCTTCCTTCGAGGTTATTCCCGCTTTATTATCCAGATGTCAGGTGTACACCTTACAACCTTTATTAAAAGACGAATTATCCGCTATTTTAGATCATGCTTTGGAGAAAGATGAATTTTTAAGCACTTTGAATATTGATTTGCAAGAAAAAGAGGCATTATTGCATTTTTCAGGGGGAGATGCACGGAAACTATTAAACTTGTTAGAGCTCGCTTGTTTGCCAAACGAAGAAAATAAAATACAGATTAACAACGAGTTAATAGAAAAAATAGCTTCAAACATAGTGTTAAACTACGATAAAGATGGAGAAGTTCATTATGATATCGCTTCCGCCTTTATTAAGAGTATAAGAGGAGGTGACCCTCAGGCCGCTGTTTATTGGCTGGCAAGAATGCTCGCTGCAGGAGAAGACCTTAAATTTATTGGCCGACGGATGATTATTTCTGCCGCTGAAGATATTGGATTAGCCAATCCAAACGCTTTATTAATGGCCCAAACTGCTTTTCAAGCATCCATCACGGTAGGAATGCCAGAGGCAAGAATTATTTTATCGGAAGCAGTCATCTATTTAGCAAAATCAGCTAAAAGCAATGCTGCTTATTTAGCCATTCAATCGGCTTTAGACAAAGTTAAAGAAACGGGAAATTTGGCCGTTCCCCTTCATTTAAGGAATGCGCCAACGGCATTAATGAAACAATTGAATTATGGAGCTGGATACAAATACAGTCACGACTATCCCGGAAACCATGTTGAGCAGGAATATTTACCGAGTGAAATAAAAGGAAGTACTTTTTACATCCCACAAAAGAATGGGGTTGAAAATAAGGGTAATTGATAAAACGTTTAGTTTGACCTCCAAAAATGCGGGGTCAAAATGACTAACATAGTAAATAGCTCTAACCTTCCCAATAACATAAGGATACTTAATAAAAATTTAGCTTCTCCTGATAACCAACCGAAATTAAATACAGGACCAACCTTTCCTATTCCCGGACCTACATTACCCAAACAGGTTGCTACTGCACCAATACTCGTCAATATATCATAACCCATATAGGTCATAATAACAGAGCCAACACAAAAAGTAGCGATGTATAATAATAGAAAAATCATAATATGTGTAATGGTCCTACCTCTAACTATTTCATTATTTATTTTCAGAGAAATAACTGCATTTGGATGAAGAATTCTTTTAAACTCCAGAAAAGTATTTTTAAAAAACACAATGCTTCGAATCACCTTCACACCACCACTGGTTGAACCGGCACAGCCACCAACAAAAAGCAACAAGAAGAAAATAATAATGGCAAAATTACCCCATTGCAGATAATCAGCTGAAACAAATCCAGTAGTAGTTATTACAGAAACCACTTGAAAAGCCGCTTCTCTAAAACTTCTCTCCCAATCGTTATCTGTAATATCTTTTACTTGAAGCGTAATGATAAGGATGGCACAAATAACAAGGTATAAATAAGCTCTAAGCTCATCCATTTTCCAGACATTCCTCCATTTTCCTTTAAAAGCAAGGTACAGGAAGGTATAATTGGCCCCTGCCAGGAACATAAAAATAGTTAATACATATTGAATGTAAGCGGATGGGAATGCGGCGATACTTGCATTCTTTGTTGAAAAACCTCCTGTTGCCAAAGTTGTAAAAGAATGATTGATAGCATCGAACAACGACATACCACCAACATATAACAAGGCAACTAAAATTAGGGTAAGGCCAACATATAAAAACCATAATCTTTTAGCAGTTTCTCTAATACGAGGGTGAAGTTTATCTGATGTTGGGCCTGGAGCTTCAGCAACAAAAAGTTCAATACCACCAATGCCGAGTAAGGGAATAATGGCAACCGTCAAAACGATTACGCCCATGCCTCCTATCCATTGAATAAAACTTCTCCAAAACAAGATATCCTCTGGAAGAGCTTCAATTTCAGTTAAAATAGAGGCTCCTGTCGTTGTAAATCCTGAAACAGATTCAAAAAAAGCATCTGCTACATTAGGAATTTCATTACTAAAAATGAAAGGAAGCATACCAAAAGAAGTCATTATAATCCAACTTAGGGTGACTATTAAGTACCCTTCCCTTTTGTGAATACTACCATTTGTAATTTTACCTCCCCATAAGAAAAAAATAATCCCGGTTATTAATGTTATAGCGCCCCCTCCTACCAATGGAAGGGGATGATTACCGTAGATAAACGACACAACTAAGCTGCTAAAAAAAAACATGCTGAGTATCATCTGAAGTACACCTAACACTCTAAATACAGCTCTCCAATTTATCATCTTACAAGAATAAAAGTTCAAGTTCAGGAATAGCTTCAGATAACGTAAATACAATGACTTTATCGCCTTTAATCAATACAAAATCTCCATTTGGCAGAAAGCTATCTTCGTCCCGGATTACCCCCGCAATAAAAGCATTTTTGGGGAAGTTAATTGATTTGAGAGGCTTATTTAACAGTTTTATGTCTTTCTCCAACGAAAATTCAATGATTTCAGCATCGACTCCGTGTAAACTTGTAATTGCTTTAACAGAGCCTTTTCTTACGAATCTAAAGATGTTATTCGCGGCGATGAGCTTTTTATTAATTAGTGTATCCACCCCAATATCCTGGGACATGTGTGTATAAATTTTACTTTCTACCTGGGCTATTGTTTTGTAAACACCAAAATTCTTAGCGGTCAGACAGGCAATAATATTGGTTTCCGAATTATCTGTCAATCCCAGGAAAACATCGCTTTTACCTAATCCATCTTCTTTAAGAGATTCAAAATCAGAATATTCCGCCTTTATAACCAAGGTATTATTCAACAATTCATTTAACTCTTTACACCTATTTTTATCTTTTTCAAAAATAGTAACCCTATATTCTTTTTCCAGGATACTTGCCGCAAGAAATCCTTGTGCATTTCCACCAAGAATGGCAATATTTTTTATGGCTTTATCCTTTTTACCAATTAATTGCTGTAAAATTTTAATTTTCTCCTTTTTCGATATAAAATAAACATGGTCATTTTTTTGAAAAACAGTATCCCCATTTGGAATGATAGTTTCAAAACTTCTTAAAATAACTAAAACCCTAATATCTAAATCTTTGGCAAAATGAGGAAAATCAATCAAACTTAAACCAATTAGAGGAGATTTTTCATCTAATGTAACCCCGGTTACACTTATTTTACCCTCCTCAAAATCGAAAACGTCAGTGAAAGAACATTGCTTTACCAATCTGTATATTTCCTCAACGGCTAACTGTCTTGGAGAAATAAGCAAATCGATTCCTAGCTTTTCAAAAACCTCCTTGTTGGCATTAACCAAATATTCAGGATTATTTACCCTGGCAATGGTTTGTTTAACTCCTAACTTTTTGGCTAAAATACAGGAAATTAAATTTGAATTTTCCAGGGTTGTAACTGCCAGAAATAAATCGGCATTTTGTACATTAGCCCTGTTCAGGACATCAAAAGAAGTGGCATCACCCTTTAATGTTAACAGATCCAGGTGTCCCGCGGCATAATCCAAAACATCTTGATTCGAATCTATCAAGATAATATCCTGATTTTCAATAGACAACAACTGAGCCAAATGAAAACCGACATCCCCAGCCCCCGCAATGATAATTTTCATAAAACTGACATTCAATAATTAAAGTGCAATTTTACCGAAATTTGAGGAATACTTTGTTTTTAAACTTATAATTTCTTCCACCTTGTTATAACACGCCGATTTCTGATGAAATGATTTACCATTTCCAAAAATCAAGGATACTGAATTTTTCAGGCATTTGGGGACTTATAGGTATGCTCCTTTTCTCATTTCCTGATTTCGGTGTTTTTGACATGTTTCCAAGAAGTCCGGAAATCACCTGCGGTGCTGAATATCCGTAGGAGAGCGCTTCGGTAATGCTATTAGCCCCTAATAACTGTACCGTAACCATACCAAGAATAAGTAAAAATATAAATCCTACATAAAAATTTATAGATTTGAGATAACCGGGTAAACTCAGTTGATACCGATTATTTATTATTCTTAACAAATCGGGAATGGCGCCACCAATAAGTCCGTAAAGAAGAAATTCATTCATAATAATGATTATTTAATGAAAAATGATGAAAAAGATTTACATTAGATTATAATTTTCAGCACCTAAAACTTTACATTATGAAAATACATTTCCTCTCTCTTAGAATGCTCTTAACGTTCTCTTTGGGTACTATTGCTCAAGCTACGCTTTTTTCACAGATAACCGACCCAAAAGCTACAGAAGTTTGGGAACCGGAGCCAAGAAAAATCACCCCTGTAGTTAATAATATGCCTCCATCAGACGCTATCGTTTTATTTGACGGTAAAAATATGGACGCCTGGACCGATTTAAAAGGCAATGCTTGTCCATGGCAAATTGCAGAAAGCTTTTTAACCGTAGTTCCTAAAACAGGTGACATCAAAACTAAAAAGCAATTTGGCGACTGTCAAATACATATCGAATGGAGGGCTCCTGTGGTAGTTAAAGGGGAAGGTCAGGGTAGAGGAAATAGTGGTATTTTTCTGCAGGAAATTTATGAATTACAAGTCTTGGATAGCTACGATAATAGAACCTATTCCAATGGACAAGCTGCTTCCATTTATAAACAAACAATACCTTTGGTAAATGCAAACAAAAAACCAGGGGAATGGCAGGTATATGAGATTATTTATAAAGCTCCACGCTTTAATGCAGACGGTATTCTTACCGCACCGCCTACTATTACGGTACTACATAATGGTGTTTTAGTTCAGAATAACACAGAAATAAAGGGCGCAACAGAATACATTGGACTACCTAAATTTAAAGCCCATGAAAAAGGTTCTTTACGGTTACAGGATCACGGGGATTTAGTTAGTTTTAGAAATATCTGGATCAGGGAATTATAATGAATTATAAACAAATAAAAACCTCCTTTTTCCTGGCTGTTTTTTGCCTTTCTTATTTTAATATTATTGCACAGAAGGCAAATGAATCCATGGTTTATTCTCTAAAGAAAATAACCGAGTTAGTCAAAGTCGATGGATTTCCTGACGATGAAGGCTGGAAGGAAATACAGCCCACTTCCCGATTTTACGCAGTACTACCCATGGATACAGGCTTTGCTAAGGTATATACCGAAGTAAAAATGTGTTTCGATGATAAAAATCTGTATTTACTAGCCATAAATTATGAAAAATCAGAAGGGTCGTACATGGTTGAGTCCTTAAGACGGGATTTTAGTTTTGGTAAAAATGATAACTTCCTATTGTTTATTGACCCATTTAACGATCAAACCAATGGATTTACCTTTGGATCCAATGCGATGGGTGCTCAATGGGACGGATTATTATACGATGGTGGAAAGGCAGATTTAAGCTGGGATAATAAATGGACCTCCGCCGTTCAAAGCGAACCAGATAAATGGACACTGGAAATGGCCATTCCATTCACCACATTACGTTACAAACCAAATGCAGATAAATGGGGTGTAAATTTCAGCAGGTTAGATATGAAAACCACTGAAAAATCAGCGTGGGCTGCTGTTCCAAGACAATTTCCTACCGCTTCTCTTGCCTACACCGGGTACTTAGAATGGTCAGAACCCCCACCCTCACCTGGAACGAATATTTCATTGATTCCTTTTTCCCTTGGTTCATACTCAAATAACAAAGTGAATCAAAAAGAAAAAAGTAATGTGGCTCTCGGTTTAGATGCCAAGGTGGCTATAAACAGTTCAATGAATCTTGATTTAACCCTGAATCCTGACTTTTCTCAGGTAGAAGTTGATGTTCAACAGACCAATCTGGATCGGTTTGAACTGTTCTTCCCCGAACGACGTCAGTTTTTCATTGAAAATGGAGATTTATTTAATAATTTTGGATATAATAACCTCCGTCCATTTTTCTCTCGCCGCATTGGCTTACAGAATAAAATTGTTGGCGGAGCACGTCTTAGCGGCAAACTCAATAAAAACTGGAGATTAGGTGTCTTAAATATGCAGATGCAGGCAAATGAAAATGAAACTACAGGAACTAATTTTGCTGTACTTGCATTGCAAAGAAAGGTGTTTCAACGCTCAAATATTGGGGTTATTTTAGTAAACAGAGAGCGTTTCGGTGATGCAACAACCCTGGCAAACAGAAATATTGGTGTTGAGTATAATCTTGCCAGTGCTAATAATTTTTGGAGGGGAAAAGTATTTTACTTAAACACCCTTTCTGCGAACAAGACAAACAAAGACCAACTCCTCGCTGCCGACATTCAATATACAAATAAGCATATTACTTACGGTATGAAATGGGAAGACGTTGGTAATCAGGTAAATGCCGAAACAGGATTTGTTCCCAGAACAGGGTATAAAAGACTGAATCCAGGCGCAGGCTACCTGTTTTTTCCGAAATCTGGAAAGGTATTGTCTCATGGTCCCGCCCTTGAATTTAGCAGTTATTTTAATGAAAATTTCAAACAAATAGAAAATGAGCACGTTGCCATTTATAAAATAAATTTTCTTAGCAGAGCTGATCTATTTATTTGGACGGCAACAAATAGGGTTAAACTATTGGCTCGATTTGACCCTACCAATTATGCAGGTCATTTCTTAAAAGAAGGTACCACTCATCAATGGTACTCCCGTGGATTTGATTTTACCTCTAAGCCACAAAGTTTAGTCACTTACCGCGTATCTACGAGACAAGGTGGGTACTATGCAGGCGGAAAAAGAGTTAGATTAGAAGGTGAATTTGGGTATAGGATACAACCTTATTTTTCCATTTCATTGCGTGCTACCTATAATAATTTGTCGTTTTTTGAAGACGAAAGGCTACCAGAAAAACTCAGAAATAATCAATTTAATTTATGGCTTGCTGGTCCGAGATTTGATTTAACGCTGACAAATAAGTTGTTTATCACCTATTTTTTTCAATATAACAAGCAAATTGATAATATTAACAGTAATTTTAGGCTTCAATGGAGGTATAGTCCTGCTTCTGATTTTTACTTTGTATATACGGACAATTACTACGCCAATGCTTTTCAGTTAAAGCAACGGCAATTTGTTTTGAAATTTAATTACTGGTGGAATCTTTAACCTATGGCAAAGAAGTTTTTACGATTTATTTTGGTTTTACTCGTTGGTTTATTCATCATGGTAGGCTCTGCCATATATTATTTACATGAAGATGTTCCCGCAGGTACCTCTGGGAGTGAAGCTGATTTACTGGCTACAAAAATGGAGGAGGCCATTAATAAGCCTGCCTGGAATAATCTCAGATGGGTTAGCTGGACATTTCCAGGAGAAAAAGTATATGTTTGGGATAAATACAGACAATTCTTGTTGATTGAATGGGGCGGTAAACGCGTCATAATGAACTTGAAAAATAAGGAAGGAAAGGCCTGGCAGGAAAATCAAGCAGTTAGTGGAAATACTGCAGCAAAGTTTATTAAAACAGCCTGGGAAAGCTTTTGTAATGATAGTTTTTGGTTTATAGCTCCAACTAAAGCTTTTGATAAGGGGGTTAAAAGAGAAATGGTTATCATGCCTTCCGGTGAGAAGGCTTTAAAAGTGATTTATCAAGATGGTGGTGTAACGCCTGGAGACACCTATTTATGGGAATTTGACCAAAAAACCAATTTACCTACCTCTTTTAAAATGTGGGTTAAAATTATTCCTATTGGAGGCATAAAAAGTACCTGGGAAAACTGGATTACCCTTCCCGGAGGTGCAAAAATAGCCATTGATAGAAGACTAGGTCCCCTGAATATTAAGATGAGTAACGTGATGTCGGGCAAAAGCTACAAAGATTGTGGTTTGGAAAAAGACCCGTTTCTATCTCTTTCTAAATAACCATTTTCCTGTTTTACAATCCTAATTCCTTTCCTCTTTCCTTCATATAGGTGAAGGCAGCGTCGTAATCGTTTGGAATAATTCCATCAAGAATTGCTTCCCTTACAGCCGTTTTGATTAAGCCCACTTCTTTGGACGGTCCAATAGAAAAGGTAGCCATAATTAGCTCCCCTGTTATGGGAGGTTGCCAGTTTCGAAGATTATCATTGGATTCAACGGCTTGAATTTTCTCCATGACCATATCGTAATTTTCAAGATATTTTTGAACCTTAGATTGATTTTTGGAAGTAATATCAGCTTTACACAAAAGCATAAGGTCATCGAGATCATCTCCAGCATCTACAATAAGCCTTCTAATAGCTGAATCAGTAATATTTTCTTTAGTTAAAGAAATGGGTCTCAAATGAAGTCTGACCAGTTGCTGCACATACTTCATTTTAAAATCCATAGGTAATTTAAGTCTTTTAAAAATGGTGTAAACCATAGTAGCGCCCAACACTTCATGTCCGTGAAAAGACCAACCTATATCTGCTTGCCACCGTTTTGTTTGGGGCTTAGCAATATCATGTAAAATAGCGGCCCATCGCAACCATAAATTATCTGTAACCTGACTTAAATTATCTAAAACCTGCAAGGTGTGAAAGAAATTATCCTTGTGTCCTTTCCCATTTTTAATTTCCACCCCATGTAAAAGCAACATTTCGGGGAAAATAATGGATAATAAACCTGTTTCAAAAAGAAGAAGAAAGCCCACAGAAGGTTTAGGGGAAAGAATAATTTTATTTAATTCCGCAGCTATTCTTTCCTGGGAAATAATACCTATTCTGTCTTTATATTTTTTTAATGCCTGTTTCGTATCGCCATCTAAAACAAACCCAAGTTGAGCGGCGAATCTTATAGCGCGCATCATTCGAAGAGGATCATCGGAAAAAGTTATTCCCGGATCTAATGGTGTTTTAATAATCTGGTTATTTAAATCTTCCAGACCTTGAAAAGAGTCAAGAAACAAGCCAAATTCATCTGGATTCAAGGAAAAAGCGAGCGCATTCATAGTAAAATCTCTCCTTTTCTGATCATCTTCCAAGGTCCCCTCCTCCACTGAAGGCTTTCGGGAATCAGCTGAATATGATTCTTTTCTAGCTCCTACAAATTCAAATTCAATATCATTAAAACGAAACATTGCTGTTCCATACCGACTGTAGGTAACTACTTTTGGAGAAGGCTGTAAAAGGGCAGCAACATTTTCTGCTAACTGAATACCATTACCCACGCATACAATATCTATGTCTTTAGATTGCCTTTTTAAAAAAAAATTTCTAACAAAGCCACCAACCACATAAGCGGGAGCATTCATATCAATGGCTACTCTTCCAATTAATCTGAAGAGGAAATCATTTTCCTTAGTTGTAAAATCAATTATTTTGGACACATTTTAATTTTGGGATCACTCAGACAACACAGGTTCTAATCCTGCATAACAGAGAGACATTTCATGAAGAACCTCAAAAATATGATTTTTATCATCTAAGGTTACCAAAGATTTTCTAAACTCCTTAATATTAGGAAAACCTCGAAAATAGTTACTATAGTGTCTCCTTGTTTCAAGGATTCCGAGTTTATCACCTTTCCAATCAATAGCTCTGGTAAGATGTTCTGTTACCGCATTGATTCTTTCTGTTAACGTTGGCGGGTCACAGATGGTTCCGTCGAGCATAAATTGTTTGATTTCTCTAAAAATCCATGGATAACCGATACTTGCACGACCAATCATAATACCGTCAACACCATACTTTTCTCTGTATTCTACTGCCTTTTGTGGAGAATCAATATCGCCATTTCCAAATATAGGAATATGGATTCTTGGGTTTTGTTTCACCTTCGCAATATAACTCCAATCTGCCTCCCCTTTATACATTTGTTTGCGCGTTCTGGCATGAATACTTACAGCTTGCACACCAACATCCTGAAGCCTTTCAACCACTTCTTCTATAAAAATAGTATCTTCATCCCAGCCCAGTCTGGTTTTAACCGTCACAGGTAATTTGGTGTTTTTGATCACTGCCTCGGTAAGTTTTATCATCTTGGGTATATCCCGAAGAATCCCTGCACCAGCCATTTTACACACCACTTTTTGAACCGGGCATCCATAATTAATGTCTAAAATTTCAGGTTTAGCCTCTTCGACAATTTCTGCGGCTCTGCGCATGGAATCAAATTCAGCACCAAAAATTTGAATACCAATGGGCCTTTCTTCATCGTAAATATCCAGTTTCTGCACACTTTTATCTGCGTCCCTGATAAGACCTTCCACGCTGATAAACTCAGTGAACATTAAGTCTGCACCCTGAGCTTTACACAATGCTCTGAATGGGGGATCACTTACATCCTCCATCGGCGCTAAAATCAACGGAAACTCACCAATATTAATATTTCCAATCTTTACCATTTGATATTTTGAGCCATTAAAAAAGAATTAACCACAAAATTATTTGAAATAACTATAAATATGTTAAAAAAAGAAAATTAAAACTTTATTTTTACAAAAAACACCTGACATTTTAACACACACCTTAAAAAATTAATTTATGTTAACAAGTGTAGTCCTTTGTTTCTTCATTGGTTATATTATCATTGTCCTTGAGCAACCTTTAAAATTAGACAAATCCGTTCCAGCTTTATTGATGGGTGCATTAACCTGGGCCTTAATTTCCGTAGGTCATCTGGAAGTACTCGATGTGAATCATCAAGTAACGCCATTGGAAGACAGTTTACTCCACATATTAGGTAAAACGGCAGAGATTTTATTCTTCCTTTTGGGAGCAATGACCATTGTAGAGTTAGTAGATCTGCATAAAGGTTTTTCACCCATTACTTCGTTAGTAAAAACAAAAGACAAAAAATCGCTGCTTTGGATAACCACTTTAATAGCTTTTTTCTTATCCGCTGTATTGGATAATCTAACCACAACCATAGTTATGGTATCCATATTAAGAAAACTTGTACCTAAAAGGGAGGAAAGGCTATTTTATGTTAGTTTAATTATCATTGCTGCCAATGCAGGTGGAGCATGGTCTCCCATAGGCGACGTAACGACCACTATGCTTTGGATAGGCAAGAAAGTTTCCTCCGTAGGTTTAATCCAAAACTTATTTCTTCCTTCTGTCATTTCCTTAATTTTACCTGTATTTATTGCCTCATTGCTTCCTATTTTCAAAGGTAAAATAGAAAATATAACCGGACAAGACAGCACAATGGATACCTCTAAGCTACTTAGTAGTAAAACCATGTTAATTGCTGGTTTAGCTGGTTTGATTTTCGTTCCAATTTTTAAGTCAGTTACTCATTTACCCCCTTATATGGGCATCATGATTTCTTTGGGTATTGTTTGGCTAATTTCAGAATATATTCATCCAGAGGAGGAATTTAATCAAGAAAACAGACATCTATATTCAGTGCATAAGGCATTATCCAGAATTGAAATTAGTAGTATCATTTTCTTTTTAGGAATTCTATTGGCCGTTGGCGCTTTAGAATCGGTGGTTGTTCAATCTTCAACTGGTGAAAAAGTAGGATTTTTGATGAGTTTAGCGAATAAACTGCAGGAACTTATTCCTAATCAAAATATGGTCATCATTTTTATT
>JAJTER010000075.1 GCA_021299835.1 Saprospiraceae bacterium | reverse complement strand
AAATAATTATTTATCATAATATGTAGCCCGATTCCGGACTTAAATCAGTCTCATTCTTTCGAAAAACATTAAATACTGATAGTTGAAAAAATTGAATAGTGATGTAATAAAGAAAACAAAACAAGCCTCCTGGCACTGGGGAGAAAAAACTTCCTATTTTCGGGGTCAATCCCTACACTCAGGTGGATACTTTTGTTTGGCAAATGCCATAAGTTCAGTTAGTGATATTTTTCCTGTTACATAATCCCTAATAATTTCAATTCCTTTTGGCGTAGGGTTAAATCCTTCAAACATAATGCTTCCCAATTCGATAGCCTGTTTTTCAATGAGGGCATCCAGCGAGCCTTCATTTGGCACAAAACCATATACTAATTACATATCCATAGCACGGGCAATTTCCCGTAGCGCTTTTATGGTGCACATTAAAAAGCATGTTTTATTAAACTTTAAATTTCACTATTGATTTCATCTTGCAGGTTTTTCATCGATTGGATAATTTCCTCAAATGTTGGTGGATGACCATAAATCATTTCTGCTCTCATTATTAACCAACCAATCATATTGCCTGGTTTAAAAGATTTTTCACAACAAAATCGCTCACTTTTGTTGGAGCCAAGCGTAAATTATATTTCAAGTTCTCAGAACTTTCTTGTTTCAAAAGCTCCCGTATTCTGCCCATTTGTGTCGGTGATAACTTTTGTAAATCAAGTTCTTCTAATCCTAAAAACAACAGACTCGTAATGTCTCCTTTCATGGATAGTTTTTTGGCTGTCGTAGATTTGAATATTATGGCGTTTTTACCAATCTGAATTTTTTTTGAATATCCAGTAGTCAGGAATACTAACTTCATAGGGACCTGGGTAGATAGTCCCACTTTATTTAAAGCGTATTGCCCCGACGGTTTTATTTTAACATGTTCCTTTTTTGCCAATACTTCAGCTAACTGCTCCATGGATGGCAGTACTTTTCCAAAAACCTTGTCATTTTTTGGTATTACATATATTCCCTGTCCCATTCTTTCCACTTGTCCAGACTCAACAAGCCTGGAAAGTGCTTTTCTAATAGCAGTTGAAGTACCTAATTCCTTAAAATCTGAAGGGAAAAAGACCTGACCGGGCTTAAATCCTCTGATTTTCAGTTCAATAATATGGTTTACCGATTCTTTCATGTCACAAATATAAAAATAATTGTGACAATAAGTTGTTGAATTTAATACTTAAAAGCTTGAATTATTCAGAAATGAGATACTCCCCTTTTTCAGGAAGCATAAACCCATTTAAGGTAAATTTCATACATCACGACAAACCAGTATTGACCTATTGATTACAAACTCCCCTGAGGATAAAATGTGCGCCTTTAATTAATTCACTGGCTGTCACTTAAATATATAATTATTTATCATAATATGTATCCCGATTCCTGAATTAAACCTCAATCTCATTCCCTCGAAAAACAAGTCAGCACATCGGTTTTAAAATAAGGTTCCTGGTCAACCCAAAACATATAATTTATCTTCAGAAAATCTTTGGCGAAGGCATGCAATAGCGGAACAATACTATGGTGCGTGCTATTCTTTTTTTCATTATCTATGTCGCCTGTCTCACCAATGTAATTGCCGTCTTGAACTGCAATGCCCAGAGGAACAGTGTATTGGCCCTCATGCATCATAGCAAGGGCATGATTTAGTTGTCCTTTTCTTTTAACCATTAAATCGGGGCCACCAAGTCCAACCCCTATTTGTTCCCCATATTGATAAATGCCGCGCAGGTAGCCTTTGTCATCACCAGGTAGCCATTCACCGGGAATGAAATTTGCATAAATCATGGACGTTGACGTAGGGAAACTCTTCTTTAAGGAAAGCATATTCTCTTTCAATGCAACAACATATTCCAGCTCAGAAAATACCGAATCTCTCACTCCTATTGAAGTTTCCTGAAGATTTATTCCTTCTATTTTCCCGTCAAATTCTTTTCCTAAAGCTTGAAGAAGCAGAGAAAATTGTGCCCTCACTGTCTTGTTCCATCGTTGGGCAACCCAACCTCCCGGACTATCATCATCATCATTGTACTGCATGACCACACCACCATCATATTCCTCAGTCAATAAATAATCAGGAACCGCCTTGTATTTAATGTTAAACGTAACATCCTGAAGCTGAATAAATAGTCTTTTACGATAGCTTTTGAGATACTCCAAGTCCTCTCTCAGTATTGTAAAATCATATTTTCCTTTCTCAGGCTCTAATTCACGCCATGAGTACATGATTTGCGCGCCCTTGAACATGGGATGAGAAAGTAAAGGATGATCCTTTATTAATTCCCTGTCTCTGGCAAAATAAACGAAATGTTGGATACTGTCTTTGGGAACCGGGCAAGTAGCACCGAGGTATTTTTCATAAGCTTTGGCATAACGCTCGCTTCGTTTTGGCTCAGTGGTTTGGCCCTGTAATGCCGTCGTCAGTAAGACTAATAACAACGTAAAGCATTTTTCTACCGTCGACATAAATATTTTTTTGTTAATTCGGTTCTGTTAAAAAATTTGCCATTGTCCCTCAAACTTTCAATAGGTTAAACACCCAGCTGTTAAGTTTGCTTTTTTTCAGTTATCCAAAATCTATGTTCTTTATCAAGAAACACTACATAAAAAATATTATCCTCAAAATAGCCAATTACACATTCTTTACCCTGAATGTGCATTGAACACCAGGAAATATCTTCAGGAATGTGTTTTGGGTGATAAAAATCAGAATTATCTGGAAATATTCCTTTTGGGTATTCTTTGATTATTTGTTGATAGGTTGCTTCAATTCTGGTCAGTCCACAAACTCCCTGAAGTTTTATAACAGCTAACGATAATAAATTTTCTCCTTCCCAGTGTTCAAATGTTTCTCCTTGATTTCTGTCAAAATCCTTAAAACTTATTACGATAAGTCTTGCTCTTTGACCTAAACGTAACTCAATGCTTTTAACTTCTCTATTATAGGAGGCAGCTTTCCTTTCTTTAAATTTGTTCTGCTTCCCTTTTCCCATAGAGTAAATCGTTTAATTTTTCATCAATGTCAAAAAACGGAATTGCTCCATATTTACCTTCCAAATAATTTTTGTCAAAAGCGGATTTATTTCTGACTTTATCCGATTTAAAATCTGCCAGTGAAAATAACCCGGAAGCTCCAAATTGATTTTTTTCTACGAACCAAATTTGATCTCTTCTGAATATTTCTTTGTTAAGCAATGAAACGTCGTGAACAGCACAAATAAGTTGAGCATTACTTTTGTTAAATTTGTGAAAGAAATCAATAAGTCGCAAGGTTAAATGACGGTGTAATCTAGAGTCAAGTTCGTCTATGATTAATACTTTACCATTCTTTAAAGTATCATACCATGGACCGAGCAGATATAAAAGTTTTTTAGTTCCTTCCGATTCCTGTTTGTCAAAATTGAATGGTACCGTGTCAACTAATAAGTTATTTTCATCATATTTCCTGTGAAAAGTAATTAGCTGGTCTCTTTTAGGTTGCTTGGATTGTATCTTTTGGATGCTGGTGAGCAGATTGATTATTTCTTCGTCCTTCTCCTTTTCCCTTAACGTTTCGAAATCTATTTCATCAACATCTTCTTCCGTTGTTGAAAGATTTGCTATTTCTAAATATTTTATGAAATGTAAAACCCAATGCAGGAATTGTTTATCTGATTTTAATTTGTCAATGGTGTACCTTTTGTGTCCACGATCATGAATACCATTAACGAAACTGAATTTTTTGAACCAATCAACAACATTGGTAGAAATCTCTTTCCCTAATGTAGCCAAAAGTGAAAGAAACAAAACGTTTTCTTTAACATCTTCTTCCTTTCCCAATCCTTCTTTAAATGCTGATTTATTTACTTCAATTGTTTGATTATCTCGTTTAAACAGATATACTTCTTTAGTTGTCGTATGGAAAAGCCACTCAGAAACAACTTTGTCATAGTCAATTTCAAAACCATACCGATATTTAGTACCTTTTTGAATGAATGATATTTCAAAGAAACTCGTTTCCTTTTCCGTCCTGGTGTTGAGAGCAAATTTTTCTAAAGGGAATTTCTTTTCGTTATTTTCCAATAAAGCATCTCTGAACGAATTCAAAATGGTTTGCTTCATGAATCCCATAGCTTCCAGAAGGTTACTCTTTCCGCTGGCATTATTTCCATAAATCACTGCCGATTTTAGAAGCTTGAAATTACTACCTGATTCAATAACATGAGTGGCAGGGTGTTCTTTAAACGACTTAGCGGCCACCATTGAAAGTGTTGTTGAGTCTTTAAAGGATAGAAAATTCTCTATGCTGAATTCTATTAACATGTATATTTCTGTCCGTTTGTTTTAGACTCCAAATATACATCAAAAATCAAAATATGCAAATTTATTTCAAATTTTAATTTTCAAATAGCCTTATTGTTTGACAAATCTTCCAGTCCATCTTCTGCCGTCTGTCATTTTTGCCTTTACGATATAAATTCCCTTTTGCATTTCTCCAATGGGTATGCTTATTTCCTTCGATGCGCTGGATGCTGCCTTTAATATTTGGCCATGAATATTAAGGATTTCCACTTTTTCAATCGATTGTTCCGATGCTATCACGATCCTATCACTGGCCGGATTAGGGAAAATCTGTACAACTGCTTCCTTATAAAATTCATTTTCCGTTGCTGTTGTGGCACATTGCAATTCATTTACATATTTCCAGATGTTGTCATTAAGTAACAATGGCACCGGAAGATTATCCGGCGCTTCTCCCATTCTTATCATAACCATCTGCTGACCTGGAATTACGTTTAAAAACTGGCCATCTCTGCCCATAGCTACAAACATATCAGCAGGTGCATTAGGATTTAAAAAACCTGGAAAAACCGTTTGAGAGGTCGGTAACATATAGGATTGCTTTCCATTCAACCACCATAAATAACCGTAAGACTTATTGATGGTTTGCGAAGGATTTACCATTTGGTTAAAATAAGTACTGTCTGTCATAATCTGGTTTCCACCCCATTTTCCCTTATTTAAAATCAACAATCCAAATCTTGCCATACTTCTGGCCGTACTGAAATATACATTATTATAGCCATAGGGAATAAACGAGCCGGTCATTCCTATCGGGGTTTTTAATTTTTGCGTGGTGTAACTGTTCAGCGTTTGTCCGGTAGCCTTTTCAATAACTTTGTCCAGCAATGTATAGGGTCCATTGTGGTATGCCCAGCGGGTTCCCACATCTGCTTTGTAAATTAAGCAAGTGTCAAGGGTGCAATAATGATCCTGCACCTTGTCATCCAGTCCGGAAGTCATGGTTAGCTGGTTTTTAATAGTAATCTTTTCCTCTTGTTTTGGCGTACAATCTGTCCATCCTTTACCCAGATAAGTTGAAGTAGTGTCATCAATGGACAAATACCCCTCCTGTTGCGCCATACCCACCATAAAGGCAGTTATGGTTTTACCTGCCGAAGCCCATTGCCAGGGAGTTAACTGGGTATGGGTACCAAAATATTTTTCGAGGACTATTTTGCCGTTTTTGAGTAATATAAATGCCCTGGTGTTGTTTGCCTCTAAGAATTCGTACAAGCGGTCAATATTCGTTTGACAATACCCCAGCGTTTTTGGCGAAATAGTATCCCAGGTGCTTCCCGATGCTGGTGGGAAATAAAGGGATTGAGCGTTTAATGGCTGCAGAATGATGCATGCTGTGATTAGAATGAAAAATGGTCGCATTTACAGTGTTTTTATATTAGACCAAAGCATGATCAAAAGGTTTAGTCGGACCGGGGTAAATTCTATGGCTGTCAATGGAATATAACCTTTTTTAAAAAATTGGTGCCTGGACAAACGGATTTAAATAATGTACTAAAGATTTAAATGAATTTATTCTTCACCTATATTTTAACAATTCTTTAGCCAGAAGAAAAACGGTAGTAGAGGACTCTTCTTTTGCAGGGTTTATATGGTCAAATAATTGATAGTTTCTTTCTGCTCTGTTTATAGCCAATGAAATTCTTGGAATTCCAGTTTTTTCATCCATTCCATCTAAAATTTCATAAAAATCTTCTTCGATTATTTTACTTCCGTTTCCATCATATTCTATTTGGAATGATGATATAAGCAGATTCAACTTATCATTATAATCGTTCCTATGCATACCACCACTTTGATGATCATCAAAATGTAAAATCAGCCAGTATTCGAAAGCTTGATTTGAATAAGCAACGTTTAAATTGTTTGCTACAGCCCTTTGAATTGAATTGTTAAAATGGTCCTCAGCAAAATCATCTTTGTCAAACACACACCAGACTTGTTCATATTTAGTATGTTGTGACAGTTCAATAGCCCTGTTAACTAATGATATTGTATTGAATCCTAAACCAACTGGCACAACCTTTGCTGAGGTTAGTCTAAAGTGATTGAAATAAGAAGGTTCAGTGTTTTTGCCTTCACATACAATTAAAATGGTAGGCTTAATATTTAAAAAAGCTTCCTTGCGTTCTAAATCCGGCTGACTTCTTCTATTTGCTTTTAATTTTTCTTTATGTCTCAGTTTAGCTGCATTTTGTTCAGCTTGTTTGTTTTTCATTTTCATCTTGCGACAATAAAGATTTTAACGTTTCAAAATACCCAAGAAATGGAACAGCTCCATATTTCCCTTTAATGTAATTGTCTTCAAAAGGTTCTGATTTTCTTACTTCATCGGATTTGAAGTCTGCAAGAGAATAGAGTTTTGCAGCTCCATATTTATCTTTACTTGTAAACCATGTCTGATCCCTCCGAAATAATTCTGAACTTAATAAATTAGTATCGTGAGTATTAAAAATTAATTGGGCATTATTTTTATTGATATCGCTTGAGTTAAAAAGGGTAACAATCTCACAAACAAGATTTGGATGTAGTTTAGAATCAAGTTCGTCAATAATTAAGGTGTATCCATTTTCAAGTACATCCAAAATAGGCCCGGTTAATGCAAAAAACTTTTTAGTTCCAGAAGACTCATCATTATCCATTGAAAAATGAACATATCCAATGGCTTTTTGATAACTGTCATATTTTTTATGAATAGTTAATACATCAGATATATATTCCTTTCTCTCTTCATTAACTTCTTTAATAATTTTATTTTTTAGCTCATTGGGCATCGGTTTAGGTAAACTATCTATGTCTAATTTTTGTAGTTTAATGTCTTGAATTCCAAAATCCGCTGCTTTTAGTAAATCCAAAATCTTTATTCTATGATGTGGGTTTTCAGATTTAACCAAGGAATAACCCTGATACCCACTTTCGTTTAGTCCTGAAATAATTTTTAGTCTTTTAAACCAGTCGATGACATCGATAGCTGTCTTTTCGTTAAATTGAGCTGCAACAGAAATTAACAACGCATTATCTCGAACTAAACCCTCTTTGGCAACTGTACCCCCTTTTGTGAAACTTTTCACATGAGTATTAAAATTGTTTCCATCCCTATAGAACAGTTCAACTTCCTTGGTTTTTGGTTTTGAATATAGCCACTCAGAAATAATTATATTCCGATTAGTTTCAAAGCCATACCTATATAAAATTTTATTATAAATGAAAATGATTTCAAATTCAGAGGGTTCATTTTCTGATTCAATGTTTAATTGAAATGGAAAAACATTAATTTCTTCTCCTTTTTGTGAATCTTTAGAAGAATTAATGACGAAGTTTCTCATGAATCCAAATGCTTCAAACAGTTTGCTTTTGCCACTTGCATTTGCGCCATAAATAACCGCACTTTTTAAAATTCTAACTCCGAATAATTCGTCTAAGTGAATATTTTGATTCTCTCTGGTTACTTTGTCGTAATTACTCGCAATTAAACTTAATGTAGCCTTTTCCTTAAAGGTTTTGAAGTTCTTAATTGAAAATTGCAATAACATAAGGTTATTTTTTTTTAAATATACTGCAAATAAACCATCAATTTTAAACAAAATAACAAAATAAAAGTCATTTTAGCAAATATTTTTCGAATAACTCGTTTATTTATTCATTTTACCTCAGATAGATTCTTTATGGAAAAGTAAGTTGGTTAATGATGTTGTATTTTACTATCTTTAATCAAGTGGCCATACCTGATGACTCCAACATACTTTTTATACCATGAAATATATCCTGCTTTTTATTCTTAGTTTTTTGTTCGCCGGAAATTTGGTGAAAGATGGCTCAAACAAAGAAGTGCCTCCGGAAGAAATGGAACGCATTTATAATGAGATTAAAACGCCGTTCAAATATGGGGTGGTTTTTAAGCATCCTGATACAAACAAATTGGTGGACAGCCCTACTATTTTCCGTAAAAATAAGCGATGGTATATGACCTATATTGTTTTTGATGGGAAAGGTTATGAAACGTGGCTCTCGGAAAGTGATGACCTCCTGAACTGGAAACCAAAAGGGAAAATAATGGCCTTTTCAGAAAATACCTGGGACGCTAATCAAAAAGCGGGTTATGTTTCTCTCGTCAATACGCGGTGGGAAGGAGACTATGCCGTGGAAAAATATCAGAACAAATACTGGATGACTTATCTGGGGGGAAATACGGCAGGCTATGAATCGGGTACCCTGAAAATTGGTCTGGCCACCTCTCCCGAAGTGTCGAAACCGAAAATATGGGAAAGCAATCATAATCCTATTCTTTCACCTGATGATGACGATGCCAGATGGTTTGAAAATAAGACTATTTACAAAAGTCTGGTTATACGGGATCATAAACAACATACCGGCTACCCTTTTGTCATGTATTATAACGCAAAAGGGGATACGGCCCGCTATGAAAGTATTGGTATGGCGGTTTCCAGGGATATGATTCACTGGAAACGGTTTGGGAAAGATCCTGTGATTACCAGAGGCAAAGGAATTTGTGGTGATGCGCAAATAGCTCAAATTGGGAATATCTATGTCCTATTTTATTTTGGCGCCTTCTGGAAACCCGGTGCTTTTGAAAGATTTGCCTGTTCTTATGATCTCATCCACTGGACAGACTGGAATGGTCCAGATTTGATAGCACCTTCAGAAAAATATGACAAAACGTATGCACATAAGCCCTGGGTCATTAAATGGAAGGGCGTTGTTTATCATTTCTACAATGCCGTTGGCGAAAATGGCAGGGTCATTGCATTGGCCACCTCTAAAGATTTATTAAATAATTAAAATGGGGTAAAAACGCAAAGCTTCGCCTTTCTACTGAAACTTTACGAACTCATTATCAATATATTACAGTTTTTCAATTTCTTCCTTTGTCAGCCCGGTATATTTAATTATTTTTTCAATGGTTTCGTTTTCTGCTTTATCAAATGCCTGTCTTTTGTCTTTTTTCAAAAATGAAGTTCGAGGCGTCACGTCTTCAACTCAGTCTATGTAGGTTTCTTTGAAAATATCCTTCACTTGCTTAATTGTTACTTCTGCCAGAAATCCTATCGTTTTTGTTACCCTACTCTTGTCTATGGCCCGAATTTGATCTATTACTATCCAATTTTCTTGTCCATCCAAATCAAAACGTACCCTTGTCGGATAGTTTCTTGATTGGGAGGTTACAGGACAAACGACAAGCGTATCCAGATGTTTGTTCATTTCGTTTGGCGAAACAATAACACATGGGCGTTTTTTCTTAATTTCGCTACCCATAGTTGGGTCTAAATTAACAACTATAATGTCATATTGTGAAAAAGTTGGCATCGTTTAATCCCATTTTTCGTCATCAAATACACTATCTATAAGCAACTTGTCATCTCCGTTTTTATGCATTTCTGCAAAGGCATTTTCCCAGTTTTTTCGTGGTTCGGTAACTGGTTTTAGAATGATATAATCATTCTCCAAAACCAATTCTACCTTATTGGTAATTTGGTATTTATCTAAAAGGGTTTTACTTAATCTAATCCCTTTTGAGTTTCCAACCTGAACAATTGAAACCAGAATAGATATCATATTTTTACATTTATGTAGTTACAACGTAGTTACAACTCATTTTGTTTCACAACAACATCCTTTACCTAACATTCTCTCCAGCACTTCTTTAATATTTCCAAAACGATGATCTGTTTCATAAAAATAAAGGTCAGGGTTTACCTCATTTTCTTCCATGTAAGCCCGAAGCTCATCAAAATTTAGTAATTCATCTTCCGTTGCCAGATGAATGGCATATTTATTTCCCTTATAGTCCTTCAGATTTGTAAGGACAAAATGTTCAAACTCTTTGAGTTGATCCATATATTCGGAGGTAAATTTCCATTTTTCTCCGGTTTTAAAATTTTCCTGTACTGTGTCCTTTGCCGGAAGTAAAGTTTGGGTTGGTCTCCAACTAGGATTGATGGCGTGTGCTACCACTCTGTCATCCTTGAATTTTGTTCTGAAATAGTTGGTGTAAAATCCTCCTAATGAGGTACCAACCACGAATACGCTTCCTGTCTGGTGTTCTTCAATGAGCCGGTTTATTTCATCTATTGCCTTTTTAGGTTCATAACTAAGCTGCGGTGCTATTAATTCATAATCAGCTTCCATCAGATGTTCTTTAAGATATGCTTTGATTTCCTCTTCTTTCTTACCTGGCCCAGAATTAAAGCCATGGAGTAAAATGATTCTATTTTGCTTCATTGTAAAAATATTTAAATATCAAACAACAAAATAACCAAATTTGATTAAACGCTTCTTCAGATTTAAGGAATTACTTTTGGGAACAAGAAGCACCTTAATTTTTCTGAAAGATATTTAAAATTATACCATTTTTCGAAACATTTATTTAAATTGACCCTAATTGTCTTTTTAAATTAGGGGGTTCACAAATAAATATTTACATTTACAAACCCTTTGCTTTAATTATGAAACGTTGATTGTACGCTGAAAATGCATCTTCCTAATTCAAATGAATTACCTGTAAATCTGTTGGCTGCGTGCTTTAACAACACGACTTCTACCTATAAATTTTATTGGCTATTGGCTATTCTTCAGGAAGTTGAGGAGAATCATCTGGTTATTCCAAAAAGGAACCTGTTCGCCAGAATGATTTCAAATGCCTGGTTCACTGTTAATTATTTCCATGTCTCCTTCGGAAAACAAGATCTGATTCAACAAACTATCCAGTTCGTGAACACGGTGGAAAAAATTCCGATAGACGAGAAACAGGCCTCCGTATTTCATAAATTATCAACTACAACCAATAAGACAACGGAAAGTCAGCTTTGGCATTTCAATAAAAATGTTCCCCATTGGTTCCTCAGTCCCTGGTTTGCGAAAAAAGATAAAAATGACATATACAGGTTGTCAAAATCTTTTTCCGAAAATTGTTTGTACGCCTTGCACGACGACACTATTGAAATCAACCCTTTATGGGTAAATTATTTGTTAGCCAATGCCAGAATGCTGAAAGATTTTTGTGTCTGGAATCTTGCCCTTTTCTTACAATCCAAAAATCCAAATGTACCTGATATTCCCAATAAATTAATAAAACCAGCCTTTAGAAACAGTTTGAATATTCAACGAACTAAATATTGGGACGTTGTTTTGAAGGAACTCGGCTCGGTACCTTGCATTTATACAGGCGATGCATTGACGATAGGAAATTATGCTGTGGAACATTTCATCCCTTATCATTTTGTTTCTCACGATTTAATATGGAATTTGATTCCTGCAAACAAATCATTTAACAGTTCAAAAAGTGACAAACTGCCCCCGATGGATCTTTATTTCAATCCATTTTATGATTTGCAAAAAACGGCTTTTGACATCATCAGAACCAAGAGTCCAAACAATAAATTACTGGAGGATTATCTGACCATTTTTCCTGATTTGAACACGCATTTTTCCAAAGAAAAATTCCGGGAAAGCATACAACCCCTGATAACCATTGCGTCGAACAATGGCTTCGAGTTTTTAACTCTTGATAAAATATCGATTAAATAAAACTGCTTCTCCAAATACCCTTAGCTATTTTGGCCATTTTCTCTTGCCTCAAGGCTATTTCTACAGGGGTAAATTTTTCATAATTACAATATTCATTGCTTAGTTTAAAGGAAGATTTTTTATACCTGTCCAATTTATCGGCAAAAAGCATTTGGTTATCCAGTTTATTATTAATACTGGCTTCCAACAAGGTATAGTTTCCTAATCGATAGATATAGTCTTCCTGTATATCTGAAGCAAAATATACATCCCATGAAATGCCAGGATTTTCAGGTAAAATATGTTCGATGGTACTTATTGCTTCTTCTGGTTGATAATCTTGATTTGCTATTTGATTCTCCATTTTTACCAGGATATATTTTACTAAATCCTTTTTTCTCCGCGTATTCATCGACACTGTTGAAAAAGATTGCTCAAAATTATCATCTGAAACATAAATCGATTTTAAAGCCAAAATGACCTCTTTTGCCGAAGTTAACTTTTTATGCGACAACTCTTTAGCCACCTCACTAAAGACTCTTTCTGCTTCGTTAGGATTAAGATCGCATAAATGGTATCTAAAAGTAATCATGGAAAGTTCTTTTAATACCTTTTTAAATTCCATTCTCGACAAATTATTAAGGGCTGCAATCATCAAAGAAAAACAAGTGGTTTCATTTAATAAATACAGTAGATTCAGGGAAGACCTTTCTTCTTTTTTGTCCCATAAATCATCATTAGCATTGTTAAAAGCGGTATAAAAAAAACTGTTTTGCTCCAATTCGTTTAAAAAATGAATGGCTTTTTCCGGTGTATTAATTTCTCTTTTAATCGCCTTAAATAAAGAAGGTTGGCGTTCGAGTTTATTTTTGCTGTTCCAAAACTGACGAATGTAGGTAGTTAAATCATTCGTTCTAATCGTATCTGTCATGTTTTGCCATTGCCTTTCAGCCTCATTTAAATCGAGCTCCCCTAAATGATGCAACAATTTGAACAGATAATTCTTTAATAAATCCGCTGTGGATAACTTTACGCCACGTGCATTGAGTGATTCAAAAACTTTATACGCATCCAGGTCATTGGTTACAACAATTTGAGTAAAAATAATTCCATTGCCGACTATTTTTTCCAAAAATTCAGATAGATCAGCACCGGACTTATTAAGCTTGAAATGGTTTTGCAACTGCTCGAAATAATAATCAAAGGCATTTTGCAGGAGTTTTTGAGAAGGTTTTAATTTTGATAATGCGATTGGCTGCCTTAACTTTAACAACCAACTTTTATAATAATCGTCGTTATTCCTGTTTAACGTAAGCTTTGGGTCAATGGATAATTTGGATAAGGAGAAATTACCCAAATACCTCTCTGTAATTTTATCAAATCTGATTTTATTATCCTCTGTTTCTATACCTTCAACAGACCATTTCTTGATTAAAGAAGTTACAGCAAGGCATAAAATGGAGAGTGTGGTCAATCTTTGCTGACCATCAATGATCCAATAAGAATCCTTACTTGCATTTTCTGGTTGCAAAACCATATAACCGAGATAATGAGTCTTATCGTTTGGAATTTCCAGAATATCATGCCATAAGTCTTCCCAGTCGTCTTTTGACCACGAATAATCTCGCTGATAAATGGGTACCATATAGGATTTCCCATTCCCAAGTATTGTATTCAGTGTTATAAAATCCGACATTTCTTTTTTGATTTACCGAAGAATGGATGCAATCAAACAAATGTAGTCAAAAAGTACAACACAATCCACTGCGCCTTTTTCAATGCTCAGAAGGTCAGTATGTCCACATCGGTCAGACAATCTTTTTGACAAATATTTTTGGCCAATGCGTCATACATGGTATTTGCATATTTTTTGGAGGCCATTTTCAGGAGCCAGAGTGTGTCGTCGTATTCCTTTTCCTTTATCTGTTTGAATTCCCATACTTTTTCATTTTTTAAATAGGGAATCAGCCATTGTAAACTTTTTTGGAGACCTTTACCATCGGTCGTTTCATAATTCCATAGATTAGCCTTCACATTTTCAGAAAGCCTGGCGATTTTAAAAAAGCCGGCAAGATTCATGTTGGTATATCCCCAGGAAACGGTCCTTTCCAATTCGAAAGGTTGGCTGCCATCTGGTTTCATCTGACTTTGAATGCGGGATTTTGCCACTTCAATCTGCTTTTTAGCTAATGCAGGTTGATCTGTAAAAAGTGCGTAAGCCATAATTTGAACATCATAATAGGTTCCATGATTATTGTGTTCATCGGCCTCATCTTTTCCCAAGGGGCTATCCAGGAGCCAGGTCAGATAATCGGCAAACCATTTTTTAAGTCCTTTATGATCTTCTTTTGACCAATTCTCTGAAGAAGCCAATAACATGACAGCATCTATGAGTCTGGGTAAAGAGCGCGTTTCGATGATACCGATACCCCGCCCCGTGTTTATGCCGGGAATACCCTGTCCAAAATTCAAATTAGGATTTTGCCTGGTTTCAGGATCCAAAAACCAGGTTTTGAGTAATCGCGCAGCATGAGCGGCATAGCGTTCATCTTTTGTAAAATAAAAAGCGAGAGCCAAAATTTCAGTATCATCGATGATATAATCCATTTCTTCAGAGTCGCTGATATCATAATATTCAGGATTTCGGTGGTATCTGCCCACCAGTAAGGAGCCTGACTCATATAGTCATGTTTATCGCCACTTGGCGGCACCTTTTTTTTATTCATTACAGAATATATCTTCCCTTCCTTTACTATTTGATCTGCCTTCGCCAGGACATTTTTTAAAGCCTTTAATTTTTCTACCTCCTGATTAATAATTGCTTGTTTATTTTTCAATAATACTTCGCCATGAATTAAAAAAGTAGCGGGCGCCTTTTGAGCCAAGCCGAAGGTGTTTAAACTTAAAGTAAGCACGAATAAAACGATACTATATCTGGTTGACATCTCAAAAAGGGTTAGGGAATGGAAGATACATCTATTTCAAATGAAATAAACCTTACCAGGAATGTTTTTGGGTAGTTAAAAATTCATTCATCCATCTTTCATGGTTTTTCAACACCTCTTTGTATTCTGGCCGTTCCGCCAGATTATCCCTTTCCAAAGCATCTTTCTTATAATCATAAAGTTCCACAGCGACAGGTTTCACATCACCGAGAATCTTCTTTTTTCTAAAATTTTCTTCATACCAGGCGACATAACGATATTGCTTTGTACGTATGGTGTACCCCATTATCTTATCCCCATTACGAGGATACTGACTTTGAGCATAACTTTTAACCTCAGCTTTAGGGTTTTTCAGCATCGGAACCAGGCTTTTACCTGCCAATCCTTCAGGTAGTGTAAGTCCGGCTAAATCGGTTAGCGTTGGAAAAATATCAACAAATTCCGACAAACCTTGTGCCTTTTGTCCGCCTTTGAAACCTGGAGAGGAGATAATTAATGGTGCACGGGTAGCTTGTTCATAATTGTCATGTTTGCACCAAAGGCCATGGTCACCGAGATGCCAGCCATGATCGCCCCAAAGAACAATAATCGTATTTTTGTCCAGACCAGACCTTTCCAATTCATCTAATAATTTGCCCACCTGAGCGTCCATATAACTTACTGCCGCATAATATCCATGGATCAATTCCTTTTGAACGTCCTCATTTTGGGGTATGGAACCCTCGTTAAATCGTTCAAAATTACTTTTAAAATAACTATTAATTAATTCACCGGAATTTTGCGCAGCGAAGGAAGGAGCCCCGTTGCTCAAATGTTGGACAGGTGAAATATTTATTTTAGATCGGTCATAAAGGTCCCAGTATTTCTTTGGGGAAATAAAAGGAAGGTGCGGTTTTACAAAGCCAACGGCGTAGAAAAACCGTTTTTTCTCTTTTGCAAATTGGGACAGCATCGCCACTGCTTTTTTAGCGACGATACCATCAGTGTAAGCATCATCGGGTACATCGGCAGATTCTACAGCAGGTCCTCTGTTTTTTGAGAGAAATTCCACTAATTCTGCGCCATCGAGCCCCCTTGCTCTTGCGTCAACCTCTATTTTGGCCAGTTTAGCCTTAGTTTCGATCGATTGATACCCATTTGTTGGATTTTCATACCCTTTTGCATAATCAGATGGTTGTAATTTACCATAAGTACCCGTAGGTACTGACCAGGAGGGAATATCCATACCTTTATCGACAGAACGTTGATCGAACATTTTTCCGATGGTAGCTGTCACGTAGCCATTTTCCCTAAAATACTGGGGAAGGGTAACAATATTTGGTACCATATCCCGAATTTGTGTTTTCAAATCCCATATTCTGGTATAATCGGGCCTTTGTCCTGTAAGAAGACTTGCTCTGGTTGGAGCGCAAACGGCCTGTTGACAATAATTATTCATAAATACGGTCCCCATTTTGGCCAATCGATCAATATTTGGGGTAATCATTTGACTTTCGCCATAACAATTAAGGAGAGGCTTTAAGTCGTCAACGGCGATAAAAAGCACGTTTGGTTTAGCCTTCTGGGCAAAGGTATGGCTACCAAAGAAAGCGATACAAACAGCGATTTGAAAAAATATTTTTGTCATTTTTAGTTATTGTGTTAGGGGGTTTTTCCAATTATAGACCAGTACCTTTCTTCTGTGCATTTTTTTTGTCCACATTACTTTTATGCCTGCCACTGCCATCGGCATCATCTATAATGCCCCCTTCCGGATTAATGGATTTCAATACGGCAGAAAGTCTCGTTCGGGCAGACATCGCAATTTCATCCTTTGAGTCTGCGGGAATCAATATTTCCTCAAAAGGCGCATTTCGCATATCAAAAAGTTCATTAGCCCTATTCAACTTCCATTTATCCTCTCTAACGTACCATTGATTACCAAGTTCCATAAAAATCCATTCCCGGGGCGTTCCTTTTTCACCTTTGAGTTGAGGAGCAAAACTTTTCCCATCTAATATCACATTTTCAGGTAATTTAGCACCTGTCAAGGCGGCGAAAGTAGGTATCCAGTCTGTTGCATCCACTAAATCATTGATAACTTTACCCGCTTTAATACTTGATTTCCAGTTTACAATCCATGGTACTAGGCTACCACATTCGAGCATATCCCCTTTTTTACCTGACAACTTTTTACCATTTACAGTAGCTCTGGTAGCACCTTCTGCTGCTGTACCATTGTCACCCATAAAAACGATTAATGT
>JAJTER010000005.1 GCA_021299835.1 Saprospiraceae bacterium | reverse complement strand
ACCAAATCTTAGCCTATCTCAAAACACCCGTTGGTGTCTCTCTTTCTAATTTCCTTTCGGGCTGCAAAGATAATAAGTAATTCCTATTAACCAAACTTTTAATACCCTTTTTTTAACTTCTTTTTCCTCATTTCTTATCCCCAATCCCTTAACTCTTTCGCTTCGGGAGTGCAAATATAGAAAACTAATTTAACTTTTACTTAATATTCAATTAATTTATTTAAAAAATCCTGCTAAATTTTCAACTAACTTCCTAATTAATTCATTATCAATATTGTGTGGTTTAAAATAAATCAAACATTTATCTCTATTTCAAAAAAAAATTACGATTCGATACCAAACACCATATATATAGGTATATGGTGAAACTTTCTTTTGATTATTTAATTATACTAATTCAATAAATTGTAATCATTTTAAACCTTACTTTTGTTCCAACATTCAAAATAATGCAAATGAAAAAACATAACTTCAATGCCGGGCCTGCTATTCTGCCTCAAAGTGTAATGTCAGAGGCTGCCCTTGCCGTGACAGATTTTAACAACAGTGGTTTATCTTTACTTGAGATTTCTCACAGAGATAAAGCTTTTATAGCTGTAATGGATGAAGCACAACAACTGGTCGTTGAGTTACTTGGCTTAGACGATTCCTATGCTGTCCTGTTTCTTTCAGGTGGTGCCAGCTCACAATTTTTTATGGTGCCTATGAATCTCCTCTCTCACGATCAATCTGCCGCTTACGTTGATTCCGGTAGTTGGGCATCAAAGGCAATTAAGGAAGCTAAAGCATTTGGCAACGTCAATGTATTAGGGTCATCAAAAAAA
Source organism: Saprospiraceae bacterium (assembly GCA_021299835.1). GTDB lineage: Bacteria > Bacteroidota > Bacteroidia > Chitinophagales > Saprospiraceae > BJGN01. The sequence goes on along the minus strand of JAJTER010000005.1, from coordinate 75,174 downwards.
GATAACTACAGTTATATACCAAAGGATTATACTGTTGATGCTAAAGAACAATACTTACACCTTACAAGTAATAATACCATTTACGGAACCCAAATACACGAATGGCCTGAAGTACCGGTCCCCATTATATGTGATATGTCGTCGGATATTTTCAGCCGACCTCTTCCCATTGAAAAATTTGGCCTTATTTATGCCGGTGCTCAAAAAAATATGGGACCTGCCGGAGTAACGCTCGTGGTGGTTAAAAAAGAACTATTAGGCAAAAAATCCAGTGGTATTCCATCCATGCTAGACTATCAAATTCACTTTGAAAATGAATCTTCATATAACACACCTCCCGTTTTTCCAATATATGTTAGTATGTTAACTATGCGATGGATTAAAAATAACGGAGGATTAGCAGGAATGGCTAAACATAATGAAGAGAAAGGAAAGAGATTTTACAACGAACTTGATGCTAATCCATTATTTAAAGGCGCGGTTTCCGTCTATGCAGACCGTTCCCTTATGAATGCTAATTTTTTACCCGTTAACCCAAATGACGAAAATCCTTTCCTTGATGCATGTAAAGAAGCTGGCATTGTAGGCTTAAAAGGACATAGATCTGTCGGTGGTTTCCGTGCATCTATGTATAATGCACTTCCTTTAGAAAGTGTTGATGTACTCATTTCTGTTATGAGAGATTTCGCACAATCCAGAGGATAATACCTTATGGGAATAGTATTTCCTGATAAAATTACGATTACAAATATAAATGCCTCCGTTCCTGTTAAAATAACCAGTGAACGGAGGCGTTCTTTGCGTGCATCGGTGGGTGCAACTGGATTATTACTAAGAATTCCAAGTTCCTTTAACAAAGTTCAATTTGATAATGCCTGGCTTTGGTTTACCCGTTGGGTTCATCAGTTGGTTGAAACCAAACCAAATATTTTACAACATTTGATCCCACGCCAATATAAACACGGCGAGTTTATTGTCGTAAGAGGCATAGTATATAAGATAGTAATTTTAACTCATGCATTAAAAATTTCAAAAGCATCTATTCAACCAAATCAAGTGATTCAATTAAAGATAGGTGAAGATTATGATAATGAACAAGCAAGTGCCATAGTTAGAAAATTAATTGCTGGTCTTATGTCTAAGATTCATTTAGATCCGATAACAGCAAGAGTCACGGAATTAAATAAGCAGCATTTCAACGTCAGGTTTAATGAGGTTAAAATTCCTCACACCCATAGTCGATGGGGAAGTTGTTCTGCATCGGGCACTATCAGACTTTCCTCAAGATTACTTTTAGCGCCTCTTGATGTTATTGACTATGTTATCCTACACGAGCTGGCACATCTCATCGAATTTAACCATTCAAATAAATTCTGGAAATTGGTTCAAACCGCTATGCCAAATTATCAGGAAAAAGAAAAATGGTTGAAGGAAAACAACTATGTGTGCCGATTTTAAGTTTTTAATAGGACAAAAAAAGGGAGATTAAACTTCAGTTTAACCTCCCTCTTCAGAATGTTATATTCTTTCTATTCAGCAGAAACTTCAAATTCTACCTTTCCTATAACTTCTTTATGTAAATTAATGATAGCGGTATAAGTACCGAGTTCTTTAACTTCCAAGGGAAGCTCAATTTTTTTGCGTAGAATTTCGATACCTAACTGATCTTTAATTGCAGCGGCAATTTGTACAGAAGTCACACTACCAAATATTTTACCACTGGCACCAGCTTTGGCACCAATTTTTAGTGTTTGTGAGGTTAATTGAGAAGCAATTGCTCTATAATCTCCCAAGCGCTGTAATTCTTCAGCTTCTTCTACCTTTTTAATTTCTTCCAGATTGGCCAGGTTAATTTTGTTGGCAATCTGCGCAATACCCTGAGGAATCAAAAAATTACGACCATAACCATTTTTTACGGCTACGATATCGAAACGATCTCCCAGTTTATCCATATCGCGGAGCAATATTACTTGCATGGCTTTTGGAATTTGAACAGTGTCGAGCACTGTGAGTTAACGATAAAAATCATTTTAGTAAGTCAGCAACGTAAGGTAGCAAAGCTAACTGACGAGCTCTTTTTATTGCAGAAGCAACTTTGCGCTGGTATTTCAATGAATTACCAGTTATACGTCTAGGCAAAATTTTACCTTGTTCGTTGATAAACTGCAATAAAAAATCAGCATCTTTATAATCTATATGCTTGATACCAAAACGGCGAAAACGGCAGTATTTTTTGCGGTTCTGGCCAATTTTAGGATTGCTGAGGAATTTAATATCATCTTTATTTGCCATAATCAGCTACATTTTTTTTTTAGAAATGATATACGGGCATTATTCAGCGGGAGCCACATTTTCTGATTTAGGCGCCACGGCATCTGCAGGGGGCACGGCATCAGTTACTGGTTTCTTACGCTTTCCAATGAGACCTTTTCTTTTGTCATCATTGTATTTTATACCGAATTTATCCAACTGAATAGTTAGATAGCGCAGGACTCTTTCGTCACGGGTAAGCGCTAACTCCATCACAGCAATAAAGGAAGGATCTTCCAACTGGAATTCGATACAATAGTAAATCCCGCTGCTACGTTTCGCAATGTTATAAGCCAATTGTCTTAGGCCCATTTCATCAATGAATACAATGTTACCACCTATTTCGGTGATACTTTTTACGTAGGTCTGAGCTGTCTCCTTGATTTCATCATTAGACAGCACGGGATCAACTATGAAAGTTACTTCAAAGTTTCTCATCTGGATCAGACATTTTTAGTTAAAAATTGGCTGCAAAAGTAATAAATTTTTTCTAATAATACTAAATAAATAGTTATTTATCTTTTTGATCTGACAATTCCTATTATTTTCCCCCTGTCAAATTGCCCTGTAAGCGTTGGAGATTGCCTGTTTTCAGTGAACTTCCTAACATTGTCCCCGACATAATTAAATAATTCCTGAATACTAATTTTTTTGTCCCGATTGGTGTCAGCCAGACCCTCGAGGCCTTTAATTAAATAATAACTAAAAACACTCTGTTGGAGTCTATCGGCTTCCGCTGAATTTTCACTGGACGTTGAAGAAAGGAGCATAGCAAAATCAGATTGGTCAGACTGGCTATTTTGATAAAAATCAGTTTGATTGCTCCCAAGGAAGCCCTTTTGCTCCTGCATACTTCCTGCATGACAGGCATCGGCTATACACATTTTAAATTGAGCATTGGATTGTTGAAGCGCTGAGTATATTTCATGATGATACACCACTTTTTCATAGGTACCGTCATAGTCTATAGGTAAAAATGCCCCTTTTATGCCATGACCTGAGAAATAAAATATCACCATATCTTTTTTTGTCACCCTGCTAAGCATTGCATTCAAGGAATCGAGAATATTTCTGCGCGTGGCTACTTTATCAACTAAATTTATAATATTCTTTGAAGGAATAGCTCCGCCCTCTGGACTTCTTAGGAAAGCAAATAGATTTAATGCATCATTATCAGGGTATTGAAGCGGTTCCCTATGATTAACATAGTTAGATACTCCTACCAATAAAACATAGACTTCCCCCTCATAGAAAGAGTAAGGTGTATTGTCATTGACCTGATTAATGACAATTTCGGATCCAATACTTTTTATAAATTTTCCAGATTCCCAAATTCCCTGAACTTTATTTCCATTCGCTGAAATCATCATCCCCTTTCCATGCAATGAGCCCTTTTCTATTTCCCCCTCATATACATCTCCGTTATAGTAAGATATTTTTCCTATTCCATTTGCGAACCCATTTTGAAAATCACCTTCATATCTGTTTCCATCTGCATACAAATAGATACCCCTTCCATTTTTACAATTCCCCGATAGGCAACCTTCCAATTTTTCTTTTGCTATAGGAGCGGGAGATTGCGGCAAAGTAGTTGGACCTTTTGTTCTCGGGTCAGAAGGTCCTTGATAAATATTTTCGGACCAAAAACCTGATCTAATTCTACCGTCAGAATAGGTTAACGCTCCATTTCCGTGTTGTTTATCCCCTTGCCAGGCACCTTTATACTCCGAGCCATTAAAATAGTAACAAATACCAATCCCATGGCGAAGATTATTTTTAAAATCGCCGATATAAATGTCCCCATTAACCATCAGCACCCCTTTTCCCCCAATACAATCACCAGCTAAACAACCTTGAATCCGGCTAGAAACGGAAAACAACTTATCTGTAACCAAACTTGGATTTTCCTCAATAAGCTTCCCCTTTTTCCACAGGCCCTGTTGTTTTAAGGATTGGGAATTGATAAAGACACCCACCCCCTCTGGTTTATCCAGCTTCCATTCACCAAAAAAACGGGAACCATTCTTCCAAAAACAAATTCCGATACCCTGTCTGTTTCCCTGAACAAATGCCCCCATATATCTGGAGCCATCCTGGAATGTTTTAACACCAAAACCATCAATACAATTTATCGTGCTACATTGCGCACGGAGGAGCAATGGCCAATTAAACAATAGCGTAATAAAAAAAAATAACTTCCATTTCATACAACAAATATAAAATATTTATATGATAAAATAATACATATAATATTTAGCGAACTACAGAAACCGGCATATTTTTGTCTATCTCACCATATAAGACAGGCGATTGTTTATTTTGCGTAAACCACCGCACCTGTTCAAAAACGTAATCAAATAATTCGTTAACGGAAACGAGACCATCCCTATTTTTTTCAGCTTCGCCGGTTAGACCTCGAATAAGAAAATGACTAAAAACCCCTGATTTGATTCCATCGAATTCGTGAGAGAATTCCTCTGTCTTTGAGGATAAAAGCAGGCCTAAGCCGCCTGAAGATCCAGCTAAAGATTCATAGAGAAGATGAGAGTAACTTTCATTTTCAGACACAGCGCGGAAACTACCTGAGTGACAAGCATCGGCAAAAACCAATTTATGTTTAGCAGGACTATGTAACAAAATAGATTTGACCTCCTCATGATTTATCCGATGCATGACACCGTCACTATCCACGGGTAGAAAGGCACCTGGTAAACCATGGCCTGAAAAATAAAATAAGATTAAATCTTCAGGATTTGCTTTTGAAAACAACTGATTGGCGGATGTCATGACATTTTTATGCGTTGCCTGCTGATCTTTCAATAAAATAATTTGTGACGAAGGCACGGAACCACCAGCTTCAGATTGTAAAAAATCAAAAATATTTTGAGCGTCATCATCGCTAAATGCTAATTTCTTCATTTGATTATAATCGGATACACCGATAATGAGCGCACGAATTTTAGGAATTTTAATCGTTTCGACTTTAATGGCAGGAGAAGCACTTTTAGAAGCTGGCAAACTAAGCTCATTATTTTCCCACACACCAATGGTAATTTTACCATCGGGCAGGGTAAGTTTCCCGATCCCCTGTTTTTTTCCAGTGACAAAAGAACCTTCGTAAGAAGTACCATCTGGATTATTCAGAATACCAAAGCCGTGCTGAGCCCCCATTTGCCAACTACCCTGATAATTTCCGCCAACAAAAAATGTATATTTTCCGATGCCATGAAACTTACTGTAAACAAAACCACCTTCGTATAAATCACCATTATTGTAAATCATTTTACCCACACCTTGCCTATAACTATTCACCCATTCCCCAACATATAAGTCACCATTTGGAAAATGCAATTTTCCTTTTCCATTGGGGTTTGCCCGTTGAAAATCACCCTCATAACGACCGCCACTTGGATAAATATAAACACCATAACCTTCATAACAATTACCTGAGAGGCAACCAACGAAAGCACTTGAACTTGAGTAAATTGAAAACAGGAGAACGACAGACAAACAAAAATTACGCATGGACTATTAATTTTGAAGTGAGACCGACCTTTTAAAAGGCTGGATTAAGCGTAAAATCTATCGTATGTTTGGCTGGATATAGAAGGTTAAAAAATAAATAACTTAGATAAGAATGATAAAATTTAATAAAAATTGCGTGTACAGGCAGCGAAAAGATACCATTCTAAGTTTTGATACTACAACTGTACTAACAAAGCGGATAATCCTTCCTTTCTACACTCACTGAATCAATAAATTTATCAGGAAAGGGTTATCCGCTTATTTTTTTTTGCTGTGAGAGAAGGATTCGAACCCCCAAGAGGCAGTTAGCTATAGCACAAGAAGATTGGTGGTCAACCCCTGGATCGATACCGGCCCTATGCTACGTTTATCCCGTAATCCTCACCCCCGAGACAAGAGGGCATGGCTGCCAATTTCATCACCTCACAATTTGATGATTAAACAAAACTTACTTTTGTTGATGCAAATATAATAATACTTTGTTTTTTATGCAAGATTTATAAAAATAAATCCAAAAAATTATGAAATTTTTAATTTCACGTTAAATTAATTGCATTAAGAAAGCACAAACCAAAGCGCCATAAGTTCCCAAAGCATAACCGAGGACAGCCAATAGCACGCCAACGGGGGCCAGAGATGGACTAAAAGCGGCAGCTACAATAGGTGCTGAGGCGGCTCCACCAATATTAGCCTGTGAACCTACAGCCAGAAAAAAGAAAGGCGCCTTAATCCATCTTGCTACCAGAATTAATAATATACAGTGTATGCACATCCAGATAAATCCAACGGCGAATAGGCCTAAATTCTGAAAAACTTCTTGAAGATTCATCTGCATGCCTATGGTTGCTACTAAAACGTATAAAAATACGGATCCCAAACGAGAAGCACCTATTCCTTCAAAGTTTCGTAACTTTGTAAAAGAGATAAATAAGCCAATCGTTGTTGCCAGAAAGGCTATCCAAAAGAAAGAAGAATTCAGCGCGGTCAAGCGCCAGCTAATTAAAACTTCCTTATATTTCCCCAACCATGGCGTAATGAGGTCTGCGCCCCAATGAGAAAGAGCGACGCCTGCAAAAGCAATGGTAAGAAGGTAGAGCAAAGATTTAGTATCTGGAATTCTTTCTACTCCTTTTTGGAATGCCGACATTTTATTTTGAAGATCAACTATAGCTGAAGTATCGGCCTTCAACCATTTGTCTATTTTATCAGTAATACTTGCACCATACAGGAGCAAACCCATCCAAACATTGGCTACAACGACATCTACTACAATCATGACAGCGAAAAGATTTTCATTTACTGAAAAAATTTCTTTCATGGCCGTTTGATTTGCCCCACCCCCAATCCAGGAACCTGCGATAGTAGAAAGTCCTCTCCATAAATCCTCAGGATTTGTCTGTATTAAGTCAGGGAAAAGATATTTAACAGTTAATAAAGCAATGGGCCCTCCAATAATAACACCCAAAGAGCCTGTTAAAAACATAATAAGTGCTTTAGGTCCTAAATTCCAAACGCCCTTTAAATCAATGCTTAAACATAGCAAAATGAGAGAGGCTGGCAATAAATACTGAGAAGACACCTTATAAAGCACCGAGTTTTCACCTGAAATTAGATTCAGTGGCCAATGCAAGAGTGCTGGTAAAAAATAGCATAACAATAAGGGAGGAAAAATGGTATAAAATTTTTGGATCCATTTATTTTTACTTGAAGAGGTAAAAAAAACGAAAGAAAGTACAGACAATAATAGTCCTAATACGATGGCATCATTGGTAAAGTAAGGTTGCATCATTATATTTGTTCTTTTTTAACCCCTCAATATAGAAAAAAACCTTTACTTACAAGGTGGAAGCTCAAATATTGAGAAAATTTAAAGTAATTTATATGAATTATAAAAAGTTTGTTTTACCCTTAGTTATCATGGTTTTGGTTGTTTTATCGGATAGGATGACCAAAGTGTGGGCGGTTGAAACGCTAAAAGGGTACCCTTCACAATCCTACCTGGGAGATAGTTTTCGTATTATTTATGCTGAAAACGAGGGTGCTTTTTTAAGTTTAGGCTCAGACCTACCGGAAAACGTTAGATTCTGGGTTTTGGCCATTATTCCTATATTAGCTTTGGGTTATTTTGGCTTTACTCTTTTTTTCAATAATGAGGTTGGCCCCTGGCAGAGAATAGCTTTTGCCTTTATTATTGCAGGTGGCGGAAGTAACATCATAGACCGGATTTTAGAGGGAAAAGTAGTTGATTTTTTGAACATAGGCATTGGAGATTTACGATCTGGCATTTTTAATATAGCAGATATGGCTATAATGGCCGGACTTTTCCTTATTTTACCGATGGCATTTAAATCTTCTTCACCTAAAAAGCAGGAATCAGTGTCCGCCGAAGGAGAAAATGCTGATGAAAATGCTGAAACAAAAGCAGTAGAAGAGGAGACAGAAGAAACGAGCAAAGAAAATAAAGGGGAGTAATATTTTAAAAACTCATTCAGGAAAAATTTTAAATAAAACGTATGAAAGCATTATCTCCGGGGATATTATTAGGTATCATATTAGGGTATTTTCTAATGCGGCTATCGGCATGATAGGTGCATCCCTTTCAGGAGTGACATTTATATCTATACCTGGTGTTGTTGGAGGGGGCGGTTTGAATCAGGCTTTCTCTTACATGCAGATTGTTTTCGGTTACATGCTTGGTTATGCAGTTATTGCCCTGGTTTTACTCCCTTTGTACTACAGAATGAATTTAACTTCTATTTATACCTATTTAGAAAATAGATTTGGGTGGCATGCTTATAAGATTGGGGCTGTATATTTTCAATTAAGTCGGACCACGGGATCTGCCTTAAGATTATTTTTGGTAGCAACGATACTGCATCAATTTGTATTTGCACCTTATCAAATATCTTTTGCATTTTCTGTTTTTTTAACGATATTTTTAATTTGGGTTTACACATTTAAGGGAGGGATTAAAACGATCGTTGTTACGGATACCATTCAAACTTTTTTCATGTTAGGCGCTGTATTTCTTACTATTATCCTTATTTGTCAAAATCTGAATATGGGATTTGGCGACATGGTCAGAGCGGTAAATAACAGTGGATATTCCAAAGTTTTCTTTTTTGAAGGTGGCTGGAGTGACCCCAATAATTTTTTCAAGCAATTCTTGAGTGGGGCATTAATCACCCTAACCATGACAGGACTTGACCAGGACATGATGCAGAAAAATCTCACCTGTAGAACATTAAAGGACGCCCAGAAAAACATGTTCACCTTCAGTTTTATCTTAGTTTTTGCCAATTTGTTATTTTTAACCATGGGAGCCATGCTATATATATATTCATCGGAACTTGGCATCACTTTACCTGAAAAGACTGACCAGGTCTATCCATTTCTGGCATTAAACCATTTATCACCGTATATAGGTATATTATTTATATTAGGATTAATTGCTGCTGCTTACTCCAGCGCAGATTCGGCTTTAGCCGCAATGACCACCTCCTTTTGCATCGACTTTTTGAACTTTGAGAAATGGGAGGCATCGGAAGAGCAAAAAAAGAAAGTACGATTTATGGTACACATAGGATATAGCGTATTAATGTTTCTAATGATAATCATTTTCAAAACCATATCAAAGGACGGAATCATCAATGAGCTTTTCCGTTGGGCCGGATTCACTTATGGACCTTTACTCGGATTATTTGCCTTTGGAATATTGACACAATTCAAGGTAAAGAGTCAATGGATTATTCCCATTTGTGTGCTATCACCCATCATTTCATGGTTACTGGACACCTATTCTAAGGATTTGTTTCAAGGCTTCACGTTTGGCTTTTTAATATTGGCCATTAATGGCACCCTAACATTTTTAGGGTTACTTTTGGCTAGTGAAAGGGTTTATAAAGTAGTACAATAAGCATTTATTTATAAATATTCTTATTAAAGTTGGCACTTATTCCTACATTTGCGGCGCTTTATGGTAAATCATTATCCATACTAAACTATTAACAATGTCTAAAACTTTTGCTGCTATAACAGGTGTTCACGGCTACGTACCAGATTATGTACTTACCAATGAGGAATTAGAAAAAATGGTTGATACCTCCGACGAATGGATAACATCCCGTACTGGAATAAAAGAGCGGAGGCTATTAAAAGGTGTGGAAAAAGGAACATCTGTACTTGGCATTGAAGCGGTAAAAGGGCTTTTAGAGAAAACGGGTACTAATCCGGAAGATATTGAATTACTTATATGTGCAACGGTTACTGCTGATATGCATTTTCCTGATACTGCCAATCTAATTGCCGCTGCCACGGGGTTAACGAAGGCCTACACATTTGATTTGTCGGCAGCTTGTTCAGGATTTCTATTTGCCTTAACCACCGCCTCACAATTTATTGCTGCAGGTACCCATAAGAAAGTCATTGTCGTTGGCGCGGACAAAATGTCAGCGATTGTGGATTATACAGACCGCTCCACTTGTATTTTATTTGGAGATGGCGCCGGGGCTGTTTTACTTGAACCTTCCACTGAATATGGTGTAATGGATCAACAATTACATTCTGATGGGCAAGGACAACACTATTTATATATGAAAGGAGGTGGATCTTTTCATCCACCGTCAGCAGAGACCATTGCAAATAAAGAACACTTCATTGTTCAGGACGGGAAGCCGGTATTCAAAGCTGCGGTAAGTGGTATGAGTGATGTTGTAAGTAAAGTGATGGCAAGGAATGGATTAACCAATGACAGTGTAGCCTGGCTTGTACCCCATCAGGCAAATAAGAGAATCATACAAACGGTAGCATCTATGGCTGACTTTCCATTAGAAAAAGTAATGGTAAACATTCAAAAATATGGGAATACTACGGCTGCGACCTTGCCTTTATGTCTATTTGACTGGGAGAAGAGGCTGCACAAGGGGGACAATCTCATATTAACTGCCTTTGGTGGTGGTTTTACCTGGGGCGCGCTCTATCTAAAGTGGGCTTACGACACACCAGCATGATACATGATGCGAATTTTTGATTATATTTGAGGCTTAAAACAAATTTAGATATAACTTTTACCAAAAAACCAATATGGCAACAACTGCAGACATACGAAATGGTCTATGTATTGAGTTCAATGATGACATTTTTCAAATTATCGAATTTCAGCACGCACAGGTAGGCAGAGGTGCCGCCCATGTTAAAACTAAAATTCGTAGTATGACCACAGCAAGAGTACTGGAATACACTTTTACTTCAGGTCATAAAATTAATGAAGTACGGATAGAACGAAGAAAATTCCAATTTCTGTATGCGGATGAAATGGGTTACAATTTCATGAATAATGATACTTTTGACCAGGTTTCCATTGATGAGAAATTAATTGCCAGTCCCAAGTTGTTGAAAGAAGGTATGGAAGTAGATATCCTTTTTCATGCTGAAAAGGAAACTCCTTTGACGCTGGAAATGCCACAGTATGTTGTTATGCAAATCACCTACACTGAACCTGGTTTGCGTGGTGATACAGCAACGAATACCTTAAAACCTGCTACCGTAGAATCGGGTGCAGAGGTTAGAGTACCTTTATTTGTTGGGGAAGGAGATTTTATAAAGATTGATACGGCCTCTGGCGCATACATGGAACGTGTAAAACAATAACTATATGGATTTCAAAGAAATACAGGAGTTGTTAAAACTCATAAATAGATTGGACCTTTCCGAGTTCAAAATGAAAGATGGCGAATTTGAGTTATCTATAAGAACGAAGAATTACGAAAGGGGCAGAAATCAAGGTTATCAGGGAGTTTCACATGAAACTTACTCAGCTCCTCAAGCAGCACCTGTTGCTTCCATTCCTTCAGCTGCACCGTCTGCTGCGGGAACTTTAACCACTGCCGCACCTGTTTCTGGTAATACATCAGAAAAAGCTAATGATCACCTCATCGCTGTTAAATCACCTATTGTTGGTACGTTTTACAGATCTTCATCACCTGATAAGCCAGCATTTGTGAAGGTAGGAGACACTATTTCTGCCGGCGACGTTGTTTGTGTTGTTGAAGCGATGAAACTCTTCAATGAAATAGAAAGCGAATTTTCTGGTACCATTGAAAAAATTCTTGTAGAAGATGCTCAACCTGTTGAATACGATCAGGTGCTTTTTCTACTCAATCCGAAGGGTTAATTATGTTTAGTAAAATATTAATTGCAAATCGTGGAGAAATTGCCCTTCGGGTAATACGCACTTGTAGGGAGATGGGTATCAAAACGGTAGCTGTTTATTCCACGGCAGACAGAGAGAGTTTGCATGTCCGTTTCGCCGACGAAGCAGTTTGTATTGGACCACCTCAATCTTCTGAGTCATACTTAAGTGTGCCCAGAATTATGGCTGCTGTTGAAATAACCAATGCCGATGCCATTCATCCTGGTTATGGTTTTTTAGCTGAGAATGCCGATTTTGCTGAAGTGTGCGCTGAATACGGCATTAAGTTCATTGGTCCTAAACCTAATCAAATCAGGAAGATGGGTGACAAAATAACAGCGAAGGAGACTATGATAGCCTCTGGCGTTCCTGTTATTCCTGGTTCTGAAGGGTTGATACAAGACACTGACGAGGGAAAGCTGGTTTCAGCATCTATTGGGTACCCTGTAATTATTAAAGCCACTGCTGGTGGTGGTGGTAAGGGTATGCGGGTTATATGGGATGAAAAAGATTTTGATTCATCCTGGGATGCGGCGAGGAAAGAGGCGAAAGCTTCTTTTGGAAACGATGGAATTTACATAGAAAAATACATTGAAGATCCCCGACATATTGAATTTCAAATAATAGGTGATCAATTTGGAAAAGTCATACACTTATCAGAAAGAGATTGTTCAATACAACGACGTCATCAAAAATTAGTGGAAGAAAGTCCCTCCCCTTTTATGACTGACGCCCTTCGTGAGGCTATGGGTAATGCAGCAATAAAAGCGGCAGAAGCCATAAATTACGAGGGAGTAGGTACTATTGAATTTTTGGTAGATAAATATCGTAACTTTTATTTTATGGAGATGAATACCCGTATTCAGGTAGAACATCCTGTAACTGAAGAGGTTATTGACCACGACTTAATTAAAGAGCAAATTAGAGTAGCGGCTGGTTATCCTTTAACCATGGAAAATCAATATCCACAGGCTCATGCAATGGAGTGCAGGATAAATGCGGAAGATGTTTACAACAATTTCCGCCCAAGCCCGGGTCGTATTTCCTCTTTCCATAGTTCAAAAGGACACGGAGTAAGGGTTGACACGCATGTTTACGCGGGATATGGCATTCCTCCATATTATGATTCCATGATAGCCAAACTAATATGCAGGGCACATACGCGGGAAGAATGTATATTAAAAATGGAGCGAGCTCTGGATGAGTTCATCATAGAAGGGGTAAAAACAACGGTTCCCTTTCACCAAAAGTTAATGAAGAACGAAGATTTCCGAAGTGGTAATTTCCATACCGGATTCCTGAATGATTTCAAGATGACCGAATAGTAACCGGAAAAATACCGGATGAATAATAATCCTTTTTGGCGCTTAATGAGTTACCTCTTTAATTATAAAAAAGAGGTAACTCTTGCTATTTTGTTCAATATACTTACCGCTATTTTCACGGTATTGAGTGCGCCATTAATAAGCCCTTTTTTAGATATTTTATTCTTAGATTCTTCCCAGGCGTCTAATTATGCAGAGGGTGCATTGCTTCACCAGGAAAAGTGGTTCAAGCAACAATTATTGCTATTCATTGCCCAAAATGGCAAAATGAAGGCTTTACAGTATGTCTGTTTTGCTATACTGGGTGTATTTTTACTTAAAAACGTAAGTAGATATTTTGCCCTCTTTTTTATGGCCCCAGTGAGAAATGGAGTGGTAAAAGATATTAGGAATAAACTATTTACCAAAGCCTTATCCTTTTCCCCTTCTTTTTATACCAGAGAAAGAAAAGGAGATCTCATTGCCAGGGTGAGTACCGATGTTCAAGAAATTGAGACCAGTATTTTGCAGGTCCTGGAAACCATTTTTCGAGAACCCCTTATTATTCTGCTGAGTATTGGATTGATGATTTACATTAGTCCACCTTTAACAGGTATTGTTTTACTCATGCTTGCGTTTACTACTTTTGTCATAGGGGGAATAGGTATAAAATTGAAACAAAGTTCTCAGGAGGTTCAACAGGCCCTCGGCATCATTTTATCCCGGTGGGAGGAATCATTAGGTGGTATTAAAACGATACAATCCTTTAATGCTGAACGATATAAGGAGCAACAATTTGACGTAGAGAATAACTTTTACCGAATAAAAACCATACGGATGTTACAACGGAGAGACCTCTCCTCCCCTCTGGCAGAATTTTTAGGTATTTCAGTTATTACGGTCCTTCTATGGATAGGTGCTCAGCAGGTTTTTGAAAAACAAATAGAAGCCGGCACTTTTTTTGCGTTTTTATTTGCTTTTTTCAATGTAATAGATCCAGCAAAATCATTTTCGCGGGCTTATTTTGATATACGAAAAGGTATGGCAGCCTTGTCACGGGTAGAAGAAATACTGCATTATACCTCAGAGGTCATTCCCCCTTCTCATCCTATTCCATTTACCGCTTTTGAGAAGGAAATAACTTTTGATAGGGTAAGTTTTCATTATCCGGGTACAACGCAAAAGGTTTTGGATAATGTTTCCTTTAGTTTACCTAAAGGAAAAAAAATAGCCTTAATAGGCCCGTCTGGCGCAGGTAAAACGACTATTTGTGAATTACTGGCGCGGTTCTATGATGTTACAGAAGGAAGAATAATGATAGATGGAATAGACATAAAAAATATATCCCTGTTAGATCTTCGCTCTGCATTTTCCGTCATAAGTCAGGAAACCACCTTGTTTTACGATACTATTTTAGGGAATATAACTTTAGGGAGAGAGGATATACCTATAGAAGAAGTTATCGAAGCGGCGCGCATAGCACAGGCGCACGAATTTATAATGGACACGCAGGATGGTTATAATACGCACATTGGAGACCGGGGATTGATGTTAAGCGGGGGGCAAAGACAACGACTTGCCTTAGCAAGAGCTTTGTTAAGAAATGCACCCATCATGATAATGGACGAGGCTACCTCTGCGGTGGACACCAAAGCGGAAAACGCTATTCAAACTGACATTTTCCCCTATCTTGAAAACAAAACGCTCTTAATTATTGCACATAGGTCTAATTCGATACAACACGTTGACGAAATTTTAGTTATACAAGAAGGAAAAATTATTGAACAAGGATCACCAAATTCCCTTTTCGAAAAAGTGTGCCTATGAACATTACAAACAATCTTTTTTTTTCTATGCCTGCTATTGAAAAATTCGTTAAGATATATGTTTTAATATTTGTCCTTTTCCAGATGGAGGCCTTGGCACAGAGTAATTTAAGTACGCCTGTGATGCTACCCGAGGCAGGAGATGTGTTCCATTATGAGGTTGAAAAATCCCCTGCTATATTAAACTGGGAGGGAGGTACCAATAAAAGATGGGATTTCAGTTCTTTGCTTTCCCCTGTTACGCAAAAAGTTAACTGGCAGGCAGCTGGTGCCATACTTAAAGTTCAGGTAGAAGAAAATATAGAAGGATTTTTTACCAGAGATAAGTCAGAACTACTCTGGCTGGCTGGTAATGGGCCAGATTTCCTTGGGTATGCTAAATTTTCTCAATGGGTTTTCACTGACCCACTGGTTGAAAAAAAGACCAATACAAAATATGGAAGTGGTTTTTACGATGAAGGCACTTGTTTTGTTACCTTTTCAAAACTGAATGCAGATGCCGCTTTTTTAAAGCTATTTACGCTACAGCCCGATTCCATTCGCATAAAATATACCATAGAACGGCAAACTATTTTGGATGGTTACGGCAAAATGGTGCTGCCCGGTGAAATAATAGATGTACTTCGGGAAAAAAGAGTAGACAAATACATCCCTGTACGTATTGAAACAAAAATAGGCCGACGATCTTGGCAAATTCTTAATATCCCATTGAAAAGTACGCAACGTATTTCCTATCATTTTCATAGTCCTGAATACCGTGAGACGGTGGTTATAGTTAAAATGGACCCCAATGAAAATAATCTGAAAGCTGAAAAAATAAGTTTCAGAACGCCATCTCCCGAAAGAAATATTTTTCCTATGGGACAAATAAAGCCTAATGCTTATCCAGCGCCAAATCCTACCTTAGGCATGGTGCGATTTGATTTTATTTCATTACCACCTGGAAACTACAAACTCATTATTTGGAATCAATTAGGCGGGGAACAATTCAGAAAATCTTATGTAATAAAAGATAGATATTTTATGGACAAGATTGATTTAACAGCCTTGAAAAGAGGTTATTACTGGTATGAATTGTCTGATGCTTCAGGTAATAAGTTCAAACCTCAATCACTGATTATTATCAGACCTTAATCAAAAAAAATCCCTTTTTTACACTTTAACATTACATATTTTTCCATATCTATTATGCGCCGATTAATTTTCCTTGTTTTTTTACTGTCATCCTATTTTGTCTCAGGACAGGTTAAAATTCCTGTGTTAAACAGCGGCATAACCGTGGACGACGCTATGAAACAGAGTAGTTCAGAAGGGAAATTATTATTTATATATTTCCATGCTGAATGGGTACAACTTTGTCAATGGATGAAAACAACGACTTTTACAGATCCGGATTTATCACAGTTTTTAAAAGAAAATGCCTTATTTCTTGAACTCAATATAGAAACATCGACAGGTAATGCTGAAAAACAATTTTACAATGTAAATATGCTGCCAACGATGATTTTATTTGATGCAGCGGGAAACCAGCTTGTACGTATATCGGAGGCCATGAATGCCTCTAAACTGTTGTCGATACTAAACACCTGGAATTTAAATGAAAACAAACAGTCACAAACAGGAAATGTGAGTAACAAAAGTGCAAATCCAAGCTTACAGCATTTAAACAGGCCTCCGTTACTGCCTAATCAACCCAATATATCAGAAAATAGTGAGAACATTTATTATGGCATAATCATAAAATATTTCCATCAACACGACCAAGCGCTTCAATATATGCAACAATTTCAGAGGCAGGTAGAAAAAAAAGTAATCGTAACAGAAAAGGAAATAACTAAAGAAATTAAACAGTATCAGATTATTGTTAGAAATTTTTCATCTATGGAAGAAGCGAGAGCCTATTTACCAAAACTTAGGATGTTAAATATTAATGGAGAGATAATAAAATTATGAAGTCAAAAAAACAATCATAATTGCTAAAAAGCTAAGTTATGACGTACTTTTGCCCCTTAAATCAGCGTTTCAAATACATTCATTCATTTCACAAAACCAAATTAAGCAAAAAGGCTTAATCAGGAAAATTGAATCCATGCGCATTACTTCCATTTTACTTTTGATTGCCCTGCCAATAATCCTTCTAGGTCAATCACCTACCTTTCTGCCTGTTGACATTAACAAATCACAAAGTAGTATTTCTGGTTTACGAATGGCCTGCGACAATTTTGCTGGTACCTTTCGTTTAGGAAATAGTGCGCCGACCAATAAAAGCACGGCTACTTCGGACAGAAAGCATATTTATCTATGTAAAAACGACTCTGTTTCCATTATACATAATGGTGATTTCAAACTTACAGGTGATCCAAAACCCGCTACACTGCCTGGTATTGGGTATATTATGTATAAATGTTTACCTAAAGGACCTACTGGACCAGCCTTATCAAACATTCTGACAGATTTATGTTTGCTTGATAAAGCAGCCGTCGGTGGCACCTTTACCTCCAAAACCGAAGGACTTTGGATGGTCAAGGAAAAAATAAACGGAGACCTGACTTTTTTCAATCAAGGTCAACTTCAGTCTTCTTTTAATTCAGGAGGGCCTGTAAGCTATTGGTTTGCACCGGCTACTTTGGACGATTTTGATGGAAAGAAGTATGAGACAGCGACTGGTTCAACCGTGGCTGGAGCTTGTGTAAATGTAAATATAACGGAAGCTATACAAGTTACTTATCTTAATCCGATTGTGGTAGAAGAGGTTACTAAAAATTGTTTAATCAATAATTGTGTCAGTAGGATTGTTGTAAAGGGTGGATTACCTGAATTTAATAGTAGCTCTTACACTAAAATTTCAATAATTAATAAAAACGATGCCAATATAAAAGGTAAAATAATAAGTACCAATTTATATAAGCACAATGATACCTTTGAAATTTTTGTTCCTACACCAGGAGAATACATTATCAATGTTTCAGACGAATACAGCTGTAATGGAAATATTACCTTAAATATTAATGCCTGTCCATCGACTACCTTCACCCTGCCCAAACAAAATGCAAAGTTTGGTGATGAAATTTGTTTTCCTGTCACTGCTTCCAAAGTCACGGATGCTGTTTCATTAACTTTAGGGGTTACCTGGGACAACACCGTTTTAAAATTTAAGAGCTTAAATACGAATAATACTAAGCTAACAGGTATTGGAACAAGTGACATAAGTTACAGTCCAATATCTAACGACATTAAAATATCGTATTTTAAATCGGGAGGAGCACCATTCACCTTGAATGATGGTGACTTATTATTTAATGTATGCCTTGAAGTTATTGGAGCAGACGGAAAATCGAGTCCATTGACCTTTACTAATTTAGGCACTGCACCCTCACCATTGGAAGATGATTGCGGCAAGCCTATGGGTTTTCAATTTTCAAACGGACAGGTAAATGTTACTAATGAGATTTTATTTGTTGATGTTAAAGTAGATAGTATTCCTTGTCAGAATGTGGGAAATAATACAGGAGGTTTCGAGGTAACGGTAACGGGAGGGACAATGCCCTATAAGGTAACCTGGCTAAACAAAGATGATAATAGCACGGGATCTGTCAATATAAACAGCTTGGATGGCAAAACCATTATTCCAGGTTTAGATGCGGGAAATTATCTTTTAACCATCACAGATTCCGATACTAAGGTAAACTCTTCAACCAAGGAAAGAGAAATTCCACCATCGAGAAATTTTGTTGTCCGGTTGGATATTATCAAAGACATCATTTGTAATAATGATAGCAATGGAGAGCTTAAAGCAACCGTACTGATTGATGCACAAGAGGAAAATGATTTAACTAATTTTGATTTTACCTGGAGCAATGATCCTACTATAAAAACTAATTTTCAACAAGATTTAACCGCGTCATCCAGCGCATATAGCGTTACTGTTAAGGATAATTTTGGTTGTTTGGCACAAGCTTCTGAAAATTTGACTAATCCCAGTAAAATTACTTTCACCCAAGTATCCCTTGTAAAAGCTACCTGTTCTGGTGTAGCAGACGGGGAAGTAACCATCTCAGTAAATGGTGGTATTAAATCACCTTCAGGATACACCTTAAAATGGGAAGATCAAGTGGCCTCTTTTCAAGGAACCTCATCGCTAAGACCTAATCTCTTACCAGGTACTTATTCTATTTCTGTAGTAGATGCAAGGGGTTGTAAAAAATCGTATCCCGTTATCGTTGATGCCGATAAAAAACTAGACTTTGACATCACAGGTGTGGATGCCAGTTGCTTAGGAAAATGCGATGGAAAGGCCATTATTGTAGTTGCACAGTCTGCTACGGGTATCCCTTCATTTAATATCAGTTCAGGATTAAGTGTTCCAACTGGTAGTGGTATCAACTACCAATTTTCTGGCTTATGTTCAGGCAGTTATACAGTCACGATGTTGAGTTCTGAAGCGGGGAAACAATGTTCTTTTGAAAAAACGGTGATCATTACCGATCCTGCTTTATTAAAAATTGATACGATAACCTATACACAAGAATCCTGCACTGCAGGTGGTGGTAAGGATGGAAAAATTAAAGTAGCGGCAAAGGGTGGTGTAAGTCCTTATGCCTATAATTGGGGGAGTGCGACGACCAGTAATTTATCGGATAGTTCTGCCGTGGTGAATTTGACCAAAGGAACCTACACCGTCACCGTAAAAGACGGTGCGGGATGTGAAGTTCCCTTTGCATTTGACATAACTTCCCGCACTCCGCCTAAAATCACTGAATTGAACAAGTCTTTTGTCAGTTGTATTGGAAATACGGATGGAAAATTATCGATAAAGGCCACGGCCGGCGACTCACCCATAAGCACCTATACCTGGAGTAATGGAGTGAGTGGTCAATTTCTTAATGCATTGTCTGTTGGAACTTATAAAGTTACTGTAACAGGCACTGACGGATGTTCTGTAGATAGTTCCGTTCAGGTTTTAAATCCTGATCCATTCAAGCTATCAGACACTAAAACTTTTGAACCAACCTGTGTAGGCAAGGCAGACGGCCGCATCGTTATATCACCAGTTGGCGGAACGGCACCATACAAAATAACGTGGGAAAATAGCACTCAAACAAGTAAGGGAACCTATCGCTTTAATCTCGTCGATGCTAACAACTGTCCTACGTTTAGTCAGAATATTGTATTAGTCGATGCCCCTGAGATTCTCATTACTATGAGCGGTTTAACGGAAGTTAGTTGTTACACAGGAACGCAAGACGGAAAAGCAACTGCTACAGCTAGGTACAGCGACGGGAAAGTAGGCACCTTCGATTTTGAATGGAGTAGTGGAGAAAGTCAGGCGGCCTCAACCATCAGCACGGCTATAAAATTAAGATCGAATCTTAATACCTTTACGGTAACAGATAACAATTTGTGTAAAAAAATTGAAAGCGTAAATATTCCCTTACCTCCAGTCATTGTTGCTAATGCGACCGTTAAACCAGTAACTTGTTTTGGTTTGGGTGATGGTGCCGTAGATCTGGCTCCAACAGGAGGAAGAGGTACATTTACTTTTGTGTGGAATACGGGATCGACTTCATCATCCATCAATAACATGAAAAATGGTGCTTATACGGTAACCATTACTGACGGAAATAAATGTACGATACAGGAAACGGTAACCATTACTGAACCAGCTCAACTATTAATTACTTTAGACACTAAAAATACAAAAAACGTAAGTTGCCCTGGCTTATCAGATGGCGTTTTAGTGTTTAAGTTAACCAATGAAACGGGAATTAATCCTTTAGGCGCCACTCCCTACCAATGGTCAACCGACGCGGGAGTAGCCAGTTCCAGTAACAGTAAGGATAAATTGCCTGCTGGCACATATCGAATTACGGTAACAGACAGTAAAGGCTGTCAAGATCAAACCCAACACATATTTACCACACCAGATCCGATCATTGCTTTTTTCAATCCGGTGAATCCTCCTTTATGCTATGGTACCACAACTACCCTATCGGTAAAGGGCGTTAGTGGTGGTAACGGCTTAAAATTATCAGATTACGTATTTAGTGTAAACAATAGTGGCATTAGCTTTCCTGTGGACCAAAAAATACAAATTTTTGCTGGCAGGACTATTATACAAGTTGAGGACTACCTTGGATGTGCTTATACGGAAACCATTGATGTGAGTTCCCCCCTACCCTTACTCGTAGAATTTAACCCAGGCAGTATAAATATTCCATTGGGTGATACTGCAACACAACTAAAGCCTGTCATTCAAACCTCCAACCCCATAAGAACCTATAAATGGACGCCAAGTGCGGGATTATCTTCCTCAAGCATAGCCAATCCAACCATTCGGGAGTTATATGGGGATCAAAAATTTAATCTGGAAGTTACTGATATAAATGGTTGCAAGAGCAATGGGAACATTCAGGTATTAGTAGATCGGAATTATTCTGTATTCATACCCAATGTTTTTTCACCTAACGGGGATGGTATTAATGATGAGTTGAGAATACATTCTTGTTTGGGCGTCAAAGAAGTAACCAATTTCAGGATATTTGACCGTTGGGGGAACCTGATAAAGTCGCTAAATACGGTGCCCATTGATTGTGAAGGAGGGACTATATTATGGGACGGAAGTTATACAACGAGAGCGGCCAATGTGGGTAGTTACGTTTATACCTTCGAAGTATTATTTCTTGATGGCTATAGGCGCCCTTATTCCGGCGACTTCGTTATCATAAAATAATACGCTGGCATTTTCCGTGAATAAGAAATAGAATGGAGCGTTGGAACGATACATGTGTTTCAACGCTCCATTTTGCTTTTCAGAGCGATTCCTTCATGGGAAATCGATCGTTCGTTGACAAAAGAATAACCCGGTTCAATAATTACTTGAATCCAGCAATTATTCAAAGATGATTTCCAAATTTAACCTTTGATTTCAAGCGTACTGCTGCAAAGTCATTGTAATTAATTTTGTTTAAGCGTTGAAGCTGAGATACCAGGTAATATTCTCTATTATTTTTATTCCGGTTCTGCTGCCATTAAATAGTAATCTGTTCCCACTTCATAGAAATAATTATTTTCACGGAAATGTGTTATTTTACTGTTCAATCTAAAACCTATTATTCTTCCCCGAATAGGCCAGTTTATAAGGCCCAATACAAGTTGATTTTATTCAGCTGCATCCATAATATTGCAGCGTTTATTCGCTGTTGGCGGTTTCAATATTAAGGACTTGCCCAAAATAAATGTAATGTTTTGACCCTTTAAATATTACTACTTAACTCCAAAATTTCAGGTATTTAAAAGTTTAACCTTAGTTCATGACCAGCACCGTGGTTGACTTGGTTATTGTGTCCCCTTTGCACTGATGGAGGACCAGTACACGATATACTCCGGCCTGAACGGTCTGTCCGTTATACGTACCGTCCCATTTATCACTTGAATTATTGGTAGTAAAAATTTTATTCCCCCATCTATCCCAAATTTCAAAAGAGATCAGTGACGTAATAATTCTTGGATTACTTAAACCAAAGACATCATTCAGTCCGTCCCCGTTTGGGGTAAAAGCTTTGGGTAAAAATGCTTCATCACATTTCAAATCATTTGGATCGATGACCACTATTCTAAAAGAGTCGGTGGCAATACATGGCGTTGAGGCATCTTTAAGTTCCAGTTTGTAGGTATAATTCCCCGCTGCAAGGGGCGAAATGACAGGTTCTTTAATGGCGGGGTTACTCACCCAGAAACTGGGGGACCAGGTAAAATCAGTAGCACAAGTTGGGAATAGCTGAGTCATTACGTTGTCTCCCACATAGACAATCTCATTATCGTTAACAATATTATCAACGGGTTGATATAATTTTCCAATTTCTGATTCCAGGAGTGCTCGGTTATAGAAGCGTAAATCGTCCATAAGGCCATTGAAACCAATTTCATTGGCACCGTAACAAGTACTTCCGCCTACGACTAAATTACCATTATTTAGGACATTCACCCGAGAGGCAGAGGTTTGTTCTGACACCAAAACGCCATTATAATAGAGTCTTATTTTTGAAGCATTTCTAGCAATAGTGATATGATGCCAGCATTGTCCTTTAGGTAATTCATAAATGATATTCACCTGTTTATTGATCCCTTCGGTTAGAGCGACATTAAGATTTCCGGTAAGCGGTCTAAAACGAACCACCAGAGAATTATCCACCAAGCAGTCCTTGCGTTTTTTTGACAAGAGGTATTGAATACCCTTATCATTCCCCACTTTAAAATAAAAACTAACGGTAAAATCCTCTGTATCGAATTCAGAATTTACCGCTCCAATAATATTTACGAGACTGGCATTTCCCGAAAAGCGAATGGCCTCATTGAGCGGACCGCAGACATAATCGACGCCATTATTTCCAATAGCATCATTTGAAAGATTACCTGTATCATCTTTCAGGTTTTTATTAAACGGATAATAAGCGACCAGTCCAGCTTTAGTTTGGGCTGACATATTAGTATAGAAACATAGCGCTAGCAAGCCTATAAAAAGACGCATAGAAGATATCGTTACTGATTGACAATTATTTTAGGGAATCAAAAAGGGCAGGCGAGAAAGCATCCATCATTCGGGTGGTTTCTCTTTCCTCTGCCTCCATAGACATTTCGAGTGCCTTATTTACCGTCAGGGTTAAAAGGCTTTCGAGTTCTGATAGTGACGCCTCCTTCATCATTTCCTCATTGATGTGAATGTTTGTTATATTCCTATTTCCATCGGCAGAGACTTCAATCATCTGATTGTCGGAGATGGCTACGATCGCAATGTTACTTAAATTTTCAAGTACAGACTGCTGAACCTCCATCATCTCATCGAATATTAGCTTTGACATAATTTGTTTTATTTAATAATAACCACAATGTACAGTAATTAAGGTCAACCATCAACCATTTTGGAATGCTACTGCATAAATGTTAAACGAAGTTATTTCAATTTTAATGTAATCAACCTAATTAATGTGAAACTTTAGGGCAAATTTTAATAGATTTGTGATTGAGAAACAAAAATACCACAGTGAAAAAAAAACAAGAAGAGAAAGACATGTCTTTTTTCGACCATCTTGAAGAGTTAAGGTGGCATATTATAAGGTCATTAGTCGTAATACTAACCATAGGAATTGTCTTATTTATCAATAATGCCTGGTTTTTTGATGTTGTTTTATTTGGACCTACAAAACCCTCGTTTATATCTTACCGTTGGTTTTGCGATATGGGAAATGCGATTGGATTAGGAGATAGCATTTGTTTTTCCCCACCATACATTAAAAAGCAGGCTATTGGTTTTGCAGAAGCATTTACAACAAGCATATCTGTATCATTTATTGCTGGCTTTATTGTAGCCTTTCCCTACGTTTTTTGGGAATTCTGGCGATTTATAAGTCCCGGTTTGTACAAACATGAAAAGAATGCAGCACGGGGTGTTGTTTTTATTTGCTCTTTTTTATTTTTATTGGGAGTAAGTTTTGGCTATTTTGTTATCGCGCCATTTGCCGTAAATTTCCTGACTGGATTTACGATACCTGGCGTTGAAAATACACCTACGCTCGATTCCTATCTGAACTATATCATTATGTTCACTTTACCTACAGGATTGGTATTTGAGCTGCCTGTTGTTGCTTATTTTTTAGCCCATTTAGGTATTTTGGGTCCACAATCAATGCGTGATTTCAGACGACATGCCTTTGTTGTCGTACTTATTGTTGCGGCCGTTATCACCCCACCAGACGCGGTAAGTCAGTGTCTTATTGCTATTCCTTTATACGGTCTTTACGAAGTCAGCATATTAGTTGCTGCAAGAGTAACTGCCAGAAAGGAAAAGAAGGAATTAGAGGAAGAAGAAGCTGATCGAAAAGAAATGAACTCGTAATCTGTTTATTCATGGAAAGATTATCATCAAATGCCACCTTGTTTCTGAACATATTCCTTCCTGTTTTCTGGAGTGTATTTTTTGGAGCTTTTACTTTAGGTGTCTTTTTGGCCGATGAAATTTATTTTGGATTTTTACCTTATGCCTCCTTCAGGTGGGCCACCTTATTTTTCTATTCAACTGGTTTAGCTGTTATTTATTTTACTTTTCTACGTTTAAGAAGAGTTGAAATGACCGCAGATTCCCTATACATAACTAATTATTTCAAGACCGCAAGATATCCCATCGACGCCATATCCTACCTGGAATGGCGCCGATGGTTTGGTCTGTCCCTTGGCATTTTTCACCTTCATGCTAAGGGAATATTTGGGCAGAAAATTCTATTTTTAGGAAAGAAGAAGGTCATAGACCAACTTCACGATGCCTATCCTGAATGGCTAAAGCCTTAAGCCTTAAGCCTTAGAGCGTAGGTGCATAATAGGACAAATCATTTCCTCCAGGGATATTCCACCGTGTTGAAACGTGTTCTTATAATAATTCAAATAGTGATTATAATTATTTGGGTATAAAAAGAAGCCATCTTCCTTGGCAAAAATGTAAGTGGAACTAACATTAGGGCGAGGTAAACCAGCCTGACCGGGATCCTTTAGTTCCAGGACGTTCTTTTTATCATATTGAAGGTTCTTTCCAACTTTATATCTCAGATTACTGGTAGTTTCTCTGTCACCCACCACTTTGACAGGCGTATTTACCCGAATGGTTCCATGGTCGGTGGTGATAATGAGCTTCACATCTTTCTCGGACACCCGTTCTAATGCAGCCCAGAGCGGAGAATTAGCGAACCACGATCTGGTAAGAGACCGATAAGCCTTTTCATCACCCGCCAATTCTTTTAAAACCTCCATTTCAGTCCTTGCATGGGAGAGCATATCTATAAAATTATAAACAATAACGGTGAGGTCATTATTCAAACAATTAAAGATATTGTCCTGAAGTTGTCTTGCGGCCTGGACTTGCGTAATTTTAAAATACTCGTGTTTAATATCCCTTCTGAACACCTTTTTTATTTGAGCGGCCAACAATTCGGCTTCAAAATTATTTTTACCCCCTTCTTCAATGTCACCGACCCAATACTGTGGAAATTGCTTTTCAATATCTGCGGGCATCATACCGGCAAAAATAGCATTTCTGCTGTACTGCGTAGCGGTTGGCAAAATACTAAAGAAATAATCTTCATTTTGCAATTTGAATCTTTCCAATAAAATAGGCTCGATCACTTTCCATTGATCAAATCTAAGATTATCCAGGACGAGTAAAATAGTTGGACATTCTGGTTGAATGTGTGAAAAAACCTTTTCCCTGAGAAGATTAAATGATTTTACCGGACCTTCCGACGGATTTTTCATCCAATGCGGATAAATACCCGATATATATTTACAAAATGCAGCATTTGCCTCTTTTTTCTGTTGAGACAAAATATCAGCCATTTCATTAGAATTAGAATGATCTATTTTGAGTTCCCAGGAAATAATTTTTTGATAAATTTCAGCCCATTCTATATAATCCATGCCGCTTTGGAGTTGCATGAAAATTTGTCTAAACTCCTGTTGGTAATCAGACGATGTTTTTTCCCGAACCAATCGTTTATTATCTAAAATTTTCTTCAGGGTCAACCAAATTTGATTTGGATTAACGGGTTTAATCAAATAGTCGGTAATTTGGGAACCCAGGGCCTCTTCCATAACGGTTTCCGCCTCATTTTTAGTAATCATCACTATCGGCAGATTAGGATTGATCTGTTTAATACGGGCCAGGGTTTCCAGTCCATTGATTCCTGGCATACTTTCGTCCAGAAAGACCACATCAAACTCATTTCCTGTGGCACATTCATCGACGGCATCATGGCCATTTGTGACCATAACCACCTCATAACCTTTTGATTCAAGAAACATAACCTGAGGTTTCAACAAATCAATTTCATCGTCTGCCCAAAGAATTCTAATTTTATCCATAATAGCTAAAGTAAGTAAATAATAAGAATGAAACAATTATAAGTAATTTCCCGTTAAAATACGGATTAAAACGGCCATGGGCGATTAAATATTGCTTTAAAAAATTTCATCGACTTATGCAAAAGTCAAAAATAATCAATGATCCTGTTTACGGGTTCATCCAAATACCCGAAGGTATTCTGCTTGATTTGATAAACCACCCCTATTTCCAAAGGTTATCCCGAATAAAACAGGTAAGCCTGGCTCATTATGTTTATCCAGGCGCACATCACACCGTCTGCTTGCATTGCCATTTTATTGCATGACATTGGGCATGGTCCATTTTCACATACCTTAGAAAACACCTTAATTAAAGTTTCCCATGAAAAGCTGTCTATTGCCTTTATGGAAGCTTTGAATATAACCTTTGAAGGAAAGTTAACAGAAGCCATTTCGATATTCCGGCGTACCCATCCTAAATATTTTCTTTCACAACTTGTTTCCGGACAATTCGATGTAGACAGGCTGGATTATTTAAGCAGAGATAGCTTCTTTACGGGAGTTACGGAAGGGGTTGTCGGGTATAGCAGGATTATAAAAATGCTTTCAGTTTCAGATGGAGCGTTAGTTGTGGAGGAAAAAGGTATTTATAGTTTAGAAAAATTCCTTATTGCCAGAAGATTAATGTACTGGCAGGTTTATTTACATAAGACCGTGTTAGCTGCTGAAAATATGTTAATAAAGATCATAGAAAGAGCTCGAATTTTACATAAAAGAAATCAGTTACAATATATTCCGTCTTCCTTAAAATATTTTATGGACAATGAAATTACGGAAGAGCATTTATCGGAAAACACTTTATTTTTATTAGATAAATTTGCGGCATTAGATGATATTGACCTCTTTTCTGCCATAAAAGAATGGCAAAATGAGAAAGACCTTTTGCTTTCTTTTATATGTAAATCTCTTTTGAACAGAGAATTATTCAAATTAAAATTTTCTGATGTTCCCATTTCAAAAGAAAGATTATTGATAGAAGAATCTAACCTGAAAAGCTGGTGGAAAGGTGCTGACGAAGAAATATCCTTTTTACTATTTAGTGGAAAGGAGAGCAATCGGGCATATTCCTATGCGCAGGAGGAAATTAAAATTCTAACTAAGGAGGGGGTTGTCAAGCCAATGTCGGACTGTGTTGATTATCCTCTACCGCCTGGAGGCATTGAAAAATATTACCTTTGCTATGCAAGTAACCCAAAAGAAAAGACGCTTTCATAGGAAAGCTGCTATGTTTTTGGGTGAATGAGCTATAAATTTCTTATATTTCGCGAACTTAAAATAACTTAAAACATTTGCAGTGCTGCAACTTTTTAGAACCAACCAAATATTAGCAAGTATCTTAGGATTTTCCTTTGCATTTATTTGGCATTCCAGTATATACATGCATGTTCCCGTTTGGGAACCCAGCCAGAGCGGCATTTTAATGAACGAAATAAGCCATCTAATCGGTCACTCGGGCATTGGGGCAAGAATTACTGTATTATTGTTGCTGGCTATACAGGTTGCGCTGGGAAATCAGATAGTAAATAAATATAGATTAGCCGATGCATCAACCGTTTTTCCTGGCCTATTTATTATTTTACTCAGTTGTTATTCCCCCTATTTTTTATTTTTATCCACCTTCCATTTTGTTAATACATTAATAATACTTATTTTATATATTCTACTTGGCACCTACAATCAGCCTAAAGCTGCTGATCATATTTTCAATGCAGGGCTCTTATCGGGTATTTCCTTTTTATTCTTTCCACCATCGATTTATCTTATTTTGTTCATATACATAGCATTAAGCATTTTAAGAACTTACAGTATCAAAGAAAGGATTATGGTAATATGCGGTTTTATAGTGCCTCCATTTTTTGCTGGCGTTTATTATTACTGGCAAAACAGCTTTGACTTATTCTATAAACTTCAGTTTACTGCAATTTTCAAAACGCCCAACTTTCTCGTAACCCCTTTCGATTATATAAATCTGTTACTTTACTTTGTTTTTATTTGTCTTGTTATATTTTTAATTTTTTCCTACAATAATATTGCGTATCGAAAAATTATACAATCGAGGAAACGAATAAACATAATGTATTGGATTTTAGGTATTACCTTTATTGTATTATTTATGCTACCAAAGCAAGGTAAAGATGTTTATCTGTTACTTTCCTTACCATTAGGACTATTAACCTCTTTAGGATTTATATCTATGAAGCCTAAATTGGCTGAAATTTTTCATTTTGTATTGATTCTGGGGTTATTGGTTAGCCATTATGTAGGATTATTTTTATAAAATCAACTCTTATCTGTATGAAATTTGGCGTTGTTGTTTTTCCTGGTTCCAATTGTGACGAGGACGTTTTTGAGGTTTTTTCCAGCTATCTTGGTATGGAAACCATCAAATTGTGGCATAAAGATGAAGATTTAAAAGGACTTGAACTGGGGGATTGTATTATTTTACCTGGAGGATTTTCTTACGGGGATTATTTAAGATCAGGCGCTATTGCCCGATTTTCGCCTATAATGAAGTCCGTTATTTCTTTTGCAGAAAAGGGAGGATTAGTTTGGGGGATATGTAATGGTTTTCAGATATTATGTGAGGCTGGTTTATTGCCAGGCGCCCTCCTCAGAAATGAAAATCAGCAATTTATTTGTAAGAATGTTCACATTGTACCCTCAAGCAATCAAAGTGTAATTACCGCACAACTTACGCCTAATGTGGCTTTAAAAATTCCTATTGCCCATGCAGAGGGTCGTTATTTTGCTGATGAAGCTACCTTAGCAGGTTTGAAACAAAATGACCAGATTTTATTTCGCTACTGTGATGCTTCAGGAAATGTAGATGCACCATCCAATCCAAATGGATCTGTTGATAATATAGCTGGAATATGTAATATCGGACGAAACGTATTTGGCATGATGCCACACCCTGAACGGGCGGCAAATGACATGGTAGGCAACACTGATGGACTTAAGTTATTTGAATCACTGCTAACAAGTTCCAAAGTATTTTCTTAACATTTTAGGTTTTAAAAACGTTTGTTTCATATTATTGAATGTAACAGAGGTTACTTTAAGCTAATAATTTGTTTTGTAATTTTGCGTTATCAAACTTACCAATCAATCATTTTAAAATTTATTCGTTCAATGAAACTATCTATATCCTTAGCTTTTTTTTTAGGTTTGATCATTAACTTACATGGACAAATATTCAATCCTGTAAGTTGGAATTACCAATGGAAGAACACAGCTAAAAATGAGTATGAGCTTCAATTTATCGCTCAGATAGATGAAGGGTGGAACATTTATTCCCAATATTTGGAAAGTGATGATGGCCCAATACGGACGAGCATCATTTGGGACAAAGGTCCCCATTACACCTTAGTTGGTAAAGCACTGGAGGAAGGGAACATATATAAGGGTTTCGATGATATTTTCGGAATGAACGTAATAAAGTTATCCGGTAAAATCATTTTCAAACAAAAAATAAGGGTAACAGATCCAACAAAACCAATCACCGGGTATGTAGAATTTATGGCCTGTGATAAAGAGCGATGCCTTCCACCGGGGGAAGCTAACTTTTCATTTCAGGTAACGGCTTCGAAGGAAGAATCCATTGACAGTGAGGAAAAAAAAACAAGTTCAGAAACTGAGGAGAGCGAAACATCGGTCGTTCCGTCTATAACAGAAACAGATCAAGCGCCCACTCAAGTTGAAAAAACAGGTATTTTCTCCATAACAAAGCCAGGAAAACCCATAAATGAATGTTCAACGGATGAAACCACGGTATCATCTGAAACAGATTCTTATTTCAATATTTTTTTTCTGGGCTTTTTAGGAGGATTATTAGCCTTGTTGACTCCCTGTGTCTTCCCTATGATTCCGCTCACGGTAAGTTATTTTACCAAAGGATCAGGAGATAGAAAGAAAGGTATAATCAATGCATTTCTTTATGGCTTTTTCATTTTCATGGTTTATGTTTTGCTAAGTATTCCATTTCATTTAATGGACAGCATACAACCTGACATACTCAATGATATTTCCACGAATGTTGGACTAAACGTATTCTTTTTTGTTATATTCATCGTATTTGCTATTTCATTTTTTGGCTATTTCGAGTTAGCCCTACCGGAATCATGGACCAATAAAGCGAGTTCAGCCGAAGGCGTTGGAGGAATAATAGGTATATTTTTCATGGCCCTGACCCTGGCTTTGGTATCCTTTTCCTGTACAGGCCCTATATTAGGTTCTCTTTTGGCGGGAACGATGTCATCATCATCTGGAGCCATGCAATTAACCGTAGGAATGGGAGGATTTGGATTAGCGTTAGCCTTACCCTTTGGACTATTCGCAGCATTCCCTGGCCTATTGAACAGACTACCAAAATCAGGCGGCTGGATGAACAGCGTGAAGGTCGTTTTAGGATTTTTAGAATTAGCGCTTGCCCTCAAATTCCTTTCGAATGCAGACTTGGTAAAACACTGGGGATTGGTGAAAATCGAAATTTTTCTAGGCCTTTGGATTATCATTTTTAGTGCCCTCTCTCTTTATTTATTTGGTGTTATCCGCATTGGCCACGAATCAAAAAAGGATAAAAGAAGCCTTACACATAAAATTTTAGGTTTTGCGAGTATATTATTTGTAGCGTATTTAGTGTCTGGTTTTCGATTTGACGAACGTGCCGGAACTTATAAATCTTTGACTGCTTTAAGTGGAATGGCGCCACCTACCTGTTACAGTTTGGTGTATGATTGTGACTGCCCACATAATTTAAATTGCTTTAAGGATTTAGAAGCTGGCTTAGCTTTTGCAAAATCAGTAAATAAACCCGTAATGATTGATTTCACAGGGTACGCTTGTGTGAACTGTAGGAAAATGGAAGAACATGTATGGCCAGACCCCAATGTATATTCTTTACTTAACGATAAATATGTTATTATTTCCTTATATGTCGACGATAAAACATTGTTACCTGAGGATGAGCAAATAACGG
Organism: Saprospiraceae bacterium; assembly: GCA_021299835.1. GTDB lineage: Bacteria > Bacteroidota > Bacteroidia > Chitinophagales > Saprospiraceae > BJGN01. The sequence goes on along the minus strand of JAJTER010000005.1, from coordinate 43,098 downwards.
TAACACAAGCGAGTGGAAGCACCAGAAAATTGAGGACTGTTGGAAACAAGTGGTCTAATCTACAAACAAGCTACTTCAACACAAATAGTCAGCCTTACTACGCTTTACTTTCTCCATCGGGAGAGCTGTTAAATAAACCTGCGGCATACACTCCTGATGTGGAGACGTACGCGAACTTTCTACGTTGCGGATTAGACGCGTTCAGCAAGGTACAAAATAAGAAATAGGAAAAAATTTTAACTAAAACTGAGGAGAATCTGGTTTTTTTCAACGGATTCTCCCGGTTTTACGAATAGGTCAGAAACAATACCATTTACCGGAGATTTCAATACATTTTCCATTTTCATAGCCTCCAGAATAAATAAGGCATCACCTGAATCTACCTGATCACCCACCTGGACATTAACTTGCCTGACCAATCCGGGCATAGGTGCTCTTAATTCTTTTAATTGATTTGATTTTTTAGATTTCAGGTTCATTTTTAATATTTGCTGGTCCACAGCATCTGATATTTGAACCTGGTAGGTACGTCCATCTATTTGAATTTGATATCTTTTGAGCTCATGGTTTACCTCCTTTACAGAGACTAACTTTGATTTATTATTATCCAGAATAATTTGATTAATTACATCGGAATCATTTAACGTAATATTATCTACATCAGTGAGTTGAAAGGTATATTGGCCGGCATTAACATCTAATAAAAAAGGTTGGTTATTGACCATAAATAAAAATTTAATGATTATTCAACTTCGTCAAAGTGTAGGTTTCAAATATAGCAAAAAGAACGTAGATAATAAGGAACAAAATAATCTCGGGATTTTCGAGGGGTTGTAATAACAGATGTACTAAGAGGAGAACTAAGATAGCGCCGCCAATTTTAATCCCACTTCCACCCATAACGATTCTAATAAAAGCATTACCAGCGGAGAGGGAAAGATTTTTCAGTGCTGACAAATAAATAACGATAGAAAATAGAGAAAAGTAAGCGTTAGCGACCCATCCGACGTTCGAATTTGGAATATAATGTTTTGAAAAGAAGAGAATAAGAGAGCAGACAGTAAGCTGGGCGACCACAAACAGTACAATAAAGGAAGAATAAGCATCACGGTATTGACGTGTCATAGTCTATTTACCTTTTTTGGGCGTAATGAAGTCTTTTAGCGACAGATAAAGAGAGGCGAAGGTTCCGAATAGAACGAATATGAGGGTAAACAAGGGAAAGGAAAGAATTAAGACCTTATCCAGATACTGCCCTAAGAGCACGGAGAATAAAATAATAGCACCCATTTGAAAAGCCATTCCGGCGTATTTCATAAAATGAGTACTAGATGATTTTTTCATTTTTTGGTTGAACCCTATTTATTTTTCATGACACAGGAACCATTAAAAGAAGCCCCGGCTTGTACGATTAATTTTTGGGTAATTATATCCCCTGTAACCACGGCATTTTCTCTGATATTCAATACATCACCGACGGTTAATTTTCCTTTGTATTTACCTTCTATATGTGCGCTGGCACAGGTTACATCGCCTTCAATAATACCACTTGGACCAATAATTACTTTAGAATCACAGGTTAAATTTCCAAAAATCGAACCATCTACCCGAATATCGCTGGCAGAACTAACATTTCCGTCAATTACGGTACCTACTGCGAGTGTATTAAAAGCATTCGGAGAAGGAATAGCGGAGATGTTAGATTTTTCTTCTGTTTTGTTTTTTGATGAGAACACGATAAGTAGATTTTAGAGATTAGAAATCGGGACAATACACAGATTTTTTAGTATTTCCGAGTATTTTGTATTGCAGGCTAAATTCAAAGGCACCCTGACCATTTGAAGCAGCTCTTAGAGGTGAGACGTTAATATCATAACTGAATCCAAGACTCATATCATTGAAATCGAATCGTGCAGAGAGAATGGCTGCATCGACGAGTACACCTCCGTTCTCTGTGGCAACAGTACCGTTTGTTCCATTATCTTTGGAAGAGATACGAGCCCATACACCCAATTGAAAAGCCTGATATTCTCCGGGATTATCATTTAGGGTAAAGCGAAAACTATTACCCCCATTCACTTGAAAAGCGGGACCTTGTTTCATGTAAATAATACCTGGAAGAACCCCTAAATTTTGAGCAACGGGAAATTCTCCTCCTGCGTGAACTGTAATTCTGGTAAAAATCAAATCGGTATTTCTAACATTAACACCTGCAACATTAGTGCTTGAAAATGCCTGATTTGGTCGATTTAAATGGTGGTAAGCTCCGCCGATATAATAATTTGTATTTTTATTTAAAACATTAAACCAAAGGAGACCAGCGGCCATGTCAGCGAATATAAAATTATCTATATTGAACCCGGTTTCGTTTGAACTTATTGTCGGATCAAAACCACCGGAACCATTGTGCTGGGTTCCCCAACGCAGATTCAAGAAATCTATACTTCGTTGAGCTGCACCACCTTCTGCACCTACCACCACATAACTTGCTTTATCGCGATAACCTCCAATTTTTTTACTGTAGGAAAAGGATAGCTTACCTGTTTGGGTAGCGAAGCCGGCATCTCCCGCCTTATCTCCCCAAACGGTACCACCCACGCCAAAGAAATCATTTCGTCCAACGGCAAATCGCTGATCATAAGAAACAGAATAAGTACGAAACGATTTATCTCTTAAAACACTGGCCCACTGATTCCTATAATTTCCTGTAAGTCGAACATTGCCATTCATGACACCAGTCATGGCAGGATTCAAATTCAGAGGGGACATATAGAACTGAGAGAAGTGAATATCCTGACTATTAAGGTTAAACACCACTAAGCACAACACAACTACAACCACTCCGCGGATATATCTCTGCACCCCAGAGTTTGCTGAATTTATGGCCATTAATATATTTTTAAAGATTGATAATTCTTAGGCAGTGCTAAGTTAAAAAAAGTAATGATTTAACGAAAGGCCCAGGGTCAATATTGCCTATTTAATTCATATAAAATGGTAAAAAATGAAAAAAAGTTCTGATATAACTTGATATCAGAACTTTTTTATTCACTCTAAAAAACTAAAATACTATTTAGCTAAACCGTTAACGAAACGAGTTAACTTACCTTTAAGGTTCGCCGCTTTATTTTTGTGCCAGGTGTTTGATTTTGATAATTTATCAATCATCTGCACCACTTTGACTAAGAAAGAGCCAGCCTCAGCTGATTCAGACATGTGACGAAGCTTCTTTATAGCAGAACGAGCGGACTTCTTATAGTACCTGTTTTGTAAACGGCGCTTAGCATTTTGACGTATGCGTTTTGCAGCAGATTTATGATTTGCCATGGCTATATTTTTTTAACATTTTAATCGAAGGGCAAAAGTAAACAAAACACTTAATAAATCCAAATAATAAAAATAATAACACCAAAAAAGTTTGAGCAAAAGAAAAATAAACCCCAATTATATATGCTTGAAAAGTTGATATTTGTCTGAAAGTACCTTTTATTTGCATGATGATTAAAAACGTTTAAAGTGCGAATATAAAATGAGTGATTTTTCATTTATAAGCAATGCCCATCCAGCCTACATTGAATCGATGTATGTACGATTTTTAGAAAATCCTACATCGATAGATCCTGAATGGTATCATTTTTTCAAAGGTTTTGAATTTGCAGAATCTTCGACCATAGAAAAGAGAACCTCCGGAACGAATTTTTCAACAAAAGAATTTCAGGTAGTTGCGTTAATTAACGCTTACAGATCTCGTGGACATCTTCTTTCCACGACCAATCCCATCAAGCAGCGAAGAGATCGTCATCCAAAATTACAAATAGAGGATTTCAATTTATCAGAAAGCGATCTTTCTACCTCCTTTGCAGCAGGAACAGAATGTGGATTACCTGCACAGGCTACTTTGTCAGAAATTATATCACACCTGAATAGAATTTACTGCGGTCATATTGGTTTTGAATTCCAGCATATTCAGGACCGCGACAAACGCAGATGGTTACGGGATAGGATTGAAAACCACCGTCCTGAAAATCAATATGGACTATCCATTGAAAAAAAGAAAAGGATATTAGAAAAATTGAATGGCGCTGTCATTTTTGAAAAATTCCTTCACACCAAATATATTGGACAAAAGCGTTTTTCCCTGGAGGGAGGTGAAGCCACGATTGCCGCTTTAGATGCCATCATTAACTATGCAGCCTCCCACGGCACCAAGGAGGTCATCATGGGTATGGCCCATAGAGGAAGATTAAATGTGCTTGCCAATATTTTAGGTAAGACTTATACACATATTTTTAATGAATTTGAAGGCATTGCTATTCCTGATCAAAGTTTTGGTGATGGCGACGTAAAATATCATTTAGGCTATTCTTCTCAGGTAAAAACACCTGATGGCATTACCGTTCATCTTGAATTAGCGCCGAATCCATCACATTTAGAATCGGTAAACCCTGTGGTTGAAGGTTTTGCAAGAGCGAAGGCCAATGTCCTTTATAAAGAAGATTACGATTGTATTTTGCCACTATTGATACATGGCGATGCCGCTGTGGCCGGACAAGGCGTTGTTTATGAAACTGTTCAAATGAGTAAACTTCCTGGATATTACACGGGAGGAACTTTACATTTTGTTATAAATAACCAGGTTGGATTTACCACCGACTGGGAAGAGGCCCGCTCCTCCACCTATTGTACGGCAGCGGCCAATGCCATTGGTGCCCCAGTATTTCACGTAAATGGTGACGATCCTGAAGCTATTGTATTTGCAGCTGAGCTAGCAACAGAATATCGGCAGACTTTCCATGAAGATGTGTTTATAGACATGGTTTGTTATCGCCGCCACGGGCACAATGAAGGGGACGACCCAAAATTTACCCAACCCGACATGTATTCCATCATAAATAATCATCCAAATCCCCGGGAGATTTATTTGAAAAGACTGGTAGAAAGAGGAGAACTCGAGAAAAAGATTGCCGATGAATTAGAAGCAGACTTTTGGAATATGTTGCAAGAAAGGCTCAATGAGGTGAAAGAACACAATCTGCCTTATATTATGCAGGAGCCTGAGCAAGCATGGAAGGAAATGATTCGCTCAACGTATGCTAATTTTGAAAATACCCCGGTAACTGGTCTGGATAAAAGCGTTCTCCAGGATCTTTTGGACAAAATGCATGAAATTCCTTCTTCCTTCAAGCCGCTACCAAAAATGAAGCGTCTGATTGAGGATAAAATCAAGTTGGTTGAAGCGGATAAATTGGACTGGTCTATTGGAGAATTACTTGCTTATGGCTCGATCCTTAATGAAGGAAAAGATGTTAGAATGAGTGGGCAGGATGTGAAAAGGGGTACTTTTTCCCATAGACACGCCGTTCTTTTTGACTCCGAGACGAATGCTCAATATAACAGACTTAGCAAGTTATCGAACGAACAAGGCACTTTCAGAATTTTCAATTCCTTGTTATCAGAATTTGCTGTTTTAGGCTTCGAATATGGCTTTTCACTGGCAACGCCCCACGCATTAAACATCTGGGAAGCACAATTTGGTGATTTCTATAATGGCGCACAAACTATTATTGATCAATATATTATGTCTGCCGAGAGTAAATGGAACAGACAAAGTGGACTCGTACTTTTATTACCCCATGGTTATGAAGGACAAGGTCCTGAGCATTCCAGTGCCAGATTGGAGCGTTTTCTTCAAAACTGTGCCGAGATGAATTGGATTATTGCCAATGTAACTCAGCCTGCCAATTTTTTCCACTTACTTAGAAGGCAATTAGCCTTTCCTTTCCGTAAGCCTTTAGTGGTTATGTCACCTAAATCGATGCTAAGACATCCTGAATGTGTTTCCCCACTCAAAGATTTTGTAGGAGCAACGAAGTTCAAAGAATTGATTGATGACCCTGAAATCTCCGCAAAAAATGGTAAAAAGGTATTTAGGGTATTATTTTGTTCTGGAAAAATTTACTACGATTTAGCTGCAAGGAAGAAAGAGGAAAAAAGAGACGACATAGCTATTATACGATTAGAGCAGCTCTATCCTCTTCCTGAAAAACAGATTCGCGAACTTTTGGAGAAAAAATATACTGGAGCCATGGAAATTTGCTGGGTTCAGGAGGAACCAGTAAACATGGGAGCCTGGAGACACGTCTCCTTCTCTTTACCTGATATCCCTTTCCGATTAATATCAAGAAGAAGAGCAGCATCACCTGCCACAGGATTTAAGAAAAGACATGATGAAGAACAGGAAATCATCATTTCTGTAGCCTTCGATAAAAAATAAATGGATAAAAGCCAGGTATTTACATAAAATACCTGGCTTCTTTATTCTTCAGAGGCAAATAATTGGCTGGATATTTGATCGGCCCACATTTTCCCTTGCGTTGTTAAGAAATAAGTGCCGTCTGATTCAAAAATCATATCGGGTACAAATTCTTTTACTTCCTCTAAAAAGGTAGATTTGAATGGATCTGACATATCATTGGGATTAACTCCCCAATGTGTTCTAAGCCTTGTCAGGATATATTCATTAAATTTTTGTGTTTCCGATAGTATTTCTATTTCCTTTGGAGGCAAAATTCCTGCATTTAAAGCCTCTGTATATTTTTTATTATTTGCCACATTCCAATATCTGGAGCTGCCATTATATGAATGGGCTGAAGGCCCAAGGCCCATATAATGCCGCCCTAACCAATAGGAACTATTGTGGTTTGCCTCCATACCCGGCAATGCAAAGTTTGAAATTTCGTAATGTTGATACCCTTTTTCCGTTAATAATTGAATCAGCAGGTCAAACTGTCTATTGGCCTGTTCCTCCTGAACGGGAGGAGAGGTCCCTTTTTTTACAAAATGAGCGAGGGCAGTCTGGTCTTCCACGGTCAGACAATAGGCAGAAATATGCGGTATTTTTCGATCTGTCAATGCAAGAATATCACTTATCCATTGATCGTCAGAAACGCCAGGCACACCATAAATGAGATCGGCCGTCATATTATCGAAACCAGCTTCTGAAATCAAACGCAAAGCATTTAAAGCATCCTGATTATTATGCGCCCTATTCATCCAGGTAAGTGCATGCGGTTGAAAAGACTGAATACCCAGACTAATTCTATTAATAGATAAACTTCGCCACACCTGTAACAAACTGGAATTTATATCATCTGGATTAGCTTCCAGGGTGATTTCTGCCGAGGGAGAAATATCGAAAGTAGTTTTCAGGTGGTAAAATATTTCCTCTAACTCAGATTTATTCAACAAGGAAGGGGTTCCCCCACCGAAATAAACGGATGCGACGGGTTGATTTTGAAATTCGTCTTTTCTTAAACTCATTTCCTTCATGAGCGCCTTTACAAAAAGAGGTTTCCCAGACTGATTGGTTGAAAAATGAAAATTACAATAATGGCAAGCCTGTTTGCAAAAAGGGACATGAATATAAATGGCAATCATTCAGCTATTTTAAAATTCCAACCGAAAAATATCAAAGTTAAGCCATTTCAGCTTTTATTTGTTCTTTCAAAAAATCCTCCCCAAAGGTTAACCTTGCTGCCATTTTGGATCCAGGAGCGATAACTCTCCAGAAAGGGGTAATTTCCGAAAGGTTTTTACCCAACTTATATTGTTCGAAAGCAGCTTCAGCAGCTACTCTAACGAAGATTGCAGTACTTAAAGGACAGGAATTATCGGCATGAAAATCGGATGCCAAATCTTTTCGCAGCGTTTTCATATCCACAAGATTTCCTTTAGGCACTTGTTTCATATAATCGTCCACCAATTTAGGTGTAGCGACCAACATCAGGCTATCGGCGGGAATATCAGAAAATGCTTCCTGAAGCTTCACCACTTTAGGTTCCTTCTTCACATTGAGTTTTTCAGTCCACGATTTTTGCATAATGATATGATTTAAAAATTAGCGAATACGTGTAAGGACGCTACACTTTTCTTCGATTTTTCCAAATGGAAATCTATCTTTAATCATCTTCCATTTCTGAAAAATCTCTTTATTACAAAGTTGTCCGATTGAACCTTCATGAACATGAGAAATTTTATTCCCTGGCACAAACTCATTTTTCTCCACCATTTCACCTACCTGTTTATAGGCATCTCTAAATGGAACCCCCTCTAAAACGAGCTCATTAACTTTTTCAACTGTAAATAGATAAGCATATTTAGGATCATCCATTAGATTATCGTGAATTTTCAACTTTGGCAAAACAAAAGCAATCATTTCCAGGCATTCCTTCATGTTATGAATAGCAGGAAAAATAACCTCCTTTAATAATTGAAAATCCCGGTGATAGCCAGCGGGAAGATTATTAATCAACAGGCTAACTTGCCCCGGCAATGCCTGTAAAAGATTACATTTACCTCTTAACAATTCAAATACGTCTGGATTTTTTTTGTGCGGCATAATACTTGAGCCTGTGGTATATTCTTTTGGAAGGGTAAGAAAATGATAATTTTGGCTTGAATAAAGCACGACATCCATTGAAAATTTACCTAAGGTAGTGGCGAGAGAAGCCAATGCAAAGGCTATAAATAATTCCGATTTACCTCTTCCCATCTGGGCATGAATCACATTATAGCTAAGGTCTTCAAAACCCAGCAATTCCGTTGTCATTTTTCTGTTCAGGGGAAAGGAAGAACCATATCCTGCGGCAGAACCAAGGGGATTATGGTTGACGATATTAAAAACACTTTCCAGTAAAGACAAATCTTCAGTTAACGATTCAGCATAAGCTCCAAACCAAAGACCAAAAGAAGATACCATAGCTACCTGAAAATGGGTATAACCAGGCATTAGTACATCCTTATGTTGTTCGCTTTGCTCTTGAAATCCATGAAAAATGAGTTCCATCAGACGCACTATTTCTTGTAATTCAGCGCGAAAGAAAAGTCTTAAATCCACCAGTACCTGATCGTTCCTTGATCTGCCACTGTGTATTTTTTTTCCAATATCGCCCAAAGATTTAGTGAGCAACAACTCAATTTGAGAATGGACATCCTCTACGTCGTCATCCATTTTGAAGAGCCCCTTCTCAATGTCCTGATAAATATTTTTCAATGACGCGGAGAGTACCTCCAATTCATTTTTTGAAATCAGCTGAATAGATTCCAGCATCTGGATGTGAGCTAAAGAGCCAAGAACGTCATATTTTGCCAAAAGCAGATCCATCTCTCTATCCTTTCCTACGGTAAAGGCATCAATTTGCGGTTGAACTAAGAAGTCTTTTTCCCAAAGTTTCATCCTTCAGTTTTTAGGTATATGAATGCCGGTAATGATGGCATGATAAAGAGAGAGGCCATTCTCTATTTCATTTATTTTAATAAACTCATCGGCCGTATGAGATCGGGCTGAATCACCTACGCCCAGTTTTAAAGACGGAAAAGTCATCAAAGCCTGGTCGGAAAGGGTTGGTGATCCAAAAGGAATCAAGTTTAAATGCAGCCCAGACAATACCAAAGGATGATCTAAGGAAATGCCGGAAGATTTGAGTCTGAAGGAACGTGCCTTCAAATCTGCTTTCACTTGATGTTTCAGTATTTCAAATACCTCCTCATTTGTATAAAGTTCGTTCGTTCGAATATCTATGACAAAAGAACATTGGTCAGGCACCACATTATGTTGGGTACCAGCATTTATTTGGGTAACGGACAATTTAACGGGCCCTAAGAAGGCAGAAATTTTAGGGAAAGCGAAAGAACGAATAGATTCAATATCCTTCATCGCTTCATAGATGGCATTGACCCCTTCATTTCTTGCTGCATGTCCAGATATTCCTTTTGACATTGCATCGACCACCATGAGGCCTTTTTCTGCCACGGCCAACTGCATAGTAGTGGGTTCCCCCACGATGGCCATGTTGATGGGAGGTAGCAGGGGTAAAATAGAGGCGATGCCCCCACTTCCTGAAATTTCTTCTTCCGCCGTGGCTGCAAAAACGAGATTAACCTCTAACTGTTCTGAAGTCCTCAACTGCAGGAAAGTGCAAAGCAGGCATATCAGTGAAGCGCCCGCGTCATTACTACCTAATCCAAAAATATTATCATCAACCCTCGTTGCTTCAAAGGGAGAAAAAGTCCAGCCGGACACAGGTTTAACGGTATCATGATGAGAATTGAGTAGGAGCGTAGGTTTATTTGGGTCCCAAACCGATGAAATAGCCCAAACATTATTCCCTGAACGAAATGGCTTAGCTCCCTGATTTTCAAGGCAATCAAAAAACCATTGAGCGGTCTGATCTTCCTCTTTTGAAAAGGAGGGAATTTGAATGATTTCCGACAACCATTTTACTGCATTTTCAAGCAAATCAGCCTTGGAGCTATTCATTATTTACAAATATGAGTACCGCCGTTGGTAAGAAAAGAATCAGGACCACAAATAACGACCTTTGTCACACCATTTTCAATGGCATTGAAGGCATTTTCCAATTTTGGAATCATTCCAGCATGAAAATAGCCCTTTTCCCGTCCCTCGATGAAAGCGGAACGATTAAGAGAGGAGATGACGGTATTAGGGTCAGAAACATCTTTAAGGACGCCAGGTAATTCCAGACAATAGGTGAGGTTTACCGAATAGATATTGGAAAGAGCGGTAGCCAGGGTAGAAGCGATGGTATCTGCGTTGGTATTTAGCAATTGCCCTTTACCATCGTGCGTAACGGCACAAAAGACCAGGATCAAATCAATATTCATGAAATGGGACAAGGTTTGAACATTTACCATTACCGGATCCCCTACCCAACCAAAATCTACCTCTTTTACGGGTCGCTTTACCGAAAGAATGGCATTGGCATCTGCCCCGGATAATCCGAGCGCGGATAAACCTATCGAATGACAATGTGCCACTATTTTTTTATTATACCATCCTGCATAAGTCATCACGGCAATTTCCAGGGAATCGGTATCAGTAATTCGTCTTCCGTCAACAAAAACGGAGGGAATACCCAATTTTTCAGCAAGAACGGTTGCTTTTTTGCCTCCTCCGTGAACGATTATTTTTCTTCCCTCTTTTTCTGAAAATGCGCTTAAAACCGAGGCCAGGACAAGGTCATTGCTTAATACATTACCACCTATTTTAAGAATATGGAGCACTTCCTTCATTGGGCAAGAGGTTTAACCTTTTAATAAATCGTATAAAACGGCTTGTGCAGCCCAGGTTCTATTATTTGCCTGAGCGATAACGATGGAATCGGGACCATCGATTACTTCGTCGGCGACGATAACATTTCTTCTAACGGGAAGGCAGTGCATAAATTTTGCCTTAGAAGTGAGAGCCATTTTTTCGGCAGTGATGGTCCAAGAAGGATCTTTTGACAGAATAGCGCCATAGTTTTCAAATGAGGACCAGTTTTTTGCATAAATAAAATTGGCACCATCGAAGGCCTCATTTTGGTTAGTCGTAACATAAGCATCGCCCATAAAATCGGGTGAAAGATGATACCCTTCAGGATGGGTGACGACTAAATCTACGTTTGCGCGGTTCATCCATTCCACAAAAGAATTGGGAACGGCCTGCGGCAAAGCGCGGGGATGGGGAGCCCAGGAAAGGACTACCTTAGGCCTGTCTTTTTGTTTAAATTCCTCTATCGTTAGCAAATCGGCAAACGACTGAAGGGGATGACGGGTAGCTGATTCCAAACTAACTACAGGAACCGTTGCATATTTTACGAAGGCAGAAATCACTTCCTCCTGATAATCTTTATCGCGTTGAACCAGGGAAGGAAAACTGCGAATGCCAATGACAGATGCGTACTGACTTACGACAGCAGCGGCTTCTTTTACATGTTCTGCACTGTTTCCGTCCATAATAGCACCTTCCTCGAACTCAATTTTCCATCCATTGTCGGCATTCATGCTAATCACCTGCATGCCAAGATTAAGGCCAGCTTTTTCTGTACTAAGGCGGGTTCTCAAACTGGGATTAAAAAAAAGGAGGACCAGTGTTTTATTGACTCCGAATTGTCTATAGTTTTCAGGTGATCCCTTGATATCTTTTGCCAAAGCCAATAATCGAATAATTTCGTTGACCTCTGGTGCGGCTATAAATGACTTCATACGGGAACAGATTGGGGGGCAGAATACAAAACAGATTTAAATCCGTCTAATAATTGATCTATTTCATTTTCGCCAACCGACAAAGAAGGCAGAAGTCGTATGGTATTCGGGTCAGAGGAAGATCCTGTAAAAATATGATTTTCCATCAGTAATTTCTTCCTTAGCGCCGCGGTATTATAATCGAATTCGATACCAATCATGAGACCCTCACCACGCACCTCAACAACACCGGGTAGCGCACTATTCTTCAATTCGTTTAATAATAACTGACCAGAAACGGCTGCATTTTCCATCAATTGTTCATCGCGAATAACTTCAAGAACAGCAATCCCAGCGGCGCAAGCCAGGTGGCTTCCACCAAAGGTAGTGCCTAAAAGGCCATGTTTTGCTTTAAAACGGGGGTGTAACAATATACCTCCGATAGGAAAACCATTTCCCATGCCTTTTGCCATACTTATGATATCGGGTTGAATACCCGATTTTTGGAAAGCGAAGAAAGAACCACTTCTACCATAACCCGATTGTATTTCATCGAGGATAAGTATAGTATTTGAAGCCTGACAAAGCGTTGATATTTTTTGTAAGAAAGCGACGTCAGGAATATGAATTCCGCCAATCCCTTGAATGCCCTCGATGATAACGGCGGCGACATCATTATCTAAAAACGCATTGTCGATCGCGTCAAAATCATTTAACGGCAGATAAACCACCTCAAAGGTACTGTTTATAGGTGCCTGAATACCTTTACTATCCGTTACATTTACAGCTGCAGACGTTCTGCCATGGAAAGCCTTTTTAAAAGCGACGATTTTTTTTCTTCCATTTTCGAAAGAGGCCATTTTCAGAGCATTTTCATTCGCCTCGGCGCCAGAATTACATAAAAACAGATGATAATCGTGGCATCCACTTATATCGCCCAGGAGCTCAGCCAACTCATTTTGCAAAGGATTTAGGATAGAATTCGAATAAAAAGCAATGGCATTGAGTTGTTCGGCAATTTTTGAGATATAATGCGGATGGGAATGACCGATAGAAATGACGGCATGACCGCCATAGAAATCGAGATATTTAGTTCCTTTTTCATCCCAAACATAAGATCCAAGACCTTTTACCGGGCAAATATCATAGAGAGGATAAACATCGAATAATTTCATATCAAAAAATTAAAGGATTTAAAAGGCGGTAGATTTAAGGTTCAGGCCTTCATTTTCAGGATAACCGAACATAAGATTCATATTTTGCACTGCCTGGCCTGAGGCACCTTTGAGTAAATTATCAAGAACGGAGATAATATGAACACATTTACCTTGTTTTTTTACCTGAACCACACAATTATTGGTGTTAACGACCATTTTTAGGTGAGGATTAAGATCAGTAACCTTTGTGAAGGGTTGGTTTTTATAATAGGAGGAAAACAGATCATTCAAATCTGCTTGCGATACATCTGATTCGAAGTAAATAGAAGCGAGTATACCTCTGGTAAAATCACCTCTCATGGGAATAAAATGCAGATCCTGATTAAAATCGGGTTGTAATTGCCTGAGGCTTCTTACTATTTCTGGAATATGTTGATGATCGAAGGCCTTATAAACCGAAATATTTGAAGAACGCCAACTAAAATGGGTGGTATCACTGAGCGCCTGACCGGCACCGGTAGAGCCAGTAATGGCATGAATATGTATGGAATTATTCAGGAGATGATTTTCAGCAAAAGGCAGTAAAGCGAGTTGAATAGCGGAGGCAAAACAACCGGGATTAGCGATTCTTTCAGCCGTTCTAATATGTTCATGATTCAGCTCTGGTAAACCGTAAATAAAAGAGGAATCCAATCTGAAATCATTTCCCAAATCGATACATTTTACGCCATTGGGAATCACATTTTCCTTCATAAATATGGACGATTTGCCATGCCCCATGCATAAGAAAATGACGTCGGCCAATAGCGGGGGATTGGATAAAAAATACAGGTCTTTCAGTTGAAAGAGATCGTCATGAACGGAAGCTACTGATTTACCTGACTGGGAATTACTTTGTGCAAAGGCAATGACCACTTTAGGATGAAAAGCGAGCAATCGCAACAACTCACCACCTGTATAACCGCCTGCACCAATAACACCAACTTTAATCATAATTTAGGAAAGCTTTTGTTGTTTTGAGAGCACCTCGAAAAAAATCCTTGACTGATTACCTGCAATTTTGGTAAAGCCCTTTACATCTTCGCCGGACCAACCTTTATTCATTTCACCATAGTGTCCAAATTCAGGGTTCATCAGATCAAAATCGGAATGAATGCCTTCGAGCACGAAGCGATAAGGGTAAAGAGTAAGGGTTACGGTACCGGAAACATGGGACTGTGTATCTTCGAGGAAGTGTTCAATATTTCTCATAACGGGATCTAAAAACTGACCTTCATGCAGGAGCATACCGTACCAATTTGCCAATTGTTCCTTCCAGTATTGCTGCCATTTAGTGAGGGTATGTTTTTCCAGCAGGTGATGACTTTTCAAAATGATAAGTGGAGCGGCTGCTTCAAAGCCAACGCGACCTTTTATACCAATGATGGTATCACCGACGTGAATATCCCTTCCGATAGCAAAAGGTTCTGCGATGATTTGCAGGGCATGAATAGCTTCGAGAGGAGCGTCAAAAACCTTACCATCGACGCCAACCAATTCACCTTTAGCAAATTGCAAGGTGACAGTAACAGGATTGGAAGCGGTTAGCGGAGAGGGATAAGCCTCCTCGGGTAAGCCCTTATGAGAGGTTAGTGTTTCGACCCCACCGACACTGGTACCCCAGAGACCTTTATTAACGGAGTATTTGGCCTTTTCCCAATTCCAATTAAAACCCCAGGCAATTAATTTATCAATTTCGGTTTGCCTTGCCAATTTCATATCCCTAATGGGCGTAATGATTTCAAGATCATGACCCAGAATTTGAAAGGCAATATCAAAGCGCACCTGATCATTTCCGGCGCCTGTTGAACCATGAGCGACCGCCTGAGCGTTTATTTCAGTGGCATATTTTGCTGTTTCAATGGCTTGAAACATTCTTTCAGCACTTACTGACAGCGGATAAGTATTATTTCTCAATACATTTCCAAAAACGAGATATCGAATACATTGATAATAAAAATCCTGCTGAGCATCTACTATCTTAAACGAAGCTGCCCCCAACTGAAAAGCTCTCTCTTCTAAGCGAACAGCGTCATCGGCGGTAAATCCGCCGGTATTGACTGTAATGGCATGCACCTCACAATTATTTTCTCTTGTTAGCCATGGAATACAGAAAGAAGTATCCAAACCACCACTATAGGCTAAAACGACCTTTTTTTTACTCATTTATTTTCGACGATTAGATGTGTTAAATTGAGCGTCATCTGCTCTTCTTCCACCTTTGAGGGCGCTAACATAGCGGTACACAAGCACATTCTTCTCTCATTTCTTTCCAGAATATCATAATTTGGACAACTTTTACAACCTGCCCAAAACGCATCATCCTGAGTTAGTTCGGAAAAAGTAACGGGTTTATAGCCCAATTCCGTATTAATTTTCATTACAGCCAGGCTCGTGGTGATACCAAAGACTTTAGCTTCGGGAAATTTATCTCTGGCAAGATTAAAAACTTTACGTTTGATTTCTCTGGCAAGTCCCGATTTTCTATAATCCGGATGTACGACAAGGCCTGAATTAACAACATATCTATTATGACTCCAAATTTCCACGTAACAGAAACCTACCAGCACGTCGCCATCAAAAGCAACTACTGCATTACCCGCTTCCATTTTGGCGCGAATATACTCTGGTTTACGAGCTGCGATACCTGTTCCTCTTGCTTTTGCTGATTCTGCTATTAAGAGGCAAACATTTTCTGCATATTGCACATGATCTGCCGAAGACACTAAAACCTTTAAATCCATGTCAGGAGATTAAGTTTTAAAAAATAGTATTAATACCTTGGTTAGGGAATGGGCAGAAATACACTGCCTGGGGTGGAAGTTAATATAATACGCCCTTAGGGGCGAGGCAAGTTGCGGACGCGACATGGAAAAATAACCTGAACTTCCCTTGTTTTTTTCATAATGGATGCAAATATAATAAAGCAGAACGAAAAATTCAAGTATTATGTTTCCGTTAACAGAAATAAAACGACACTTCAGTAGATAAATCTTAATTCTCTCCCAACTTCCTCATTCTTATTCCATAAAAAACTAGATATGCATAAGCGATAGCCGGAATAAGGAAAGAATACTTTACCCCAACACTGGGAATATCAGCAAATAAACCTTGTAATGGTGGAATAATGGCTCCCCCTGCAATCATCATTATCAAAACAGAAGAACCGACACTCGTATAAGCGCCTAATTTTTCAATAGCAAGGGTGAAAATATTTGACCACATAATGGAATTAAAGAGACCGACACCTAAAATAGACCAAAGAGCTACTTGACCTTGTGTATTCATGGTTACTACCAATAGGATGATATTCATGAGAGCAAAGACAGAAAGTAATCGGGATGGAATGCCTTTTCCAAATTGAAAAGCAACAAAATTAAGGATCATAACGGCTAAAAATCCAAAGGAAAGCATTGGATCAGCTCCATAAGAAGTAGAGGCAATCCAGGAGACACCGAAAGCAATCAGTGGAAAAAGGATCATGAGGCCCAATTTATTTTTATCCCCTTGTTTTGATAAAGAAACAGCGCCCATAAATCGACCCACCATGGCACCGCCCCAATAAAATGCGACATAGGAACCAGCGGTTTTCATTTCTAAATTGAGTAAACTATCTTGCTTAAGGTATTCAACCATAAAACTTCCCACCGCTATTTCTGAACCAACATAGCAGAAAATAGCTATTGCTCCCAGATACAATTGCGGGTATTGCCATATACTAAAATCCTTTTTATTATTTGATTCCTCTAACTGAATGGAAGGTAAAGACAGTCTGCTAAAAATAAAGGCGATTATAAATAGTATGATTGACATAACAACGTAAGGCAGACGAACGGTGGACACATCTACTTTATCGGTATTTTGCAAAATAAGTAATGCCCCTAATAAAGGCGCTATAGTGTGTCCAAGGGAATTAAAACCCTGTGCTAAATTTAGACGGCTAGCGGCAGTATTTTCTGGCCCTAAAATAGCAACATACGGATTTGCCGCAACTTGTAGAATAGTTATACCACTAGCCAAAATAAATAATCCCAATAAGAAAACTGCATATTCCTGAATAATTGATGCCGGATAAAAGGTAAGGCAACCAAAACCCATTAAGGTAAGTCCTAAAACAATCCCACCTTTATAACCTAGTTTTTTAATCAAATAACCTGCGGGGATACTCATTAAAAAGTATGCGCCAAAAAAGAAAAATTGAATTAATTGGGCTTGCCAATGCTTTAAATCAAATACTGCTTTCAAATGAGGAACTAAAATATCATTTAGGGAAGTTAAAAGTCCCCAAATGAAAAATAAGACGGTAAGTATAATAAATGAAAATTTGGCAGAAGTAGGTGTTGTTTGCATAATTTCAACATTTAAAAAAAATAAACTGGTTTAAAACAATGGAAAGTAAGACATTTTATTTGAAAATAGGTTAGTTTTTCAGAACTAAAATATTATTCTCTTGGAACATGGCATAAATCTACCTACTTTTCGCCCATCTATTTTTTAACTATATACCAAGGACACCATGTATTTTCTCTTCAAATCATTACATATTATCGGATTCGTTTCATGGTTTGCCGGTCTGTTTTATTTAGTTAGAGTTTTTGTCTATCAGGTTGAATCCTGGGAAAAAAGCGAACCTGACAGAAGCATATTAAGTCATCAATTTGATCTGATGGCTCATAGGGTATACACTATTATTTGTAAGCCTGCCTTGTATATCACCTGGACTTTTGGTTTGGGAATGCTTTGGCTAAATGGTTTAGCCTGGTTATCTGCCAACAGCTGGATGTTTATCAAGCTATTTTTCCTGGTTGGTCTTACATTTTACCATTTTTGGTGTGGAGCGTTAATACCAAAACTGGAGAAACGCACCTTAGGTATCAGCTCCTTTCAATTTAGATTGTTAAACGAGGTTCCAACTGTATTTTTAGTAGCTATTTCATTATTAGCTGTTTATAAAAACAGTCTTGATTTCTTAATGTCGTTGGGAGGCATTATACTTTTTGGCATAACCCTGTTTGCAGCAACGAAAGCCTATAAGAGAGCGCGAGATAGAGGTAGCGCACGATGAAGCTTATCGTTAAATATAATTATTGCATTAAGCATGAAGACATAAAAAAAATTAGTGAGGCAATTTATCTCTAACCATCCCGTAGGCATAGGTTCCAAATACTGCACCTGCGATAACGACAATAATAAAAAAATAACCATTCCCAGCCAAAACGAACATAGGACCGGGACAAGCACCCACTAAAGCCCAACCTAATCCGAAAATGGTTCCGGAGATTAAATGTCTTTTTATATTAAGAGGAAGGGGCGTATATGTTACTAAGCCTCCGCCGGCAACTTTCACTTTAAAAATCTTCAGCAGCGTCATAGAAATTGCACCAATTACCACCGCGGTGCCAATAATACCATACATGTGAAAACTTTCGAATCTAAACATTTCATAAATCCGAAACCAGGAAATAGCTTCTGATTTGGTCATAGTAATGCCAAAAAAGATACCTATGAGAAAAAAAATAATTCCTTTCATGTTAGATAGAGTTTATAGGATATAAGGTAATAAAAAATGAGTCATTAGGAGGCCTCCGATAAAGAAACCTATAACGGTTAACAAAGAAGGTAGTTGAAAATGAGAAAGTCCGGTGATGGCATGACCACTAGTACAACCGTCGGCATAGCGGGATCCAAAACCGACAAGAAAACCACCTGCGAGCGCAATAATCCAGGCGTTGAGACTATCCCAGCGAAAATATGCATCAGGAAAGAAGCCATGACCTAAAGAATCAGCTGTAGGATAAACGATGCCAAGTTTCTCTAAGGCAAATATGGTATCCGAATCGAGGCTTACGGCGAAAGGATTTGGGAAAATAACCCCGGCAATAAATCCGCCTACTATGGCTCCTCCGATAAAGAATAATCTCCAACTATCTTCTTTGTAGTCAAATTTAAAAAACTCATTTTTCTTACCCGCGCCTGCTAACCCACAAATATTCTTGAAAGTGGTGGAAACCCCGAAAGACCGGCCTGCCATGGTAAGTAAAAAAAGAATAAAGGCAATGGCTAATCCGGAAATTGACCAATGCCAGGAAGGGTAAATTAAATCGTCGAGCATTTTTTACCCAAAAATACATTTACTTTAAGAATTTTTGTACAATTCTAGTTGTGAAACCAAAGAAAATGCTGATTGCATGCCGGAAACCCTCCATTTCAATTCTCCATTTTTATAAATAGCCAGCGTTGGAACCCCTGTTATATTTAATTGCTGGGCTATTTCAGGATTCCTATCAATATCAATTTTAATGATTTTCGCATGCTCACCCACACTTACAGCTACTTCCTTTAAAATAGGAGCCATAGCTTTGCAAGGACCGCACCATTCCGCTGAAAAATCAATTAAAACGGGAATTTCTGAATGAATTAGATCATTAAACGATTTCTTGATTGCCATATTTGTTTTAGTTTAGTAAGGCAAAACTAATTCAAAATGGAAGGCATAGCTGTGATATGAATCACGTTAATAAAATAAATAGTTATTTTATTTTTATAATTTGCTGAAATCCTTCGTCGTTCCCTGCTTTAACTTTACAAAAGAGGATAATATCTGAGGTAAGTTCGGAAAGATTTAGTGTCCAGTTATTCAAACCCTTCATACCCTCACCACTCAACTTTTTCAATATTCTTCCTGATAAATCACTAATGATTATTTCCGTAAAGGTTGATTGCGGCAAATAAAACGAAATGACCGTTTCGCTATTAAACGGATTAGGTACAGCAGAGTACACCTTGAATATTTCCTTTTCAAAAGGCCTTTTAACCAGATTCAACGGGAAAATTTGAGCTTCCTTATATGCTTCAGGTGACAATACATTATTAGCTAAATACAGGTCATTAAATGGCAGATTATTTGAAGAAAAGAGCAAGGAGAACAGCACGCCATCCTCCGTTAATTTTTCAGCACTGACGTTCAATAAACCTCTTTCGGCTACGATATTTACGTAATCAGCCGTTAAACTACCCGGAATGAAAGATACATTGTTTGAAAAACGAGGATTCCATTGTATGGTCGATTGAAATCCATCTGGTTTATTTTTCTCATTAAAGAAGAAAGAAACCAGAGTCTCTCCATTGACAGCATTTTCTGTAACGGAATAATATAATGGCCAGGGAGAAACTTCTTTTCGGAACTGTACACCAGGTACCTGATTTAATGGAGCATCTCCTGAAATATCTCCAATTTTGACCGCTGTAAAGGAACCTGTGGTATCTTTAGAAATATCAGCATAAATAATTTCCTCTGGAAAAGGTGTTTTCCAGGGATCCGACGAATCGGGAAATATAAAATGGGTGGGAATAAATCGCCAGCTTGTATTTTTTTCAAATTTGGACGAAAGATTTATCACCAATTTCCTCAGTTCCAACAAATCCCTAATGCTAATGTTACCAGAATTATCAATATCAGCAGCAAGAAGTTGCAAGGGTGATTTTAAAGTTTGCCCTTGAAGAAGCTGTCTTTGAAGCAACACTAAATCAAAGGTTGAAACGCCATTTTTAAAATCATTGGGACTCACTGGTTTTAAAATATAAGGACCTCCCGTTGAAATATTCTGAATGGAAAATAATCCATTTTCATTGGTCTGGCCAGAAGTAGTGGTGAAACCAGAGAGACCGACTGTAACCTGATTTACTGGTCTTCCTGTAGCCGTTTTTATAGCCCCAGTTAATTTGACCTTAGGACTACATGTATTTAAAGAATCTGATAAATAGAGAGAAACGTCACAGGAAACAGAGATTCCCTTCGAGTCGGTAAGGAAAACCCTCAATGGAATAGTAATATTTTTAAAGGCTGAACAATCGAAACTTAATACAGAATCTTTATCGTTCGGAATATAACTTACAGATAAATCTGACACTTTCTTAAGAGATAAAAATGAGCCGGGATAACAAGTGGATAATTTGGAAACCAAATCTTTATCGTTTAAAACATCCCTTGTATTTATCTTGACCAGCCCACCTTCACTATTAGATAACTGCACAAAGTTTTTAGTTAGCTTTTGAACACAATCTAAGGATTGAAGACTTGAAGGGACTACCGATATAGCTAAAACAGCGCTTGATTTCTGCTTCCAATGATCAGACACCTCTATCCACAGGTCATAATTTCCTGGTTGAATAGCATTCACCCTGGCGGTAAGAAATCCGTTTTTATAAACCCCGTCATCCTTTTTTCCTCCCCATGGTATCCTTGTTTTTGTGTTTTTTTCATAAAGAACTATGGAATCTAGTGAAACAGAGGAAAAGGGGCAATTCTCAAGTACTTTAACTGTCAAAGACATAGGTAATCCACAGGAACCATTCGTTTGTATCACCAAAGATGAATCCGGGACAATAATAACAGGCTTAATTGTGTCAGTAAGGTTTAGGAATTGAGTATAATTCCAAGCAAAAACCTGGTCATTATCGCAGGTTAAGGAATTATTTTTAGGATAATCATTCAGTGAAACCGGGCTCAAGGTAGAAAGTGTTGATCCCGACATCATCCTCGTTGGATCGAATGTGACCAGGGTATTTTCATTAAGTAATCTGTCCTTCTCTGCATTTAATTTTGCCAGGGAATGATAAAAGGGGATGGCCTTTCCATTTGCGTTTAACTTACGGGGAATGGTTCGTGCAAATTTTGCAGGATTTGAAGTAATGTCCTTACACAGAGAATCAGAGGGAACATCGCACCAATTAATCAGGGTATAAGTTCTTTGAATGGTTATCCCATTGCTCCCTTTCTCCTGCTGCTTGGAAAGGGAGTCAACAAAAGAAATAGCCAATAAATCGCAAGCATTTGAAGTGGCAGATAAGGAAAAGGCTGGATCTGACCCACAAAAAGCGGTCGTATCGGGAGGAATATTGATGGTAAAAGTATAAGAGGGACGCACCAGGATAATTTGAGAATCACGAACGATTACGGTTTGATTATCCACTAATTTTTCAACCATCCAGTGTCTGGTAA
This sequence comes from Saprospiraceae bacterium, assembly GCA_021299835.1. Lineage (GTDB taxonomy): Bacteria > Bacteroidota > Bacteroidia > Chitinophagales > Saprospiraceae > BJGN01. The sequence continues at coordinate 20,877 of JAJTER010000005.1, read as the reverse complement.
TGTGCCCTGATCCGCATTTTACATAATCAACGGTACTATAGTTAACCTTTCCGGTACAATCCAAACCATAAATTGCGGGCATACCAAACAATTCATTAGACTTAAATTCGTCTTTTAAAGCATTCAATGCTGCGGTATCGGTGCAACTCACCCAATTTTTAGCCTTTTTATTCGGATCTTGATTTAGATTTGGGGAGAAGACCACGGGATTCATGACATCTTTCAAAATAACCTGAAATTCACAATAACTATTATTTGTGAGGTTACCGAAGCCAATATCACTTGCCCATAGTTCAGCCACATTTTCCTTGCCGGCATCGCAACAAAAGTATTCAATATAAGGTAAAAAGCGTGGGGTATAATAAAGGCCGGCATTTCTTCCTACATTAATTCTTTCAAAGTCAGCGATAGTCACTTTCCCATCCTTATTTCCATATTTATCATAATCGAGATTCCCCAAAAAGTTATCTAAAATGCAGGAAGAGGAGACCACCCTTCTTAGATAGAGCGTGTCCAGCGAACAATTATCCGTTGAGCCATTGTTCACCATATCGGTTCTGATTCTTGCTGAAACCTTGTTTGTCCTTGCGTTAGTGTACCAATCTGAATTGGCACTGTACAATAAAGGTAATGTTACAGACGGTTTACAGCGAACCCTTGGGAAAACCTGATCTTGCAGCACAAAATAGAGCGTATCATAGCTTATTGCTTCACATTCTCCGGCGGTTGCGGCCACAATAATTCTATGCGCACCGGCTGGCAAGTCATTAATAGACGACCCTAAAGGGGTATTAACCAAAGGATAATTCACCTTATTCCAAACGGAAGAACTTTTGAATTTCCCAGACACAGAGATTACTTTAGATTCCACCTGATAAGAAAGCAACAAATTGGCCCGGGGCGTACAATCATCTTTCACGGTCCAATTGAACCATTTTCCAAGATCGCGTTCATCGGTTCCATGCGTAAAAGGCAGTAAAATATTGCTTTTACATACATTTCCTGGTAGCTGAATAAACACTGGATTTGCAGCATCCCTTCCTAAAACGCCATTTTGCCCGGAACCCGTCAGTGCAGGAAAAGAGGGGCCTGACGTGCGCGAAAAATAAATCCAAAGGGTATCTGTAATTATTTTCTTTTGGCAAATATCTTCAATAGTCACTATAATTCGAACCCGTTTACCGTCATTACAAGCGGAGTAAACCCTCGATTTATAGGAAACATTCCATAAATTTTGCTTGTCAAAAAGGCTGATAGTGTCCTTAAAACCATTTGGCCAGGTATAGAATGCGCTATACACAGATTTTACCAAACGATCTAATTCCGTGCTATCTGAAATGGAGCATACATCAAATCTTACATCATCAGGTGCTTCACATTTATAAAAGGTAGTATTCTGATCAATTTTGCCTGACGGAAAATTCGGGTGCGATTTAATTCTAGGATTATCACCCAAAGGCCCGAAGGAATATAAACTTGGCGGAGCATAATCGTAAGCAAGGGATGGCGTTACATCACAGGAAGAGGGATTACCAATTTTTCTAAAGAAAATTTCCTGAACAAAGACAGAGGCATTATTAGAATTATCCGTAAAGGTAAAAGTTCGTTTAATTTTCGATATAAGGTGAGGGAAAACCGAACCATTTTTAAATTTTATCAACGTGTCACAGGGAAAGGAGATTAATTCATCCTTCACATTTCTCGAAATAAAATTGGGGCTACAACCATCTTTCACTGAGGGGAGGCCTAAAAACAGGGGAGCATCTGACGTTGCCCAATTGAGATTATTATTAAATACAGAAGGAATATCATTTTCAGAGAGAATAAGGGTATCTCTGCTTTCCCAATCTCTTTTAGCCACATCGTCTTTAAAAACGGGGCCAATAGTATCCCTGACAAATACCTGTCCGAGGCAAACTAATCCGCCTTTTGAATTAAATAAAGTGAAAGGAAAAATACCCAAACGATTAATGACCCCACCTCGAACGGGCGTCATATTAACACCGTCATAAACGATAACATAGCCTTGAAAGAGAGGAAAACATTCCCCAAGAATTTCTGCCGGGGTAATTTCGTAAATACAATCATTGGTTACATAAACCTTAATATCCTGACAAGATAACTTGCATGAATCCATTTTTTGTACAAGCACAGGAGGATAATGGGTAATCGGTAGGAGCCCTATTTGTTTAGCAAAACCATTTACAGGGGCTAGCAAGCCTATCCAAAATAATGATACAAAAAATAAATTAGTGTGTATTCTCATCAGCATTCATTAACCTTTAATAACGGTAAGAATTCAAATATTGTTCCATATTGTAAAAAACGGACAAACTAAAAATAGACTACAAATATAATATTTTTTTTGAATATGTAAAGCATGTATTTTAAAACAAAAACAGGCCAACAAAAAAAATGCTGGCCTGTTTTTGTGGAATATTAGCTTAGCGATTAGGCCTCCAGGGAATCCCAGGAACCTCCGTTATAGACTTCTGTTGCTCCATTATTCTGAAGCATTGTGGTTGCCATACCACTTCTATTACCTGAACGACAAACTAAAATCAGCGGTTTGGACATAGCCATAAGCTCATCTAACCTGGAGGGAACTTCACCTAATGGAATATTTAAAGAATTCGGAAAGTGACCCTCACTAAATTCCCAAGGCTCCCGTACATCGACGACGGAAACACCCGGCATTTTTAAAAAATTTGATACAGACATTGAAAAAAATTAAGGATGATTAGTCTGCAAAGTTAATGAAGTGTTTGGGTTTTTCATTTCAAAGCCAGACAAGTTTTGCAGGGCATAATTTTGCGCTTCCGTCACGGTAAGGAAGAAATGATTTTCACCTATATCCGGAACAACGTTGGCTTTTATCAATAAATCTCTGACGGGACCTTTCACTGAAGTAAAGCAAAAACAGAGATTTTTCTTTTTATAATCGTTAACCAGTTCCAGTAACTGCTGCAATCCTGTGCTATCAATGTAATTTACACTTTCCATATTTAAAATAAGCCATTGAAGCTTTGGACCTTTTTCAAGAATCCAATCTGTTAATTTATCTCTGAAGAAAGAGATATTAGCAAAGAAAAGATCGGCATCGAAGCGGACGATTAAAATTTCAGGAATAATTTCCAATCCCTGGAAACGATTGACATTCCTAAAAACATCAGAATCCGGCACTCTGCCTAAAATAGCAAAATGAGGTTTTGAAGCTCTGAAGATCATGAGGGAGAGCGATAAAAGTACGCCAATACCAATACCGAGTATAATACCAAAAAATAAAGTACTAAAAAAAGTTGCCAGCAGCATAAAAAAATCTTGTCGATTACTTTTCCATAAAAACTTAGGTTCTTTAACATCGAGTAATGTATAGACAGCAAAAAGGATAATGGATGCTAAGATAGCCTTGGGTAAAAAATAGAAATACGGTGTCAAAAAGAGCAGGGTAATAATGATAAATAGGGAAGAAACGATGGACGCCACACCCGATTTTGCCCCTGCCTGATGATTTACGGCGGTGCGGGAGAACCCGCCGGTAATGGGAAATGCCCGAACGAAAGCGGCCATCATATTTACAGTACCCAATGCAATTAACTCCTGATTAGCTCTCAGTTTGTAGTTATTATGAATTCTTTGCATGGTTTTAGCAATAGAAAAACTTTCTAAAAATCCAACCAAAGAAATGGCGAAACTGGCAGGAAGTAAGTCCTGAAACAAGATCCAATTCAATTTTGGTAAATAAAGTTCCGGCAAGCCTTCGGGAATTTTTCCCAATATTTTAACCCCCAGTGCATCTAAGTTTCCCCATTTTGTAATAAGGATACCCCCTAACAACAAAACAAGGGCTCCAGGAATAGGTATTTGAAACTCCTTAAAAGCTATCAACAACAACACCCCACCTATGGCCAAAAAGAAGGTAGGTAAATTGGTCTCTCCGAAACGATGAAACCATTCCGTAAAGGAAACCAAAAAATGTCCCTTTTGGGTAAAATCAATACCAGTTAAATGATTTAACTGCGAACTCATTATGATCAAAGCAGCAGCAGAAGTAAATCCGCTAATAACAGGTTGAGACAGGAAGTTAACCAAGAAACCCATTCTAAAAACCCCCATTAAAAATTGAATGATTCCGACAAGTAGAGCTAGAGTCAAAGCTGTTTCCACATAGGCGTGGGAACCTAAAACGGCATAAGCCTGAATAGCTGAGGCTGTAAGGATTGAATCCATAGCCACTGGACCTACTGCTAATTGCCTGGAAGTTCCTAAAATAGCATAAACGAGAAGGGGAATAGTCACTGCGTATAAACCATGAATGGGAGGCAGCCCGGCCAGCATAGCATAAGCCATCCCTTGAGGAACAAGAATGATACCGACAATTAATCCAGCATAAACATCTTTTTTAAAATCATCTTTTGAATAAGATTCCAATAATTCAAGAATGGGAAAAAATGTTTTTAAAGACATATAAATGCATTGATCAAGTGCAGAAGATATACAATATTAGACCATTGCACTGAATAATAATGTGACTACCATTACATAAGGGTATTAAAAACAAAAAAAGATGACCCCTAAAGAAGAGATCATCCTGACTACACTCACTAGTTTATCAACTTACTAACTGTATGAAAAAGTATTACTATCAACATAAAACGAATATACAATAAAAAAGAGATATAAAAAATAGGAATGGTTGGTTTATTGAAAATTTAATGGGCAGAAAAAGTTATTTTTTTTCTGCTGTTGATAAGCGCCTACCGTATCTAAGATAGATTGATGAACAGATAAATACTTATTGAACCCAGGAATGGTCAATGATTTATCTGTTTTGTAGAAGAATGAATTTTTTGAAAGCCTCAAAGATTCTCTGGTAATAAATGGTCTTTTTCCCGATAATCGGGCCATAAGCCAGGCGAAAGGAAGAATAAGCGATTGAATACCGGAAGGTATTGAAATCCAGTTAATCTTTTTTTCCAAAGCACCGGCGACGGTCGTAAAAAAGTCATTATACGATTGAATGCCAGCTACTAAAATGAACCGTTGAGACTGGACATCTGAACACATAAGATGGTACATAGCCTTTACCACATCTCTTACGTCCACCCAGGTAGCTGCCCCATCGGGAATAAATGGAAATCCACTATCAATGAGAGAAAAGAAGCGGGAAGTGCCTTCCGTCCAACGACCGCTGCCAAGGATCATACCAGGATTTACAATAACTGCGGACAAGCCCTCTGCCATACCTCTCCAGACTTCTTGTTCGCCTAAGAATTTAGACATACCATAGCGGGAATTGTAGGGACTATGTTTCCAAACAGCGTTTTCGTCTAATGTTTCCCCAACTTTTGACCTACCCAAAGCGGCGATAGAACTAACGAAGCAAAATTTCTGAATGTTATTATCAAGTGACAGGTTTACTAAGTCAGCAGTTACCTTTACATTGATCAACTGCATTTCCTTATAATCTCTGGTATCGAATGAAACGAGGGCGGCGACATGAAAAACCCAATCGATATCTTCAAAACAATCGGAGAGAAAAAACCAATCTGTCAATTCCCCTTCTACCCAATCGATTTGGCCGGCTATATCGCGAACCAAATCGAAGGAACTATTTTTTCTTTTAATAGCCCGAATATTAGTGTAACCTTGATGGATTAAAAACCTTAACAGATAAGAACCGAGGAAACCCGTTCCGCCAGTTATCAGAATCCGTTTATTTTTATTTTCCAATGTGAGGAATTAATGATGAGGCTATAAGAAAATTACTCAGGCTTGAGTGTCATTGTATATTGAGCAACAGCCTTAATTTTCTCTTTATCGAGTAAAGCTTTAAAAGAGGCCATTGCCTTTCTGCCATTGGTAATCACTTCAATTCTTTCGTTCAATTTAAGTTTGGAAATAGTAAGATTAGCGGCACCACTGGCGCCCATATCCCCATAAATACCATGGCAGGTAACACAATACTGCTTATAAATCTTTTTTCCGTCCACCGCTGAAGGTGTATTTGCCATTGGTTCACTGACTGAAATTTTAGCACCCATTACAAGAATGGAGGTAATCAAGGCAGCGAAAATTAAAATAATTCTCATGTGTTTGGATTTTAGTTTCCAAAAATAGGTTAAAAAAAATAAAAACGAAACTTGAGCGAGTCATTAATTTATCATTAACAATTGACCTTTGAATGAAGGTCATCCATTTTGAACTAAATATCCCTTATCTTTATACATTAACAATCAAAAAACGAAATATTATGAGCCAACCAAACTTGGGATTTCCCTCTGGCAAATTTCTTGGGACCTTAGGGGTTATCTTATTAATTGCTATTGTAGTCATCATTTTTTCAAATGCGACGTTCATCACCATTGATGCAGGTGAGCGAGGTGTTTTATTCAAAAGATTTTCGGGAGGACTGGAAAAGACAAAAATCTACAGTCCTGGTTTTCATGTCTATGCACCATGGAATTCCATGTACATTTACAATGTAAGAGAACAACAATTGGAGGAGCAGATGGATGTTTTATCAAGTAATGGGTTAAATATTAGAGTTGACGTAACTGTTAGAGCACACCCATCGTTTGACAAAATCCCTGAACTTCACGAAACTTTTGGCAAAGATTTCATCCAATCTTTAATCAGACCGGAGGTAAGGAGTTCCGTTCGAAAAATAATTGGCCGGTTTACTCCGGAGGAGTTGTATTCCACCCGACGAGAAGAAGTACAGACGCTTATTCAAAAAGACCTGGAATCAACACTTAGTAAAAACTTTGTTACTTTACGAGCAGCATTGATCCGGGAAATCAGTTTACCTGAAAAGGTTAGAACGGCTATTGAGGAAAAAATACAAGCTGAGCAATTATCCTTAAAATTTGAATATATCCTTGATCAGGAGAAGCAGGAATCTGAGCGTAAAATAATTGAAGCTAAAGCGAAGGCTGAATCTAACCAAATACTTACGGCGAGTTTATCAGACAAAATATTAAAGGATAAAGGTATTGAAGCTACCTTAAAACTGGCTAATTCCCCTAATTCTAAAATAATAATTATTGGCAGCGGCAAAGACGGTTTACCTTTAATTTTGGGTAACCAAAACTAAATAGATAAGAATGAGAGGTAAAAAACGTAGAATGAATCTACTTTTTTACCTCTCCTTTTGTTTCCTTTAATAATTTTTGAATATCTTGAATGAAGCCATCTACCGATAGGGGATCCGTTCCGTCGCAGAAACTTCTAATATGATTTTTGTCATCAACCAATATGAGCCGCCCACTATGGTCGAACCCACCAGGTGCCTCTTCATTCTCTATGGCGATACTAAAATAATCTTTTGCAATATCAAAAATGGCTTCCTTTTTGCCCGTTACAAATTTCCATTTTTCGGTATTTACGCCAAGATTTCTTGCATAATTTGCTAATCTTTCCACGGTATCCCGCTTGGGATCAATAGAAAAAGAAACGAACATTAATTTATCTTCTTTCAAATACTGTTCATAGACTCGTAGCATTTGTCGGCTAACCATTGGACAAATGCTTGGGCAGCTTATAAAAAAGAAATCTACTACATATATTTTATTCTCCACAGACTTTTCAGTAAAAGGCAGACTGTCCTGGTCGATAAATGAAAAGGTGGGAATGGAATGATATTTTATGGTACCATCTTCTAAGGTTTCTCTGTTTCCTAAAATAGGAAGGACCTCTGATTCGACCTTATTACAACTGAGAGATAAGGATAGAAGGAAGAGTAACATCAAAAATATATTCGTAAAATTCATTTATTAATTATTTACTGAGAGCTTCTCTTTCCATTTTTTACCCAAAGCCAGGCTTGCGTTGGTATGCACTTTGATATTGGATATTATTTTTTTCTGTTCCTGGAGATAATCTATTATTTGATTATTATTTTTTGAAGACTTCATAATATGCGGTGGAATATAATCATTCATCCAGACCATCATTTCATCTTCAGCTTTCTCTAAATCTTCTGCTTGTTTGAGGAGCTCCATTTTCTGGTCTGTGGAAATCGTTGCATCGGATGCCACTTTTTTTCTAAATGCAAGATAGAGGTAAGAAATTTCGCTTGTTTTGGGCATAACTTCATCATGAATGTCCATAATTTCGTTATGAAGTACCTCTACATCATTATTTTTACATGAAAGGATTAGAAGTAAAAGTACTGGTAGTAACCTTGCGTACAACATATTAATTTTATACTTAAAAAGGCTAAAAATTAATAAATAGTTTAGATGGGGGAAGGAAATAATTATTCCAGGACGCCCTTTTTAACTTCGTACTCCTTTATGAAACCTTCGACAATTTCATCGATAATATCTTTGAGGTAAGAACGCTCCATTCTGGCTATAGATTTGAGTTTATTCAACTTACTCTCATCAAAAACAAGGGTTAATCTGCGGGTATTACCGGGACCAAGCCTCATAGATTTAGTATCAACGGTACTTCTCAGGATAGCATCGAGACCAGCCATGGGTTTTAAAGTTCGTTTCTTATTGCTTGTGTCATCATGAATATAATTAGGGTCGGTATATTTTTCAAATGAATCATCGAACGCCTCTTGAAGAAACGTTTGAAGATCATCACTAAACTTCTTACCATGAGATCGTCTGAGAGGAGTTAAGGGTTGTTCCCCAAGCAGAGAAATCCCTTCTATAGGTCTTATATTTCCTTCCATTGGAAGAAGGGGCTGCTGATTTATTGGACTTCCAGCATGAAAAACAGGGCTAGTCTGACTAGCTTCATGAAGGAGGTCCTCCATACCCGATGTGAATCTTTTTTTACTCATTTCATTTTAAATCAAAAAAACAGAAATCCTTTTCAGGCTCCTTCTGTTCTGGTGAGTAATTCTTTACAAAGTGATAAATAATCTTCTGACCCCGGGCTAGATGGACTGTAAGCAAAAATGTCTTTTCGCTGAGCGGGCGCTTCTGCGAGAGCTACGTTATCCCTTATTAGGGTTTCAAACAGTAATTCTCCAAAATATTTCCTGATGGTATCGACTACGTCCCTGTTTAGCACTTTTCTTTGGTCATACATAGTAGCTAAAACCCCTGCAATTTGCAAATCTTTATTTAACCTGAGTTGAACCTTTTGAATAACTTGTTTTATTTTAGCGAGACCCTGCATGGCCAGAAATTCGGTTTGCAGTGGAATGAGGACATAATCGGAACTTGTCAGTGAGTTCAGCGTAAGCAAACCCAAGGAAGGGGGACAATCGATGATAATAAAATCATAATTATCCTTAATTTGGTCTAATAATTCTTTGAGAATATATTCTCTTCCAGCCTCATTTATCAGTTCCATTTCGGCTCCGGAGAGATCGAGGGTAGAGATAATTACATCCAGATTATCTTTGGCTGGATAGGGAACCAGTGGGCTTTCCCCTCTTAAGGCCTCGTAAATTGTGTTAGGGAATCTAGGTAAACCAAGAGAAATTGTTAAGTTAGCCTGCGGATCCAGATCTAAAAGACAAACTCGCTTACCCAATTCAACTAAACCAGCACCAATATTGATTGCGCTGGTCGTTTTTCCAACACCCCCTTTATGATTTAATAGCGAAATAATTAGTCCCATAATTAGTTAGAATGATTGTATCAGATGAATCTGGCAGTAATTTTACAAAAATAGTAATTATTTTGGTTAAAATAAACTTTTATCTTTTAGCTTTGATTTTTATGCAATAAATTTTTGTATGTTGGAAGAATTAAATCTGTATGCTGTAAAAGTTGATATCAAAGTACAGTGGAGTGACATGGATATATCTCAACAGGTAAACAGTACGCGCTTTTTCAGTTGGTTTGAGGTCGCCAGAGTTGAATATTTCATTCGATTAGGACTTGACATCATAGACAATGATGAAGAACCTGGCTTCAGGGTAAAACAGCAAACGATTGTATATCAGACAGCTGTAAACTTTCCAGATACCATTGTGATAGGAATAAGGGCTATTTTTGCCGATCAAAATAAAATTGAACTGGAGGCTGCTTTTTATTCCCGAAGACATCATACGCTGGTTGCCAAAGCCAATGTGAGCATGGAGGCATACGAATATCTTAAAAACACACCATCACTGATTCCGCTAAACATTCAAAGAAGAGTTTCCCAACTCGATGAAATACAGATCGAGGAATCGGGAGCGCAGGAAAAATTTGACCCCAATGCTGCCATCCCTGAATTTTCCGATGAAGAAATTGCAAACGAATGGTTAGGAGAGTTACCCAAGACTTAGTTTTTAAAAAACCTGGCCGTTTTCAATGTATTGTGCCAACAGGTCGTCGTCCGCTACCTGCAGCGCTGGTAAGATCATCCCCCAGATCAGCCCTGGCTTTATTTGCGAGTTGGGTCAATTTTTCCATGATATCAGGATGAGCGTTCTGAACATCATATAATTCAGTGGGATCACGACTCAGGTTATAGAGTGCAACGGGAAAAGGGAAATCTTCAGGTGTGGAGCTTGGAAACCCATCGTTTCCGGGTAAATTTTGAGTGTATGTCCTTCCTGGATGTTGAAAAACCAGTTTCCAGTGATCATATCTGACAGCTTCCAATGCATTTTTGCGATAATAATACAAAAATTCCCTCCTAATTGGCTGGTTCAATTTTCCCTTTAAGAAAGGTAAGAACGAAAGGCCGTCCATTTGAACTTTTGGCAAGGGCAAATTTAATAATTCGGCGAGGGTTGGAAAAATATCTATCGTAGAGGTAAGTTGATTACAAATTGAACCAGAGGGAATGACCGACGGCCAACAAATAATTGCGGGCACACGGTGTCCACCTTCGAAAGTGGTTCCCTTTCCCTCTCTGAATCCACCGGCACTTCCGGCATGATTACCATAATTGAGCCAGGGACCATTATCGCTGGTAAAAATAATCATTGTATTTTTTGAAAGCCCTAACCTATCGAGGGTACTAACAATGGTATCTACGGACCAATCAATTTCGGCCATCAGATCGGCAAATAAACCTTTCCCCGTATAATTTTTGAACCTGTTGGATACTGCGATAGGCACGTGAGGCATGGAGTGAGCCAAATAAAGGAAAAAAGGAGCTTTTTTATTGGATTCCACAAAAGAAATGGCTCTTTCAGTGTATTGTTTTGTTAAATCACCTTGTTCCTTCAAGGTATTTATCAAAGCAAAAGTATCTTTATTTAAGATTAATGGAAGCGTTGGTATTGACTTTTTCCAGCCAGTTGAGGGAGAACCATCATAATGGACAGGCCACATATCATTGGAATATGGCAACCCGAAAAAAGAATCAAAACCTTGATTCAGAGGCATAAAGGAAGGATGATCGCCTAAATGCCATTTTCCAACAGCAGCTGTCCTATAATTCTTTTGTTTTAACAATTCTGCCATGGTAACTTCTTCAGGGCTGAGACCAATTTTTGAACCCGGGAAATAAGCTCCTGAAACCCCCATCCTATTTGGGTAACATCCTGTCAATAGCGCAGCACGGGAGGCACTGCAAACAGCTTGAGCGCTTAAAAAATTAGTAAAACGCATACCTTTAGCTGCTAATTTATCAAGGGCTGGCGTAGTATATCCCAATGCTCCATTACATGAAAGATCACCGTATCCAAGATCATCCATATAAATGAGTATAATATTGGGATTATCCGTATTTTTGGCAGGGAAAAATGGGAGAATATCTGTCAAAGAAATAGATAAAATTGAAAACAAAAAGGGAAAAAGAAAGAGCATAACAGACGATTTAAAATTTATTTTACTCAATGTAAGAAAATAACGGTACACATTTCCTTTGTGATGCAGAAAAAAAATAGCACTTTTGTTCATTATATTATTAAAACTTTTATAAAGCTCACCATGAAAAACGAATTTTCCATCGTAAACATCTTATTGATTTTAGCAGTTGCCTTTCTCCTGGTTGATAAATTCATCAGTTCAGGCAAAGGTTCAACCGCTACCAATACAGCTTCGGCAAACTCAAATATACCCGATGGTTCCATCGTGTACATAAACACAGATAGCTTATTGTCAAATTATGGTTTCTTTAAAGAAGAAGCAGCAAAGTTGGAACAAAAAGGAAAAGAAGCGGAAGCTTCCCTTCAAGCCAGAGGACAGGCTTTACAAAGAGAGTTTGCTCAGGCTCAGAACAGAGTACAAACGGGTACCTTAACACCGCGACAGGTGCAGGAAGAAGAACAGCGGCTAATGCAAAAACAACAAAGTCTTGCAGCGGAACAAGAGAGACTGGGTCAAGGTCTTTTAGCAGACCAACAGGCACTTCAAGGTATTATTCAAGGTAAACTAAAAGGCATTCTCGAGGATGTCAGAAAAGAGAAAGGGTATAAATATATACTGAACTACGCTACAGGTACAGGTGTACTTATGGTGGATAGAAACTTAGATATAACTACTACCGTGGTAGAACTGTTGAATAATAAGGAACAATAGACTTATCAACATGTTGTTGTGGAAAATATACGTGTTTTCCACAACAACATTTTGTTTCAAATTATTTACTAACAAAACAAATTATTTTTTTATTTTATACAAATTATTGACAATCAATACATATTAAACATATTTATATTACATTATTCCTTGATAAATTTGTCTTTTGCAAAGTTATCCACAGGCTGTTCAAATTACGTTGACGGTAAAATTTGTACAATTGAAATAGGTAGATTAAATTGCACCCGATTTCATTATCACACTAAAAACAAACTACTCCCACTCCTGGAAAAGAGAAACCTTACTTAACCGACATCTGGTCGGGCACTATTTTATTATTATTTTTTATAAGATTTGAAATTAAAAGAGCTATGGGAACTTCATTAATGTTGAAAAAATCGGAACAAAACCTTCAAAAAACGTACTCTCATGAAGAGGCACTGGCCGCTGCTACAGACTACTTTAAGGGTGACACGCTGGCTGCCAGTGTTTGGGTAAACAAATATGCCTTAAAAGATTCATTTGGAAAGATTTACGAAAAATCACCTGATGACATGCACAGAAGGATTGCCAAAGAATTGGCAAGAATTGAAGCTAAATATACCAACTCATTAACTGAGTCTGAAATATATGACTTACTTGCCGATTTTAAATATATCATCCCTCAGGGAAGTCCTATGGCAGGCATTGGCAACCATTTTCAGGTTTCTTCCCTCAGTAACTGTTTTGTCATTGGTACCGGAGCAGATTCCTACGGCGGTATTATCAGAACCGATGAGGAGCAGGTGCAATTAATGAAAAGAAGAGGAGGTGTTGGGCATGACTTATCGCATATTCGTCCAAAAGGAAGTCCTGTCATGAACTCTGCCTTAACTTCTACAGGTATAGTTCCTTTTATGGAAAGATATTCCAATTCAACCCGAGAAGTTGCTCAGGATGGCCGTCGTGGTGCTTTAATGTTATCAGTTTCAAGTAAACACCCTGATGCTGAAGATTTTATAGATGCTAAATTGGAACAGGGGAAAGTTACCGGCGCGAATGTATCCGTCAGAATTGACGATAAATTTATGCGTGCCGTTATTTCAGGAAAAAAATATGTACAACAATATCCCATTGAAAGTAAAAATCCAACCTTCACCAAGGAGGTAGATGCATCAAAAATTTGGGACAAAATCATTTATAACGCTTGGAAATCTGCTGAACCTGGCGTGCTTTTCTGGGACACTATCATCAGGGAATCTGTTGCCGATTGTTATGCAGATTTAGGTTACAAAACGGTTTCGACGAACCCTTGCGGAGAAATTCCTCTTTGCCCTTACGATAGCTGTCGTTTACTTGCCATCAACTTATATCATTATGTAAAAAATCCTTTCACCCCTGAATCTTCCTTTGACTTTGATCTTTTTGCAAAACACGTGCAGATTGCCCAGAAATTAATGGATGACATCATTGATCTGGAAATTGAGAAAATCGATGGTATTCTTGCAAAGGTGGAACGCGATCCAGAAGACAGCATAATGAAATCGGTTGAAAAAACCCTTTGGGAAAAGGTAAGAAAAACATGTATCAACGGACGAAGAACTGGCGTGGGCATCACTGCAGAAGGTGATATGCTGGCTGCCCTCGGCTTGCGATATGGCTCTGAAGAAGGCACGGCTAAATCTGTTGAAATTCACAAAACACTGGCCATTAATGCCTATAGAAGTTCTGTTCATCTTGCAAGAGACAGAGGAAGTTTCCCGGTATTTGACGCTGAAAGGGAAAAAAACAACCCATTTATCCAGCGTTTACGCGAAGCTGATCCAACTTTATATGAGGAAATGCTCGTTCATGGCCGACGCAATATTGCATTATTGACTATTGCTCCTACGGGTACTACCAGTTTGATGACCCAGACCACTTCGGGAATAGAGCCTGTATTTATGATTTCCTACACCAGAAGGCGTAAGGTTAATCCTAATGACCCGGAGGTCGAAGTTAACTTTATAGACGAAGTGGGGGATCACTGGGAAGAATTTCACGTTTTCCACCATAAATTTTTGGATTGGTTGCAAATAAATGGTTATGATGTAGCCAAGGTAAAAAAATTACCTGCCGACGAATTAGACAAAATAATTGCCACGAGTCCTTATTATAAGGGAACCGCAAATGATGTGGACTGGGTTCAAAAGGTAAAAATGCAGGGTGCTATTCAAAAATGGGTAGATCATTCTATTTCAGTGACTGTAAATGTGCCGGAAGAGACTTCTGTGGAGATGGTGCGTCAGATTTATCAGACTGCATGGGAGGAAGGTTGTAAGGGTTGCACCATTTACCGTGACGGTTCTCGTTCCGGGGTCCTTATTTCCGATAAAAAAGAAGGATCTTCAGAACTCCCAACTTCCTCTTTTCCCGAAACGTCCTCTCCGAAAAGACCTGTTATACTGGATGCAAAAGTCGTTCGATTTATGAACAATAACGAACCGTGGATGGCTGTCATTGGTCTTTTACACAACAGGCCTTATGAAATTTTTACCGGTGCTGCGGTCGATATCTTTAAATTCCCGGATTACGTTACACAAGGTTGGGTAATCAAGGCAAAAGATGACAAAGGTCAAAGCAGGTATGATTTCCAGTTCACGGACAAGGACGGCTATAAAATTACGATTGAAGGATTGTCCCGCTCGTTCAACAAAGAATTCTGGAACTATGCAAAACTTATTTCAGGCGTCCTAAGACATGGAATGCCTTTGTTAAATGTAGTAGATTTAATTTCTGGTCTCACCGTAGAACAATCTTACATCAACACATGGAAAAATGGCGTCATAAGATCCTTAAAAGCATTTATCCCGGACGGAACCATTGCTTCAGAAGCAGAATGCCCTGAATGTGCTGATCCTAACGGCCTGATATTTAAGGAAGGATGCTTAATTTGCAAAAGTTGTGGCTTCTCCGAATGTAATTAATCAAAAATTGCCCCTTTAAATAAGTTTGATTGTGTTGTCGCATTGCGGCAACACTTTTTTATTTTATATGTTTCTTTTTATAGATTCTGTAAGGACAATACCTAGTATATTTGTTTTGCTCATTCATCTTTTAAACGTCGAAGATATGTCAACTTATTATAATTTTAATGGTCAGATAACTGCCTCCTCAGAAGTAAAGCTATCCGTTAGCGATTTAAGTATTTTAAGAGGATACGGTATTTTTGACTACTTTTTGGTTCGACAAAAAACCGTCATGTTCCTAGATGATTATCTTAACAGGTTTTACGGATCTGCTCAAATTTTAGGGCTTACCATTCCTGTCACAAAAGATGAAATGGCCCAGCAGATTTATGCATTGATAGAGGCAAATAATACGACTGATGCTGGTATAAGATTATTACTAACCGGGGGGTATTCTGAAGATGGATATACCCCATCGACGCCAAATTACCTGATTTTACAACATCCTATTTCATGGGTACCCCAAAAAGACTATGTAACAGGCATAAAATTAATCACCCATTTATTTCAACGGGAACTTCCTGAAGTTAAATCCATTAATTATTTAACAGGGATAAAGCTTCAACAAGAGATGAAAAATGCGGGTGCCGGTGAAATTTTATATCATGACGGTCAGTTTTACAGAGAAACGGTTAGGGCAAATGTCTTTTTTGTGGTTAATGATGAAATTTTCACCCCTGCTCAAAAGATACTCAAAGGAATAACAAGAAAACACATTCTTACCATAGCCTCGAAACATTTTAAGGTCAACGAAATAGAGGTGCCCCTGAATTATCTAGACAAAGCATCCGAGATATTCATAACTTCATCGACTAAAGGAGTTCTTCCTGTGGTTAATGTAGACGGAATGATGATAGGTCAGGGGAAACCAGGACCCAAAGCATCCCTTTTATTGACTGAATGGGAAAAACACTGTGAAGCCTATATTAAGGACCACTCAAATTAGTTCACCCACTAATTTATATTTAAAAATATGAACCAACCACATCTAATTACGCCAGAACAACTGGCTGGCATGGATAGATTTTACAGAATGAACCTGATAAATTCATTATCTGGATATAAACAACCTTTCTTAGTTGGTACGATGGACGGGAGAAACAGAACCAATCTGGGATTATTTAACTCCTTGGTTCATATTGGAGCACAACCGGCAAGATTAGGATTTTTCATAAGACCACTTACGGTGCCCAGGCACACTTATCATAATATCATTGAACGCAAAAAATTTACCATAAATTTGGTTCCGGAAGCCTTTATCGACCCTAGCCACCAAGCCTCTGCTGATTACCCCTGGGGCGTATCAGAATTTGAAAAAACAGGATTAACACCCTATTTTTCAGCATCCCACATTGCCCCTTACGTGGAGGAAGCCAACATTCGAATAGGACTGGAACTGGAGGAGGAGCAAAAGTTAGCTTGTAATGGTAATATATTGATTGTCGGAAAAGTAGTGGAGATTTATGTTCCTGAAAATGGTATCTTTCCCAATGGAAGTTTAGATATTATTGGTCAAAAAACGGCTGGCGTAATAGGGTTAGATACTTATTTTACTACAGAATTTAAGAAGATTTTACCTTACGCGAGGCCCAACTAAATATAAAAAATTGTCGAAGGTTAGAAAAGTATTTATTTGTAGTTCCTGTGGAGCACAATCGCCTAAGTGGACCGGAAAATGTCCCTCTTGTGGAGAGTGGAACACGTATCAGGAGGAAGTGCTCCAACGAGACACTTCTGCGGAGCCAGGCAGGAATGCCTGGAAAAGTGGCACCCCACATGAGATACTCCCCCAGCCTATTGCGCTTCCGGACATTCAATCAAATGATACCCCTCGATTAGTTACGAGTGACGATGAACTAAACAGAGTCCTCGGAGGAGGCATAGTCAGAGGTTCTCTCGTTCTCATTGGAGGACAACCAGGCATTGGGAAATCTACTCTTCTTCTTCAACTTGCGCTACAAATAAACGCTAAAGTAATCTATGTGTCTGGGGAAGAAAGTGAGGAACAAATAAAAATGCGTGCCGACCGATTGGGAGGAAATCCTTCTCAATGTTACATTCTGACAGAGACCAATGCCACCCGGATTTGCACCATCGCCTTAGATTTTCAACCAGACCTGATTATTGCTGATTCCATACAAACCCTTTCTGTACCCTATTTAGATGCCATGCCGGGAAGTATCTCTCAAATCAGAGAGTGTGCGGGGGAGTTCCAGCGATTTGCGAAAAGTACTCATATCCCCGTTTTTCTTATCGGTCATATAACGAAAGATGGAACCTTAGCTGGACCAAAATTACTGGAACATATCGTTGACACCGTCCTTCAATTTGAGGGAGAACAACAATATACCTATCGGATACTCAGGACCTTGAAGAACCGATTTGGCTCTACCGATGAAATGGGTATTTATGAAATGCAGGCAGGAGGGTTACGTCAGGTTTCCAATCCTTCCGAGCTTTTGCTTTCTCAACACGAAGAAACGCTGAGCGGCAGTGCCGTTGCTGCTACCCAGGAAGGTATGCGCCCCATGCTGATTGAAACGCAGGCTTTGGTTTCAAAAGCAGTCTATGGCACCCCTCAAAGATCAGCTACTGGTTTTGATTTGAGGCGATTAAGCATGCTTTTGGCGGTTTTAGAAAAAAGAGGGGGATTGCCTTTTGGGCAGCGGGATGTTTTTCTAAATATTGCCGGTGGTATTAGAGTGGACGACCCGGGCATTGATCTGGCCATTGTTGCCGCCCTCATTTCCTCACTGGAAGATGTTCCCATTCCACAAAAAAGCTGTTTTGTTGGGGAAGTAGGATTATCTGGAGAAATCAGAGCGGTCAATCGGATTGAGCAAAGAATACAGGAAGCTGACCGCCTGGGATTTGAGACGATTTATCTTTCAAAATACAATTTGAAAGGTCTGGATACCCAAAGATTCGGTATAAAGATTCACTCTTTTGGAAGATTAGAAGAATTATACACTGTCCTTTTTACGTAATCAAACTTCATGAAAAAGATTGACATTTCACCTGAAATATATCCACAACCCACTCTTTATTATGATGGGGTGTGCAATCTTTGTCACTTTTCAGTGCAATGGATTATTAAAAGAGATCAAAGAAAAATTTTCAGGTATGAAAATTTGCAATCTGAAGCAGGGCAAAATATTGTTAAGCAGATAGCCCCCTCGATGCTATCATCAGACAGCGTAATATTAGTCATGGATGGACAAATTTTCTTATATTCCGACGCTTCTTTAGCCGTTCTAAAGAAATTAGGAGGTATTTATACGCTACTTGGTAGAATAGGGTTTTTACTCCCTCTTTCTTTTCGAAATACCATTTATCGCTTTATTGCTAAGAACAGATATAAATGGTTTGGAAAAAAGACTGACTGCATTTTACCACAAAATGAATATTAGGTTAGTAGCCCCAGAAAAAACGGCAAAATAACGAAGTCAGAGATAAGGATCAGACATAGAAAAGGCTGTCCAAGAGAATGGACAGCCCCTTTATCTATAAAGAATGTTTAATACAAAAATGGTTTTCCATTCGCAAGAACTTCCTGTGTTTTCTCATCAAAAGTCACACGAGCTCCTGTTCTATAGGCAGCGGTTGACATGATGGTTGCGATAGAATGTTGGTAACCTGCTTCAATAGGTGCATTAGGTTGCTTTCTGGAACGAACGCATTCCATCCAGTTTTTAATATGATTGAAGGTAAGCGGGTCACCCCCTGTATTGGCAGCAGTTTCCACTTTATCGCCTTCGAGTTTAAAGCTTTGTAGTAGATTAGCTTGCATACCCATTGCTTTTGCCTCCCTTTCTCCCATACCACCTTCAGAAGAAATTTCATTAGTATCGAGATTAATCATACCACCGTTTGAGTAGTACAATTCTTTAGTACCCCCTGCACCATTTGAGAAACGGCTGGTGAATTGAACCTGGAACCCTGATTTCAGATCATCGGCAGGACCATAATCGAAGACAACGGTTAAGGTATCGGCGTTGGTACGTCCGTCTTTCCACTGATAAATACCACCATTGGCAACGGCACTTCTTGGGTGAGCTAATCCACTGAACCAGTGAACAGTATCGATCTGGTGACTCATCCATTGACCGGGAATACCTGAGGAGTATGGCCAGAACAAGCGATATTCCAAATATTTTCTTGGGTCGAAAGCTTCGAAAGGTCTATTTAACAAATAACGTTTCCAATCGATATCTTCTTCTTTAAGTTGAGAAACCAGTTCAGGTCTTCTCCAACGACCGGGTTGATTAACATTCCACATTAATTCAACCATAACGATAGGGCCGAATTTACCACTTTTAATAAAATCAGCGGCTGCATGATAATTCTGGCCGCTTCTTCTTTGAGAACCAATTTGTACAATTTTACCTGATTCTTTCACTGCTTTAAGCACAGCTCTGTTATCGGCCATCGTTTCAGCCAGAGGTTTTTCAGCATAAATATCGCATCCGGCTTTCACTGCTTCAATGGTATGGAGTGCATGTTGAAAATCGGCGGTACTCATAAAAACGGCATCTACATTTTTAGATGCGTAGAGTTCGTCGTTATTCCGATACATAGTAACATTTGAACCCAGCGCTTTATCGATAAAAGCCTTACCGTCTTCTCTTCTTTTTTTCCAGATATCAGAAACACCCACCATTTCAAAATTCATTGAGCCCATTAATTCTTTAAATGGAGGAACGTGAGAACTTTTAAAACGGTCTGAAAATCCAACACAAGCTACGCGCACTCTGTCATTGGCACCGATGATACGTGCATAACTAGAAGCAGAGAAGCCAATGGCGGCACCAGCTAAGACTGATTTTTTAATAAAATCTCTTCTGTTTGTTTTCATTGCTATTGATTTAAACTTTATTAGTTTATTTTCCTAATCTTAATGTTTTTAAAAGAAACATTATCTCCATGATCCTGAATAAGGATATGACCAGCATCGGCAGCACCAAA
This sequence comes from Saprospiraceae bacterium, assembly GCA_021299835.1. GTDB lineage: Bacteria > Bacteroidota > Bacteroidia > Chitinophagales > Saprospiraceae > BJGN01. Next base: position 497 of record JAJTER010000005.1, on the reverse strand, counting down.
TCCAGAATATTTAACGTATTTACTTCGGGCAACCAACGCTTTATAGATAGGAGATTTTCTTTCATATTCCACTACCTTATAGCCATTTAGCCAATGTTGAACTTTATTATCGGGATAAACGATCACTCTACCTGTATTCCAATCGCCAATTTTCTTTTGAAATCTTGGCTCTACCTTAATAGAAGGGATCAAATCGTATAGACTTCCCAGTGTTCTGTTTCCAACCACACCTTCTTTAGCATCCGGATGTTTTGCATCATCCAGAATTTGAAATTCCAGACCTACGCCAGATTTTCCATTGGAATCATAAGATTCATCCACAAAATATTTGATACCAGAATTAGCACCTTCCGTCAACTTAAAATCGAATACCAGTTCAAAAGCACTGTATTTATCTTTTGTAACGATATCATTTCCCGTTTCAGACCCGTCTGAACCACCCACCATTAGGATACCGTCCTGCGTTTTCCATCTTACAGAAGGCGTTTTATCTGAAT